>NZ_JACHGY010000001.1:2394303-2735772 GCF_014207595.1 Algisphaera agarilytica
AGACGTTGGCCACTTCGAGCACTTGTTCGTTGGTCGAGCAGTGGATGAAGCCTTGCGAATGCAGGCTTGGCGTTTCGTATCGGCCTTCCGCCTGGACGTCGCTCCAAGCTTGCTCTTGGGTGATGTGCAGGATGATGGGCATCGCGCTAAACAGCCGAGCTGGTGGCGGGCAACACGCTATCCAACAACGCCTGCAACTTCTTCCGCGGCTCGTCTTCGAGTTCGGTGAGCGGGAGGCGGACTTCGCCGGTGTCCATGCCGGCGATCTGCATGGCGGCTTTGATCGGGATGGGGTTGGTGGCGAGGGTGAGGCAGCCCTTGCACAGGGCGAAGAGCTCGAGGTGGCGCTGCTTGGCGGCGGCGAAGTCGCCCTCGGCGGCGGCGGTGACGACGGCCTTGACCTTGGCGGGCAGGAGGTTGGACAGGACGCTGATGACGCCCACGCCGCCGATGGACATGAGCGGGAGGGTCATGCTGTCGTCGCCGGAGATCTGGGCGATGTCGCAGCGCGAGGCGATCTCGCTGGCGAGGTCGAGGCTGCCGGTGGCTTCCTTGATCGCGACGATGTTGGGGTGTTCGTTCAGACGCACCACAGTGTCGGCGGACATGGTGACGTTGGTCCGGCCGGGGATGTTGTAGAGGCAGATCGGCAGCTCGACCGCATCGGCGACGGTCATGAAGTGGCGATACAGGCCTTCCTGCGTCGGCTTGTTGTAGTAGGGATTCACCATCAGGGCGACATCCGCGCCGGCGGCCTTGGCGTCTTGGGTGAGCGAGAGGGCTTCCTTGGTGGAGTTGCTGCCCGTGCCGGCGACGACCTGACACTTGCCCGCGGCGGCTTCGACGGTCTTCTCGATGACCTTGGCGTGTTCATCGTGGGAGAGCGTGGGCGATTCGCCGGTGGTGCCGACGGGCACGACGCCGTCGATGCCGTTGTCGATCTGAAAGGCGACGTTCTTGGCCAGGCGGTCGTAGTCGACTTCGCCCTGGTTGAACGGGGTGACGAGCGCGGTGTAGGTGCCGTTGAGCATGGTGAGCCTTGGGGTAGGGTGGGCAATGCCCACCGCGTGGGGATTCGTAGTCAGGGGCGGAAAGTCCGCCGAGCGGGAGTATTTTACCGATCGCTAGCTCTTACGCAGGGCGAGGATCAGTTCGATCTTGCCCACGTGTTCGCCGAGCTGTTTGGCGATGTCCTCGGCGGACTTCCCGGCGTCGGCGAGGCGGGCGACTTCGTCGGTGAGTTGCTGGGTCTGGGCCTCGGTGGTGAGCGGGCTTTCGACGACTTCACTGAGCTGCTTGGTGATGGCTTCGGGTGAGGCGGGCTTGGGGGTGGGCTCGCCGGCGGCCGGGGCGGGGCCGGCGTCGGGCAGCTTGCCGTGTTCGTCGCGCATGGCTTTCTGGAGCTGGGCGATGCGGAGGTCGGCCTCGTCGATTAGCTTCTCCAGCCGCATTGACTTGGTGTCGAGCTGGTTGCCCAGGCGTTTGGCGAGTTGTTCGATCTCGACCATGAGGCCTTCGAGGTCGTTGCGGACGCCGTCTTGTTGCTTGTAGCGTTCGAGGTTTTCGCGGGCGGTGGGGTGGTCGGGGCCGTGGACGCTGCGTTTGCGGATGCGCATGAGCAGCCAGGCGGAGATGAAGACGACACCGACGATGAGCAGGCCCAGCGAGATGGGGTCGTTGGGGTTGAGCTGGGCGAGGAGGGGTAGTGTCACGGTTGTCCCCCCTTGGCGAGGAGGTCGTCCGCCGCGGCGCGGGCGGCGTCCATGGCCTGCCGGACCGGGACGTTGGCGGTGGCGGCGAGGTCGCGGACGGTGTCGAATTCGGGCTGGGCGGTGAGGGGCGTGCCGTCGAGGCTGCCGACTTTGATGGGCACGTCGCCGAGCCGGGTGGCGGCGGTGACGTGCTCACGGTCGAGGACGAGCCGGTCCCATTCGCGGAAGCGGACGCCGAAGCTGCCGGTGAGTTCGAGGATGCGTCGGGCGGTGGCTTGAGCGGCATCGGGGGTGGACAACACAGAGAGCATGACGCCGGGGCGCTGCTTCTTCATGTGGATGGGGGTGGTCCAGACGTCGAGGGCGCCTTGGTCGAGGAGGGTTTGCGTGGCGTGGCCTAGGATTTCGCCGGTGGTGTCGTCGAGGTTGACCACGAGCTCGACCACGCGGGTCGCGGCGGATTCGTTGCCGGTGTGGGTTCCGGGGGTGGGCGGGGGAGCGTCGGCGGACATGCACTTTTAGTTTACTGCATCGGCGGGTTGGTAGACTTTGAAAATGGCTGAGAACGCCCAGGCTCCGAGCTATCTCCCGTTGGTCCGTGCCGTTGCGGACGGGTTGCGCCACCGCTGCGGAGTGCTCGAAGGCGACCGGGTGTTGGTCGCGTGCTCGGGTGGGGCGGACTCGGTGGCGCTGCTGCGGGCGCTGCATCTTCTTCACGATCGACGGAAGTGGAACCTATCGCTGACGGTCGCGCACGTACAGCACCACCTGCGTCCCGAAGACGAGGCGGAGGGCGATGCGGCGTTCGTCGAAGCCTTGGCGGGGCGGTTGGGTTTGAAGTACGTGCGTCGCGACATCACGCCGGGTGAAGCGGAAGGCAACATCGAAGCGAACGCGCGGGAGCAGCGCTACGCGGCGTTGGCGGAGATGGCCGGCGAGGTCGGGGCGACGTATGTCGCTACCGCCCACCACGCCGACGACCAACTCGAAACCCTGCTCATGGCGATCCTGCGCGGCACCACCGCCAAGGGCCTACGCGGCATCGCGTGGCAACGTTCGCTGCACGATACGGTCACGCTCATCCGCCCGATGCTGAATGCGACGCATGCCGAGGCGATTGAGTTGTTAGAGTCGCTCGATCAGCCTTGGCGGGAGGATGTGACGAATCTCGACAAGTCACGCACGCGGGCACGGCTGCGTCACGAGGTGTTGCCGGTGTTGCGGGAGTTGCGGCCGAGCGTGGCGCGGAAGGCGGTGGAGTTGGGGGATCATTTACGCGATTCGTCCAGCGAAGCGTTGTGATTTTGCTCTCCGGACGCCAATAACAGAGATCGTGATTGCGGTGGGTATGCAGCAGAAAAGTGTGGCGAAAAATCCCACCGTGAGGAATTCGATCAAGTCAAAGCTATGGCTGATTTGCTGTTGATATTTCATACTTTGTAGTAGCACGCTACCCACCATCGCGAAGATCGTGAAGAAAGCCCCCAGCGCTATGTATGGCAGGCGTAGAGACAAAAACAGCATGGGTACCAACGCCGAAAGGGCCGGCATGATGATCACGTTGCCGAGCGCAGCTTCGTGATAAAGGAAGTAGCCGATTCCCCAAAACACTAGAGGTGGGATGGTGAATCTAGCCACGTTTAGTTGATTGTTTTGACTGCGTCCCATCGGAATAGCCTGCTGATCAATTATGCTCGTCGCCACTTCACCTGTGGGGCGTCGCCCCACATCATTTCGAGGTCGTAGTGGCCGCGGGTGGCGGGTTCGAAGAGGTGGACCATGACTTCGACCAGGTCGACGACGCACCAGGTGGAGGCGGCGTCGCGGTCGCTGCCGTAGCGGTCGAAGCCGTGCTGGGCGCCGAGGTCGGCGACCTCGCTGCCGACGGACTTGATCTGGCGGTCGCTGGTGCCCGAGGCGATGACGATGAAATTCGTCACTTGGCTCATGCCGGTGACGTCGAACACGACGATGTCCTCGCAGCGCAGGTCGCTGACGAGGCGGGCGGCCTCGACGGCGACGAGGCGGGCGGCGTCGGGGCCTTTGGCGCTGGCGGGCGTGCTTCCGGGGGTGGAGCGGGTGGTGAACTCGTCGGGCGTGGTGGTCATGGTGTCATTGTAGGGGTGAAAGAAAGCCCGCGGATGGGGTCCGCGGGCTTTGGGGTTGGATTGAGTTTTGGCCTTAGCGGGGTTGCTTGACTTCGCCGCCGCCGCCGGCGCCTTGGGCGGGGCCCAGGACCATCTCGTCGACGGACTTGCCGGCGGGGACCATGGGGTACACGTGTTCGTGCTTCTCGACGAGCGCGTCGAGGATGGCCGGGCCGTCGTAGGCCAGGAACTCGTCCATCACCTTCGGCAGGTCTTCGAGCTTGGTCACGCGGAACGCGCCGCAGTGCATCGCTTCGATGAGCTTGCAGAAGTCGGGGTTGTGCATCTCGGTGTGGCTGTAGCGTTCTTCGTAGAACAGGTCCTGCCACTGCTTGACCATGCCCTGGAAGTCGTTGTTGAGGATGATGGTCTTGGCGGGGATCTTGTACTGGGCGGCGGTGGTCATCTCCATGGCGGTCATGGAGAAGCTGCCGTCGCCGTCGATGTTGACGACCTGGCGAGCCTTGCGGCCTTCCTTCTCGGCCTCGACCATCTCGCCGAGCTGCGCGCCCACCGACGACGGCACGCCGAAGCCCATGGTGCCCAGGCCGCCGGAGGTCAGCCACTGGCGGGGCTCGGTGTACTTGTAGAAGTGGGCGGCCCACATCTGGTGTTGGCCTACGCCGGTGGTGATGATCGCGTCGCCCTTCGACGATTTGTACAGCTGCTCGATCACGGCCTGCGGCTTGAGGTGGAACTCACGCTCGTCGTGGTCGTAGCGGTACGGCTCGTCCTTCTTCCACTGGGCGAGTTGCTCCAGCCACGGCGTGCGGTCGTTTTCCTGGGTGAGGTGCGGCAGCAAGAGCTCGAGGTTCTTGCGGGCGTCGCCCTCGACGCCGATGGTGACGGGCACGGCCTTATTGATGTTTTCCGGGGCGATGTCGAAGTGGATGATGCCGCCACGGCCTTCGCGCTCGGCGGCGCGGGCGGCGGGGGCGAACTTCGCCACGTTGCCGGTGACGCGGTCGTCGAAGCGGGCACCGATGGACACGACGACGTCGGCGTCACGCATGGCCCAGTTGGCGTAGGCGGCGCCGTGCATGCCGAGCATGTCCACGCTGCGGGGGTCGTTCTGGTCGAACGCGCCCAGGCCTTGGAGCGTGGTGGTCACGGGGATGTTGCCGGCGTCGACACACTTCCGCAGGACTTCGGTAGCGCCCGAGAGGATCGCGCCCTGGCCGACGTAGAACAGCGGCTTCTTGGCCTGGTTGATCATGGCGGCGGCGCGTTCGATTTCGGACGACGTGCCCAACTCGCGGATGTGGTAGCCGGGCATGTGCGGCTCGGCGTAGACCTCTTCGTCGAGGACCTGAGCGGTCACGTCCTTGGGCAGGTCGACGAACACGGGGCCGGGCCGGCCGGTGGTGGCGACCATGAAGGCCTGGTTGATGGCGCGGGGGATGTCGCGGACGTGCTTGACCAGCACGTTCCACTTGGTGCACGGCCGGGTGATGCCGGTCATGTCGGCTTCCTGGAACGCGTCGGTGCCGATTGCGCTGGTGGCGACCTGGCCGGCGAAGACGATCAGCGGGGTGCCGTCCATCAGGGCGTCTTGGAGCGGGGTGACGGTGTTGGTCGCCCCTGGGCCGGAGGTCACCAGGACGATGCCGGGCTTGCCGGTGACGCGGGCGTAGCCCTGGCCCATGTGGCCGGCGCCTTGTTCGTGGCGGGAGAGGATGAACTTGAACTGGTTCGACTCGTGGATGGCGTCGAACACGGGGAGGATCGCGCCGCCGGGGTAGCCGAAGATCGTGTCGACGTCATGCTCTTTCATCATGGCGTTGAAGATCTGGGCACCGGTCATGCCGCGGTACTTGTCGGTGGGGGTGCCGCGACGGGCTTGGAGTTCGGTGGCGCTGAGTTGTTGGGCGGGGGCCATGATGGGGCTTCCGTAAAAGGTGGTGTTGTTCGGGGGGTGTTTTTAGACCTACATCGGCCTCGTGGGAGGCGGCGGGTCATGATCAAGTGTTATCGGGTCGTTCGAGCGGGATCGGCGAGTGAGGGCACGGGTCGTCCGCTCAGATAACGACCACGCCGACCGTCGCGACGACGGCGGGGAGGGCGATGACGAGATGGGCGCGATCGCGTTTCATGGGCCGAGGATTATATCGACCCACCGGCGTGGGGGTCAATACGTTGTTTGCGATCTTGCCGGGCTTTAACGCAGAAAACCCGCCCCGGCCGTGGCGGTCGGAGCGGGCGTGATGGGGTTGGGGTTGGGGGTTTAGGCGGTTTCACGGCCGCGGCGGCGGGCCAACAGCACGCTGCCCAGCCCGCCCAGGGCCAGGGCCCCGGCCGGCTCGGGGACCGCGCGGAAGCTGTCCACGGCGAATTCCTGCCCGCCGACGCTGAAGAGGTTGATCGGGGTCACGCCGTCGCCGAGGGTGAGCCGGCCGATCTCGTTGCTGCCGCCCAGGCTTTGGCCGGTGAGCTCGAAATCGACGCCGTTGTAGGTGCCGTTGGTCGTGGACAGCGCCGCCCCGAGGGCCACGCCGAGGATTTGGCTGAGCCCGCCGTTGACCGCGTCCACGGCCCCGTTGACCTGCAGGTTGCTCACGCCGCCGTAGAAGGCGTAGTCGAACTGCATCAGGGTCGGGCTGCCGCCGAAGTCGAAGGTGGCCAGCACGTTGTTGAGTTCGAGTTCCTGGTCGCCGTCGCCGAAGCCGCTGGCGGGGGGGATGAACACCCGGCTCTGGACCTCGGCGAAGTTGGAGGTGAACCCGCCGCCGGGCAGGTGCATGGGGCTGACGGTGATGTCGATGCCGTCGGAGTTGAAGGTCGATACGGGCACGGCCGTGGTCCCGCCGGGCAGGGTCTCAAAGCCAGTGGCGGCGGGTAGGGCGTAGCCGGTTACAGGCAGGAGCACCGCGGCGCACGCGGCGGCGGTCCACCGGGCACGGGCCGAAGTTTGGGGGGCGATCGTTCGAAACATCTCGGGTCTCCGGGGTGGCGGGGGAGGGGGGCCACCGCGGCGGCAACGCCACCGCTCACCGCGGGCAACGCGAACACGCGTCGGGCCGGTCACTGCGGATACGAAAACACCCGGCGCGGTCTGCGCCGGGTGTCGGAGATTTTCATCGGTTGGGTGCTCAGTCGACCGGGACCAGCCGGCGGATGAAGCCCGGGTCGCCGCGGTTCTCAACGGCGACGTACAACGCCCCGTCCGGCCCGGGCATCACGTCGCGGATACGGCCCTGGCCGCGGTAGATCGGCTCGTCTTCGATCACGGTCTTGCCGTCTTCGCTGAGGCGGACCCGGCGGATTTCTTCCTTCGCCAAGGCCGCGACGAACAGGTCGTTCTGCCAGTTGGGGAAGCCGTCGCCGACGTAGAAGCTGCTGCCGCATTGGGCGATCGAGGGCAGCCAGTAGTACACCGGCTCGACGAATCCCTTGTCTTCGTGGAACGGCGGGTTCTTGCCGAAGGGCGTGCGGTTGTAGTTCATCGAGTACGACACGACGGGCCAGCCGTAGTTGTTGCCGGGCTCGACGAGGTTGATCTCGTCGCCGCCGCGGGGGCCGTGCTCGATGTCGTAGAGCAGGCCGGTCACGGGGTGCTTGGCCAGGCCCTGGGGGTTGCGGTGTCCGTAGGACCAGACCGAGGGCATGGCGTTCGAGTCGCTGAGGAACGGGTTGTCCTCGGGGATCGAGCCGTCGGTGTGGATGCGGTGGACCTTGCCGTTGGGGCGGTCGAGCTCTTGGGAGCGGGGCATCTGGCCGCGGTCGCCGATGGTGAAGAACAGCGTGTTGTCGTCGTCGAAGACGAACCGGCTGCCGTAGTGCACCCGCCCGGGGCTGGCGTGCTCGGCCGGGGTTTCGAAGAGTGTTTCCTGGTTGGTCCACACCCAACGCGACCCGCGTTTCTCGAGCTTGCCCCGCACCACGGCGGTCATGCCCGCGGGCTTGTCGCCCGAGTCGTCGGTGATCTCGGAGTAGGACAGGTAGATCCAGCCGTTGCCGGGGTGGCCGGGCGTGTCGTAGTTCGGGTCAACGGCGATGTCGAGCAGGCCGCCCTGGCCGTGGTTCCAGACCTTGGGGGTGCCGACCACGGGTTGTTTGACCAGCTTGTCGTCGATGATCAGGCGGAGCTCGCCGTTGCGTTCGCTGACGAGCATGGTGCCGTCGGGCAGGAACTCGATCGACCACGGGCGGACCAGGCCTTCTGCGACCGTCTCGACTTTGTAGCTGTGATGTTGGGTGGCGAAGACGCCTTGGCCGTCGGGCTTGCTGTCGCCCAGGGCTTCACGGCGTTTTTCGTCGCGGGCTTCGCGGAGGTAGACGACCAGCGCCCACGACTGGGCCTCGGTGAGTCCGCCCTCGAAGGCGGGCATGCCCGCGTCTTCGATGCCTTTGTAGATGGCGTTGAACAGTTCGCGGTCGCTGCCGTCGGTGACCCAATCATCGTTGAGCATGGACGAAGCGCTGCCCCCGGCGTAGTTCTCGCCGTGGCAAGCGATGCAGTTGTTCTTGAACAGTTCTTCCACGTTTTGCGCCGGGGCGGAGCCCAGGGTCACGGTGGAGAGCAGTGCAGTGGAGAGGAGAGAGAGTCGCCGCGGTGAGAAAGAAGGGGGGGTAAGCATGGTGGAAGATCGTAGCCTGTGGATGGACGGATCGACAGGGTGAACTTCCAAAATTAACGGGCGGGATCTAGGGGGCCAACCTCTATATGGATTTTGCCGCTTGCGGCTTAGCGTTCCGATTCGTCGGTCGTGCGCTAAGCCGCAAGCGGCAAAAGTATGAGAGGGTCAGGTTGAGGGTTGCTCAGAGCGCCGAGGCGAGGTGGATGGAGGGTTGAGCTTGTTTGACGTCGTCCATGGTGTCGCCGACGAGGTAGAAGACCATGTCGCCTTCACGCCAGACCATCATGGGCTGCTCGGTGTGGTCCGTCGGCGGGATGTAGGGCACGCCGGGGTCGAGGGTGGGCTTGCCGTCGTAGGCCTTGATCCACAGCGAGAGCATTTGGCCCTTGTCGTTTTCGTACATGACGTGGACCGACTTGTCGCCGGGGAGCGGGCAGAAGCCCGCGAGCTTGTACTCGTAGCCCAGGGTCGAGAGATCGAGGGCGGCGCCGTCGAGTTCCTGGCCGACGTGCTGCACGAGCGAGTCGTCGAGTTGGCCGATTTCAGCGGGGAAGAGCTGGCCGTCGTAGGGGGCGGACTGACCGATCGAGCATTTCACGTGACGCTCGCCGAAAGTCTGCGCGAGGCTGGCGGTGAGGATGCCATCGGAGTGGTAGCCCCGGTTGGAGTTCATCACGCTCAGGGCGACCAGCGCCCCGATGAACAGCGTGGCGGCGACCGCGATCGGGGCGAGCCATTGGCCGATGCGGCCGATCACGGGGCTGTCGTGTTCCTGTACCGACGCGCTTGTCGGAGCGGGCTGTTCCTGGGTGTGTTCGTTGGCGATCGAGCAGATCTTGTCACGCAGTGCATCCGGGCACCGCATGTCCTGCGAATCCATGATGCGTCCGCACGCCTGCTTGAGCTGTTGCTGATGCAGGACCCGCTTGGTGTTCGCCGGGTCGGCGGCCATCTGCTCCAGGGCGCGGAGGCTCTGTTCTTCGTTCAGCTCGCCGTCGGCGTAGCCAGAGAAGAGTTCGTGCGCTTCTTGGGGGGTCATGCCGTTGCTCATGATTCGTTTGCTCGTGCTTCTTTCTGCCCGTTGGTGTGTTTGGGGTGTTTGCCACCCGTTGTTGGTTCGTTGTTCGATGCGGCGGGTTTCAGTTCACCGCGATGCCTTGTTCCTCGGCCAGCCCCGCGAGCTTCTCGCTGAGGATGCCGCGGGCCCGGTACAGCCGGCTCATCACCGTGCCCAGAGGCACGTCCAGGACTTCGCCGACTTCCCGATACTTCAGGCCTTCCACCGCCCAGAGCAGCAGCACCTCGCGGTACTGGTCGGGCAGTTCATCGATCGCCTGCTTCAGCCGATCATCGACCTGTTGCCAGTCCATGTGCTCCAGGTCCCACGCCGGGGGCGGAGCGTCCACTTCGCTGGGGGTGCTTTCATGGATGTACTCATCGGGGATCGTGGGCTCCCGCTTTTTCTTCTGGTACCTGGTGTAGAACGTGTTGTGCAAAATCTTGAACAACCACGGCCTGACCCCTTTTTCCCCGAGCTGGAAACGCCCCTCGGCCTTGAACGCCTTCAGGTAGGTCTCCTGCATCAGGTCCGACGCCTCGTCGGGGTGCCGGCTCAGGTGCATCGCCATCCGATACACCGCATCCATTTCGGCTAACGCCAATTCTCGAAACGCTTCACTATCCACGTGCCACACCTTTTCCTCATCACGAAACGAACGCCGTTTCGCTGACAGGATAACTACTTACCTCGGAAATCTATTCCGCAAGGAAGCGAGGTCTGCAAATTTCGCGGTTTATTGGGCTTAGAAACGTATTCAGCCCGTGATCGAACCCGCATCCGCGCCCGGCAGGAAGCCGGTGGGGGAGGGCTCAGCCTGGGGTTGCCACTGCTGGCGGATGTGGTCGGCGGCGGTCTGGAGATCGGCCCGAAAGGCGTTAAGTTCTTGCTCAATCGGGTTTTGCAGGCCGGTTTCGGGAGCGATCAACGCCACGGAGAACTCGTTCAGGCGCTCGGGCCAGGCGATCGCGGATTCGACCGAGGGGTCGATCCGCTGGCCCATCTGGGATTCCAGCTCACCCAGACCCGCCAGGAGCGATCGGACGGAGGGCCCCAGCGTGTCGGGCCGGGGCTCGGCCGCGAGGATGCCGGGCGAGGGGCTCGAGGGGTCGGGCATCACGAGCTGGGTCAGCGTGACCACACCCAGGAGCGCGGCGGTGCTGAGTCCGCCCAGCCCGATCAGCCACAGCACCCGAGCGGCCACGCCGGGCCCGGTCGCCTGGGCGCGGTCCTCGGCGGTGCGGGGCGGGTAGTCGCCCACGGGGTAGGCCGGGGCGAGCTGCTCGAGCGTGGATCGGCGGTGCTGGGCACCGTCGCGCAGCTGCTGTTCGAGGTCTTGGACGTCGGGTTTGGGGGCGGGGTTGGTCTTCATGGCGTTCACCATCGGGGTTACATCGCGGCCAGGGCCGGGGTGTGTTTGAGTTTCTCGCTGAGGATCTTGCGGGCCCGGTGCAGCAGGACGCGGGCGTTCACACGGCTGATGTTCATCGCCTTGGCGACCTCGGCGGGGGTTTGGTCCTCGCCGTAGTGCAACCAGAGCGCGGTCCACTGCGCGGGCTTGAGCACTTCGTCGGCCAGCCGCCAGATTTCCGAACGGCGGTCGTGTTGCTCGGCCTCGATCGTCCGTTGCAGCGGGCCGTCGGACTGATCGGGCAGGGCGATGATCGCGTCGCCGCCCGCGGTGGGTTCGTGCCCCGACGGGGCGACGTGCTTGGCGTTGGCCCGGCCGTGGTCGATTGCTTTGCGGACCGCGATCGTGAAGAGCCAGGTGCTGAACTTCCGCTTGGGGTCGTAGCGGCCGATCTTTTCGTACGCCGTAAAGAGCGTGATCTGGGCCAGGTCCTCAGCATCGGTTTCCCGACCGACGCGGCGACGCAGCAGGTGGATCAGCCGGACGCGGTACCGCCGGTCGAGTTCTTCGTAGCTCTTGACGCAGCCGGTCTGCACCCGCGCCGCCAGGGCTTCGTCGGTGGCCGCGTCCTGTTCGACGGGCTCGACAGCTTCGGCGGGTGGGGTGACGGGGCTGGGCGTCATCATGGCGGTCATACGCGGAGGGTTCCCTCAAGGCTCGACGATTTCTCTTACGAATCTCGGGCGGCCGCGGTTACAGGAGCGAAACGAAAAACCGGTTGCGGGCCCCGGCGTCGTGCCGGGGCCCACGGGAGTCGGGAGAAATGGCCGGGCGTTACTCGAGACCGAGCTCATCAAACGCCCCGGCCTCGTCGAGCATGTCCAGCACCGCCGCGAGGCCTTCGTTATCGCACATCGCGGTGATGCTCAGCAGGTTGCTGTTTTCCGAAGGCTGCTCGACACGCACGTAGGCGAGCAGGTCGGCGAGCTTCGCCGCATCAGCATCGTTCGCCGCGGCGAGCTCGATCAGGGCTTTGCCACCCGCGGCCATCTGGTAGATCTGCCGAGCGCGGGCCGGGTTGGTCAGGGTGATGTTGAGCGCGAGTTGGGTGTCGAGTTCGCCGGTGCTGCCGACGACTTCGAGCGACTGGATCATGCCCGCGATGTTGGACTGCTGCGGGTTGCCCTCGAAGAGCTCGGCGGGGATGCGGTCGACCCACAGACGGAAGAAGTCGTCGCCGCCGAGGATGTCGGGGTTGATGACCTGTTGCCCGGTTTTCGCTTTGTCGACCAATTCTTCGGTCTTGGTTTTGTCGGGCGAGAGCAGCAGCACGCCGGACTGCGTTTCGCTGCCGGGCATGATCGCGCAGAAGAACCGGGGCTTGTCTTGGCTTTGGACCGAGTGGATGATCAGGTCGGAGTAGTCGTAGGAGTCGTAGTTTTCCAAAGCGAGCAGCAGGCCCTCGACGTTGGTCTGGGCCGAGCCGATGTCGACGGCGATCGAGATGTCGCCGGGGGCGAAGCCTTCGCCGAACGCCACGATCTTGCCCAGGTCCTCGCGGAGGTTCAGGCCGAGGGTGTTGGAAGCGCCGTCGATCAGCTCGCCGAGCTGATCGCGTTGTTCGACGGTGAAGTGGTCCATGACCTGAGCGGCCAGGGTGCTGGTGCGGACCTTGGCGGGGTCGAGGACCATGCCCCACGCCGCGTCCGGCGGGGTGAGGAAGTCCTCAGCAGTCGAAGGGGCCAACGGGACCGCGGCCAGGGCCACGGCTCCGATCAGGGTGGTGAGAAAGCGTTTCATATGAGAATCCAATCATAAATGGGGATAAAGCAATGGTATGGCGAGGTCGCCGTCGGGTATACGGCGGCCACCCCACGACCGTTACCACCACGGCTACCATGCTCCCATGAACGACAGCCCCACCCAAGACCAACCCCTCAAAATCGGCATCATCGGCGGCAGCGGCCTGGGCGACATGTTCGACGCCCCCGGCACCGACCCCGCCGACCAGGTCGTCAAAACCACCCACGAAATCGACACGCCCTTCGGCAAACCCAGCGGTCCGATCACGGCCGTGGAATGGTCGGGTGTGGAGGTCTTCCTATTGCAACGCCACGGGCCGGGCCACGTGCTGAACCCCACGGCCGTGCCGTACCGGGCGAACATCTACGCCATGAAAGCCCTGGGCGTCACGCACCTCCTGGCGAGCGGCGCGACGGGTTCGCTGCGGGAACACCTGCAGCCCGGCGAGCTGGTCATCGTCGATCAGGTGGTGGACAAGACCTACAAACGGCCCAACACTTTCTTCGAGAAGGCCGCGGTGCACGTCGAGTTTTCCTCTCCGTTCTGCCCGGTGATGCGGCGGTGGCTGCTCGACGCGGCGCAGCGCCTCGACACCGACCTCAACATCCACGACGGCGGGACGTATGTGTGCATGGAGGGCCCGGTCTTCTCGACGAAGGCCGAGAGCGAATGGCACCGCCAACTCGGCGGCGACCTCATCGGCATGACCGTGATGCCCGAAGCCAAGCTCGCGCGTGAGGCCGAGCTGGCCTATGCGTTGATCGGATTGCCGACCGACTACGACTGTTGGAAACCCCACGAAGGCGACCAGCACGAACTGCTGCAAGAGATCATCGGCAACCTCAAGAAAGCCAGTGCCGCGGGGATCGCGCTGATGAAGGCTGCGTTGGCTGATCTGTCGATGCTCCGTGATCAACCCAGCCCCGCACACACCGCTCTTGCGCTGGGGATCTGGTCGGACAAGTCGAAGGTTGATCCCGAGGAGGTGAAGCGACTTGAGGTGTTGTGGGGGAAGTATTTTGAGTAGGGATCCGGGGCTTTGTCGCACCTCCGGTACTCCGCAGCCCTCGGCTTAGGTTGCGCAATCAAGCCGAGGGCTGCGGAGCGAAGCGACAAAGCCCCGGATCAAACACTCGGGTCGTGAACCACCCCATTCTTAAACTCCCACACCCAAGCCCCCTCGCGCTGATGCTGAATGATGTACCCCAGCACAGCGACCTGATGTCCCCGGTTCTTGATCTCGATCGGCTTTCCACCCGCCGCCCAAATCCTTCCGGACATTTGTTCACTCACCGCACGCGAGCCTGCTTGCTTGAGGGTGCTCTGGATGGCCTTCGCGGCTTGATACTCGCCGGGCACTTTGCAAAGCACATGCGTGTGTGTCGTACCAACGGCGATCGCGAGTGTGGACAGATCGATCTTGTTGATTTTGCGTAGCAACCCCTCGCCGACCTGTACTCGCAATGATGGCGGAATCACAACCGCGTCCCCGCTGCGTTCTTGGTGGTATCGATGTAGCCCGGCGTGTTCCCCCTGCGGCGGGGGATGTTTGTAATCCCCGGAGGAATGCACGCGGTGGTTGCGATTGCGGAAGCCGCGTGGGTCGCCGTGGAGCCAGGTGCCGTGGGTGTGGAGGCAGAGGTGCCACCAGTCGTGCCACGCGGGCATAGGTTGTCCTCCGGAAGGGGAAACAGAAGGGGCAGAAGGGGAAGGGGAGAAGGGCGTGATCCGGGGCTTTGTCGCTGCGCTCCGCAGCCCACCGCTTAGGGGTTTGAGATCACGAAGCCGAGGGCTACGGAGCCCCAACGGGGCGACAAAGCCCCGGATCCAAACACCTCAAAACTAATCCTTGTCACCAGATTGAACGTCGCCATCCGTATTCTCATCCTCGACGCCTTCCTCCGGCGGCGGTGGCGGCGCTTGTGATTCGCGCCGCTTCTCATCCGCGAGTTCTTTGCGGTTGATCTCGACTTCACGGGGGAAGTCGAAGGCGAGACGGACCTTGTCGCCGTGGATGTCCACGACGCGGATACGGCCCAGGGGGGCGTTGGGGTCGCCCAGGACGACCTCTTCTCCGATTCGGCGGGTGAGTGCGAGCATGACTGGACCTCCTGTCCCCGAGCACGTTCCGACGCGTGCCACGTGGGGTTACGAAACAACCGCCCGCGGCATTGGATTCCGCAGGGCGTAGTCAAAGTTGGCGGCCGTGTCCCAGAGAGGTCTTCCTTCTCCCGGGCGCCTCGCGCCACGTGCGGAGGCTGGCCGTGCGTTGCTTAAGAGGTCAGTCCACCTGCTCTACCGAGGTGATCTGCGGGATGCGTTCGCGGATGTTGCGTTCGATGCCCATGTGCAGGGTCATGCTGCTGGAGGGGCAGCCGATGCACGCGCCGTGGAAGCGGATGCGGGCGATGCCCTCGTCGGTCACTTCCACCAGCTCGACATCGCCGCCGTCGGATTGCACGGCCGGGCGGATGCGTTCGATGACGCCCTGCACCTGCTCAAACAGCGGCAGGCTGGCATCGACATCCGAAGCGTTGTACTGGGGGAGGGACTGGGTCATGGTTTGGGCGGGCAACTCGGCCGATCAAAGCGGAACTGAATTTCATTCTCATCATAGGCCCGCGAGACGTTCTAAACAATGACAGGACGGTGGCGGGGCGGTCGGATCGAGGATCGTCGGCCGTTGTAGCCCAGAAGAAACACGCCGAGGGCTAGGCACGCTCCGACGCCGGGCTCGGGCGTGTGGCCGGGTTCTTCGTCGAGGGCTGAGACCAATGGGTTCTGCTGGCCGGGGGTGAACGCAAAGTCTCGCAGTCCCAAGTCCTCGGCGTCGTACCCCGCCGAAGTCCCACCAACAAGTCGATCCAACGCGGGGCCATCCTCGGTCAAGGCACGGGCCAACGCGGTCACATCCGCGGTCCCGGAGGTCGGGCGGGGCAGGTCCGCGATCCCGAGGGCTTGGATGGCCGCTACGCTCGGCCCTTGAACCACGGCTCGGGCCTGGGTATCGGTCCCACTGCCGAAGTTGATCCAGTCGGCGATCGGCGTGTCGGGCGTGATCCCCGAGATCGCGCTGCCCGAGCCGAGCGAAAGGCCCGGGTTGAACGTGCCTTGTCCGTGGATCAGCACGAGGGCCACCGGCAGGGCGTCGGAAAACAAAGCGTCATCCATCTCGACGACCGCGGCTTGCAGGGTTCCGCCCGGGATCGCGGCGGCCCATCCGAGCCCGGTGATCAGGGCCAGGCCTCTGCCGCTCGGGGTCTGGTCGGCCGGGGGCAGGGTGATCGCGTGCTGCACACTGAGACGTTCCCGGCTGGCGTTGAGGATGAGCAGTGTGGCTCCGGCCGCGTCGAGGCCGTCGATTTCCACGCCCGTGGTGCCATGGGCGGGGAGGATGATCTCGCTGATGTAGGGGGCGGCTAATGCGGGGCTGTGGCATAGCCCGGCCATCACGACGGCGAAAATCACGGAAAAAGCGTGTTGGGTCCGGGAGCGAGGCATGGAAGGGTCCGGAAGCCGATTGAAGTCCGTTCAGCGGGGTCCGTCCCGGGGATATCCTGTTAATGTTCTAAAGGATATCGCATAACCCCGAATAACAACAAGCTTTAGGTATGGATTGTTGGCTTGATTGGGTGAAAAACCCGAGCCCGAGGCCGGCGTCCGAGCTGCCGGGAGCGGGGCGGCCGATTTGTACAGAATTTCGTTCACCGATGGGCGTCGTGGGTTTGACTTGCCGGCCGGTTCTTGTTACTTTTTCCCGACGATTTGGCTTCGGCTGAGTTGCTAGTGAGTTTGACCGTCCATTTATGGGGCGCGTGTTGGTCACAAAACCGACTCGACGCCCCTTGTCAATCGGGGGCAAGCCGCTACATTGCTCAGCCCGCGACCGCGAAGGTCGCGTCGAATCGAGGCGTTTCACGGCAGCGTGAGGTGCCGGCTCAACAAGATTGGGCCTGACAACCGAATAGATTTTTTTGGCTGTTTTTGCCGCTCTTCTGCGGTGTTCGATCCTGGAGGACGAAGCAAACAGCCGGGTATGCCGCCCTAGCTCAGTTGGTAGAGCGCACCCTTGGTAAGGGTGAGGTCGTGGGTTCAAGTCCCATGGGTGGCTTTTTCGAGAGCGAATCTCGAACGTCTGACTCGATTTTTGATTTAGGATTTTTGATTGCAACAAGACAAAAATGATGGACGGTTGGCGGTGTAGCCAAATCAAAAATCATCAATCAAAAATCAAAAATGAACACGTGGTCACCGACCACTGAACCACGGAGAGTTTTTCAAATGGCTAAAGGTGTTTTCGAACGGACCAAACCGCACTGCAACGTCGGCACGATCGGCCACGTTGACCACGGCAAGACCACGCTGACCGCGGCCATCACCGCCGTCCAAGGCGCCAAGGGTCTGGCCGACCACATCAGCTACGACGACGTCGCCAAGGCTTCGGCTTCGGACGGCCGCCGTGACGCCACCAAGATCGTCACCATCTCGACCTCGCACGTCGAGTACGAGACCGACAACCGTCACTACGCCCACGTCGACTGCCCCGGCCACGCCGACTTCGTCAAGAACATGATCACCGGTGCCGCCCAAATGGACGGCGGCATCCTCGTGGTCTCGGCCGCCGACGGCCCCATGCCCCAAACCAAAGAGCACGTCCTGCTCGCCCGTCAGGTGAACGTGCCCAAGCTGGTCGTCTTCCTGAACAAGGTCGACCTCGTCGACGACGAAGAGCTGCTGGACCTCGTCGAAATGGAAGTCCAAGAGCTGCTCACCAAGTACGACTTCGAAGAAGACACCCCCATCATCAAGGGTGCCGCCTTCCCCGCGCTGCAAAACCCCTCGGACCCCGAAGCTTCCAAGTGCATCGGCGACCTCATGGACGCCATCGACACCTGGATCCCCGAGCCCGAGCGTGAAACCGACAAGCCCTTCCTGATGTCCATCGAAGACGTCTTCTCCATCAAGGGTCGTGGTACCGTTGCCACCGGCCGTGTGGAGCGTGGCGAAGTTAAGGTCGGCGACAAGGTCGAGATCGTGGGTCTGGGTGACACCCAGGAAACCACCGTGACCGGCGTTGAGATGTTCAACAAGACCCTGGACTCGGCGATCGCCGGCGACAACTGCGGTGCCCTGCTCCGTGGTATCGAGAAGAGCGACGTCCAGCGTGGTCAGGTCCTCGCGGCTCCCAAGTCGATCACCCCTCACAAGAAGTTCGAGGCTGAGATCTACATCCTCACCAAGGAAGAGGGCGGCCGCACCAGCCCGTTCTTCTCCGGCTACAAGCCCCAGTTCTACTTCCGCACCACCGACGTGACCGGTGCGATCGAGCTGACCGGCGGCGCCGAGATGGCCATGCCCGGCGACAACATCAAGGTCAACGTTGACCTCGGTGAGAAGCCCATCGCGATGGAAGAAGGCGTCCGCTTCGCCGTCCGTGAAGGCGGCCGCACCGTGGGTGCCGGCGTCGTCACCGCCATCACCGAGTAATGTGAAATCCCGTCGTGTCGGCGGTGGAAACGTCGCCGACACGTTTTTCGAATCGAACCGTACAACGCCGCCGATGTCCTCGGCGGTCTTTCCTAGAAGCCCCGACCGAAAGTTAACGTCATGGCCAAGTCCAAAGAAGCCGTCGAGTTCGTCTGGCTGCAGTGCACCGAGTGCGGCGACCTGAACTACCGCACCCCGGTGAACGTCAAGGGCGGCATGCCCGAGAAGCTCAAAGCCGGCCTGAAGAAGTACTCGCCCCGCCTGCGCAAGCACACCCTGCACAAGATCAAGCGTAAGTGATTTGATTTGGCGATTTTGTGATTTAGCGATTTGGTGATTTTGAAAACCAAGTCAATAGCTCAATCGCCAAATCACGAAATCGCCAAATGAACCCCTACGGGTGTAGCTCAGTTGGCTAGAGCAGCGGATTCCAAATCCGCAGGTCGTGGGTTCGAGTCCCTCCACCCGTGTTTTGAGATGGCCGCTTGCGGCTGAGCGTAACGAGCAGTGAATACCATGGGATTACCGATCTACAAACCCGGACAAGGCTACTGGACCCGCGTGCTGTCGGCCGTGGGCGCGGGCACACTGGTGCTCGCCGGTGCCGCCTGGATCTACGCCATCTCGCCCGGCTTTCTGCCGGACGCGAACCAGCTCTACTACCAGGCCGGGCTCGCCGTGGCCATCATTGTGGGCTTCGGTATGCTGATCTACTTCCTGCTCAACAAGCCCAACGTGGTCGACTTCATGATCGCCGTTGAGGCCGAGATGAAGAAGGTCAACTGGCCGAGCAAGAAAGAGATCGTCGGCTCGACCTGGGTCGTCATCTGCGGCACCTTCATGTTTGCCGGCCTACTGTTCCTGATCAACTTCGCCTTCGGCTGGTTCTTCCTGCAGATCGGCATCCTCGCGCCGACCGGCAACTGACACCCCCAAGCCGAGGGCTGTGGAGCCCCAAAAGGGCGACCAAGCCCCGGACGGCAACCCAGCAACCCGAGCACCTTTCATGTCCGAAGAACACAACGACTACGCCGCCGAAGAAACCGTCGAAGCCCCCGCTCCGGAAGCCCCGGCCGTGTCCCCCGAGATCGAAGACCAGATCGACGAAGACGAACTACTCGTCATGCCCGGCATGAACTGGTTCGTCCTCCGCGTGGCCTCCAACAAAGAGTCCAGCGTCCGCAAGACCCTGCTCCGCAAGATCAAGATCGAGGGCTACGACGGCGAAGACCCCGAAAAGCCCCACCTGGTCAACCGGATCCTCGTGCCTACCGAGAAGACCAAGACCATCAAGGCGGGCAAGCAGAAGATCATCGAAACCAAGCTGTACCCCGGCTACGTGTTCGTCGAGATGATGCTCGAAGACGACGGCCGTATCCCCCAGGACATCTTCTTCCTCATCAAAGAAACCACCGGCGTCGGCGACTTCATCGGCACCGCCGGTCGGCCCTCGCCCATGTCGATCCCCGAGATCGAAAAGATGCTCATGGCCTCCAAGCCTGCGGAAGAACAGCCGCAGGTCAAGATGGAGTACCAGAAGGGCGACCACGTCAAGATCACCTCCGGTGCCTTCGAGAACATGGAAGCCACCGTCGACGAACTCATGCCCGACCAAGGCAAGGTCAAGGTCATCGTCACCATCTTTGGCCGTGCGACCCCCGTCGAACTCGAATACTGGATCATCGAACGCATCGAAGAGTGATTCGCAGAATTCCAGGTTCCACATTCCCGCCCCCAAGAAACCGCCGACCCTTCGGCGGTTTTTTCATGCCCCCTAAACGCCCCAAGCCGAGGGCTGCGGAGCCCCGAAGGTGCGACAAAGCCCCGGATCAAGCCCCATAAAAACCGCCCCCACGCTTCCGGATTAACCCTCGCCTTCAAGTGTGGGGCGATTCTGGACGATAAGACCGTGAGGCGGGCGGTACGTCGCCACCCGCGTTCTCGGCCAGGAGGACGAAAGGGGGCTTCCCCATGTCCAGCATCGGAACCGGCATCGCCACAGGGGTCGCGGCCGTCGCCCAGACGGCCCAGCAGACCGCCCGCAACAAAGACCTCGTGCGCAACACCCAGCAGCGGGTCGCCAAAGACAACGCCGATTCGTTCGTCGAACGCCTCCAGTCCGCTGGCCAAGCCGACGATCCCGACGCCGAACTGCCCGACCACCAGGCCCCGGGCTACGAGCAGCTCTACCTCCACGACGGCGACGGCGAGCCCATAAGCCCTGATCCACTCAAGCCGGAGGCTGCGGAGCGCAGCGACAAAGCCCCGGATATCAGCGATCAGTCCCCGCCCCCGCCCGGCCACCCGCTGTACCAGCACCTCGACATCAAGGCCTAACACCTCGGCTCAGCCCACCCGAAACGCCTCGATCCGCCGGAGCGCCGCCCGGTTGACCAGCCGTTTCCCGTGGAAGCGCTGCCCCCACGACACCGCGGTCACGTCGTAGTAGGTGTGTACGGCCTCATCTTCAGCGTTGAGTAGCGCCTTGCGCAGCGACGCCCGGCGGTGAGGATCGGCCCCGGCATCCAGAAGCATCCCCGCCAAGTGGTCACGCTGCGGCTCGTAGGCGGCACACGTCACCACCGCGTTGAACAACGACGTATGTCCCCCGAAGCTCTCAGCATCCACCGCCGCCGTCGCATTCGGATCTGCACCGCGATCAAGCAGCCAACGCGCGATCTCCAGTTCGTCGTACTCGCCGCAGAGGTGCAGCAGGGTCGAACCTTCCAACGGCGTGCCGCAAAGCCCGCCGGGGTCCTCGGCCGGGAATCCCACTTCATGCGGGAACAGCTCGGCCAACGTGAAGCGTCGCTCGAGTAGCGTGGGGTCGTCTACCAGGTGTTTTTCCAACAGATCGACCCGGCCCCGATGAAACGCCATCGCCGGGGTATCGGGCAGCACCGTCCCGTGCTCGTCACAGATTTCCAGGCACCGGTGCTTGCCCTCGGGGTCACGCTTGTAGGTACGCAGGACCTGAGCGACCGGGGCCAAGCGGTTGCCGTGCGCGTCGGCCAGGTCCGCGCCATGTTCGAGTAAAAACTCCAGGCCCGCGGGATTCAACAGCTCGCAGGGGTGCATGACCGCGCCGGGCTTGGCGCCTTGGCCGTCGGGTTCAAGGAACCATTCGCCGAGTTGCTGGAGCCCGATCGCCTGGGCCTCGTGGTTTGCCGCGGCCAGGTCTTTGCCATCGAGTTGCGCCAGCAGGGCGGCGGCCTGGGGCCGGTCCGACGCCGTGGCATAAGCGAACGGCACGCCCCAGGTCGCGCTGGTGTCCAGCCCTCGGGCGCCCTCCCGCAGGATGTCGGGGTGGTGTTGGACCACACGCTCCAGCGTGGCCAGGTCTTGGTCATCGATCGCCACCAGCAGTTCCACCGCTGCCTTGAGCCGGGGCCAGCTCGGGAACCGATACGAACGCGCCAGGGTGAGCTGGGCGTCGCTCAGCGTGGCTTCGGTCGGGCCGGGCGGGGTGGGGTGGTACTCCGAAAAATCCGCCATCGCTTCGGGGAATTCACGGCGAAAGTCGGCCAGCAGCGTTTTCGCTTGGCGTCGGACGTGGTCGAGATCGGGACGGTGGGGGAGGCGGCGCTTGGCCATAAGAGAGCTCCTCTGATGCGCGCCCGCTGTCCGCGTGTTCGGGCTCAGAAAAGCTGGAATGTGAGAACGTCGTCGAGGCGTGGCAGATGGACTCTATCCTTCCCGCGGACCGGGCGGTCTCTGCCAAGACCACCGCCAACGGTAACCCAAGGCCATCAGCGAGGCAAGCAAATTCGGATGTCGCGTCGTGGCTCGGGGTCGCGGTTTTGAGTTCGCCGGGGTGCGGGGGCGATACAATCGAGGGATGCTCCTCGAAATCGCTCTCGCTGTTGCTGTCGTCCTGCTGCTCGTGGCCGCCGTTGTGGCGGGCGTGCTGGTCCGGGCCCGTACGTCCATGGCCACGGAGTTGCATAACGCCAAGGCGGAAAGCGAATCGCTGCGCGAGACCAATCGCGAGCTGGAGACCAAGGCCGCCGTGGCCCAGCAGAGCCTGGAGGAAACCCAGTCCGTCAAGGCCACGGCCGACAAGCTCCGCGACGAGAACACCGACCTGGTCAAGCAGGTCGAACGCCTGACCGCCGACCGCGAAGCCCTCGAGAAGCTGCACAAGAAGCTCGACGACTCGCTCGCGGGCCTCGCCACCAAGTCGCTTAACGAATCCAACAAGCAGTTCCTCGAACTCGCCAAGAAAACGTTTGAGAGTGAGAAGAAAGATGCCGACGCCTCGCTCAAGCAGCGGCAGGTCGCCATCGAAACGTTGGTCAAGCCCATCCAGGAAAAACTCCAGCAGACCACCCAGGCGATCAACGAGATCGAGAAGAACCGCAAGGAAGCCTACGGCGGACTCAAGCAGCACCTCGCCGCCATGGTCACCGACCAGAAACAACTCCGCGACGAAACCGCCAACCTCGTCAAGGCCCTGCGCCGCCCCGAGGTGCGTGGGCAGTGGGGCGAGATGCAGCTGCGACGCGTGGCCGAACTCGCGGGCATGGCCGCCCACTGCGACTTCACAGAACAGACCTCGGTTGATTCGGGTGCGCTGCGTCCGGACATGATCGTTGATCTTCCGGGGGGTCGGCAGATCGTGGTGGACGCCAAGACGCCGATCACCGCCTACATCGACGCCGCCGAGGCCACCGAAGACGCCGATCGCGACACGAACCTCGGCCGACACGTCAAGCACATCGAGGAGAAGATCGCCGAGCTGTCGAGCAAGCGTTACCAGGACCACTTCGCCACCGCCGACTTCGTCGTGCTCTTCATCCCCGGCGAGTCGTTCCTCTACGCCGCCGCGTCTCGCAAGCCCGACCTCATCGAAAACGCGATGAACCGCAACGTTGTCATCGCCACACCGACGACGCTGATTTCGTTGCTCAAGGTCGTCGCGCTGGGTTGGCGCGAAGAACAACTCGCCGACAACGCCAAGAAGATCCAAGACCTCGGCCAGGAACTGCACAAGCGTGTCGCCACGCTGACCCGCCACCTCGACAACCTCGGCAAGGCGGTGGGCAAGACCGTCGAACACTACAACAAGTTCGTCGGCAGCTACGAGTCGCAGGTCATGGTCCAGACCCGAAAGTTCCAGGAACTCGGGGCCGACTCACCCAAAGAGCTTCCTGCCGAGGGCGAAATCGAGATCATCGAATCCAGCCCGCGCACGCTCAAGGCGATCGAGGAGTAGGTCAGGTCTTCGACCTGACGCCCAAACCCCCGTCGACGGTGTCAGGTCGAAGGCCTGACCTACGGGTATCACAACGATCGTTTTTCGTGATACGTCAGCCGCTTGCGCCGCCCGAGCACGACGTGGTCGGGATAGACGTCGGGGTCGCGGTCTGCGCCCGTATCGCGGTCCAGGAACAGGGGGAACTGGTCGGCTTTGGGTTTGGCCCAGTCGTAAGCCCAGTCGTAACTACGCATCAGGATCCGTTGTTCGCGGTTGAGCGTGTCCAGCCAGGCCGGGTCGCTGTGCCATCGATCTTGATTCGTGATCCACGCCGGGCTGTAGGTGAGGAAGAAGTTTTTGCGGACCATGTCACTCTCGTTGGGTTCGACGCGGTGCCACAGCGCGTTATGCATCAGCGTCATCGTGCCGGCCTTACAGGTGAGGATTTTTTCGCCGGGCACCGAGTCGTGCGTGTCGTAGAAGTCCTGATATTCCTGGTGATGGCTGCCGGGCAGGCAGACGAAGTTGCCCATCTTGTGTTCGGGTAGGTCCGTGAGCCAGTAGCCGAACTTGACCTGCAACGGCAGGTGGGGGCTAAACACGTTGTAGGGCAATCCCCGCGGCCCGTCGGGGTGCCAGAAGTTGTGCCACCCGCCGCGCGGCCGGATCATGAGTTGGGATTGCTGGAGCTTGGTGAGTTCGCCGTAGCAATCGTAGGCGAATCCGATATGCCGGGGGTGGTCGATCAGTTCAACGAACGCGGGGTCTTTCTCGACGAGGTTCTCCGCATTGAAGAACCCGCCGGGATCGCGGCGGTTGAGACGTTGGATGAAGGCGTCGTGCAAAGCGAGATACCGCTCCACGTCTTCGGGGCTGATCGCGTCCTCAATCACCAGGAAGCCGTCACGCATAAACGTGTCCCACTGCTCGTCGGTGAATCCGGGCGGCGCGGCGATCGGGGCGGAGTCGGCGACGGATACGGCAGACGGGCTGGACATGGAATAGCTCCGGGAAAAGAAGAAAGAAGCGGAGAAACGCGGAGGTGCGTGAGACGGAAAGCTATATGAAGTTTACCGTTGACAATCGATACGCCAAGTTTTGTTCAAACCACGGCGTCAGATCAGCTTGGGTAACTCGGCGTCGGCTTCGTCGAATTTCCGTCGAACGACCGAGCAATCGAACTTCGGCGGGATGTCCTGGGCCGAGCCGTGATCCAGCAAAAACTTGAAGACCGCCTCGACCACCCGCGACGGGCTTACCCGGCCGCGGCACCACAGGTCGTAGTCCTGGAAGCTCAGGGTGACGGCGTGCGGGAAGGTCCGCCCGTCGGCAAACACGGTCACGTCGTAGGCCCACGAGGTGGCGTGCTCGACTTCCTGTCCAACTTCGATCTCGGCCATGGCGCTATGGTAGAGGGTGGGCGGGCTCTGTTCACGCGGGCGGGCCCGTCGGGGCCGCGAGGCCCTGAGGCTGTATTCGATTCTGCATACTTATTACAATTGACTTCGAATCTTCGTAAACCGTTGCTTTTGCTTGTGTCACGGGGCAACGGGGCGTGTCGGACAGGTGATCATCATGCGAGTAACCATCAAAGATGTGGCAGAGAAGGCCCAGGTCAGCGTGACGACGGTGTCGATGGCGATGGGCAGCCCGGGCCGGATCGCCGAGGCGACCCGCGAACGCGTCCTGAAGGTGGCCGAGGAGATGGGGTATCGGCCCAACATGCTCGTACGCGGCATGCAGAAGGGCCAGACCATGTCGGTGGGGGTGCTCATGAACTTTTCCGGCGACAGCTTCGAGGGCCGGATCTTCCAGGGCGTCCACCACACGCTGGTCGATGCGGGCTACGTGCCGATCGCGTTGATGCCCAACGACCGGGCCCCGGCCCTCTCACAGATCCACTCGCTGCTGGACCGCCGGGTCGATGGCATCCTGATGCGTCCCACCGGCGAAGCGAAGTGGGAAGAGCACCTGCACGAGGCGCTGCGGCGGCACGTGCCGGTGGTCTCGGTCGACTCCGAAACTGTTGGTGAAAGCGGCAAAAGCGAGCGGCAGATCGATTTTGTTGGGACCGACGACTACCTCGGCGGGAAGATCGCCGCCACGAAGATGCTGGAGGCGGGGCACCGGCGTCTGGCGGTGTTGTCGATGGGCGACGAGACCGATCCGATGTACCAGCGGTGCAAGGGTTTTGTGGACACGCTGAAGACAGTTGCGGACACGACTTGCGAGGTCGTCGATCTGAGCTGGGAGTATGTGCATTCGGAGTCGCCCGAGCTGGCGATGAAGCTGCTGGGCAGCGAGAGTCGGCCGACGGGGGTTTTCCTGACGATGGACATGATTGCGCCCGGGGTTTACCGCGCCGCGGCCAGCCTGGGGTTGAACCTGCCCGATGATCTTTCGGTGATTGGTTTTGCCGACGAAGCGGTGGCCCATTACCTCACGCCCAGCCTGTCGACGCTCCGGCAGCACCCCCGGGAGATCGGCCAACACGGGGCCGAGCTGCTTCTCAAGCGGATCGAGATGTTCCGAAAAAGCAAGAAAACCCCGGTCTTTGAGCGCACCATCAAACTGCTCGAACCGACCTGGGTCGAGCGTGATTCGGTGACCGCGCCGCCCGCCTGAGTTCGGCGGAAAAGGGCGTTTTTACATTGATATGGATACACGATCGACGCTTCGCCGAAGCGTTTGTTCACGGTGATCCACGGCTGAGTCAACCCCGGCCGTCGGGCCACGGGGCCTTTCCTGACGCCATGGCACAAGTACCCGTAAGAACGAGCTAAGATACCGGCGTCGTGAACTTTCTTTTTGCAACATTGCGGCTGGGGCTGGCCAATCTGTGGGTCCACAAGCTGCGCTCGTTGCTGACGGCGCTGGGCATCATCATCGGCGTCGGGGCCGTGGTCGCGATCGCGGCGTACGGCGAGGGCACCAAGCGCGCCGCCATCCAGGACATCATGCGCCTCGGGGCGAACAACATCATCATCCGTTCGGTCAAGCCCCCGGGCTCCAACGTGGCGGGCCAGAACGAGGCGACCCGCCTCAGCGAGTATGGCCTAACCCGCAAAGACGTTCGCCGACTGAAGCAGACCGTGCAGCCTATCGAGCGCATGGTCGAACTCAAACGCGTCGGCGACCGGATCCGCCGGGGGACCCGCAGCGTGCCGGGGGCGGTGTTCGGCACCACGCCGGGCCTGCAGGAAGCCGCGTCGCTAACGGTCGAGCGGGGGCGTTACCTCACCGACTCGGACAACGACGGGTCGCGGAACTTCGCGGTGATCGGTGCGGAGGTCGCGGAGCTGCTGTTTCCGTTGGACGATCCCGTGGGCGGGAGCTTTCTCATCGACACCCAGCGGTTCGTTGTGGTGGGCGTGCTGCGTCGCGTCGGGCTGGCGGGCGGCGCGGGAACCGCATTAGTCGGACGCGATCTGAACTACGACATCCACATCCCGCTACGCACGGCCAACACACGCTTCGGCGACGTGCGGCAGTCGCTGGGGCAGGGCAGCCGGGAACGCACGAAGATCGAGATCAGCGAAGTCATCGTGCAGCTGGCGAGCCAGGACCAGGTGCGCGGCGTCGCGGCGAAGATCGAGCGCCTGATCGACACCGAACACAGCGAGACGAACGACGTGTCGCTGATCGTGCCGCTGGAGCTGATCGAGCAGGCCGAGCGGGTGCAGTTCCGCAGCAACGTGCTGATGATCGTCATCGGCGGCCTGAGCCTGTTCGTCGGCGGGGTGGGCATCATGAACATCATGCTCGCTTCCGTCACCGAGCGCACGCGTGAGATCGGCATCCGCCGGGCGCTCGGCGCGACGCGTCGGCACATCGTGGCGCAGTTCCTGGTGGAGACGACCACGCTGTCGTGCGTGGGCGGGCTCATCGGCGTGGGCTGCGGGTTGGCGGTGTCGCTGGGGCTGCAGTGGTACGCCCAGAACTTCGGCGGCGTCGAGCCGCCGGTGGTGATGCTGTTGCCCGTGGCGATCGCGTTCAGCTTCGCGGTGTTGGTCGGCATCGCGTTCGGGCTGTACCCCGCGGTGCGTGCATCGCAGCAGGACCCGATCGTGGCCCTGCGGCACGACTAACTCTGCCGGGTCTACAGCCGGCAGTCTTGCAATCGATGGGTCTTTTCTAAGTTCGGCCACCGTTTCATTTCTTGGAGTTTCGTCATGAATGTTTGGCTACGCCTATGGGCTTCTGTCTGGTGTCTGCTGGTTGTGGTGGGTTTTTCCGATCCAGCATCTGCTCAGATCGAAGCGCGTTCCAACTATTTCGTTCAGGAGTCAGCCCGATGTGCGATGGTTGATTTCGCGATCAGTCGACTCGATATCCCGGACGGCGTTGAGGTTTTGGTGCAACGCAAAGACGGTTACCCGCCGCAGGGTTTCGCGGTGATCAAGGGCCCCGTGGATGTCGAAGGCGATCAGTCTTGGGTTGTCGATGCGACCGATGACCACGGGTTGATGTACGGGGTCCTGGACCTGGCGGAAAGTCTGCGTTTGGGGCTTAACCCGGCCAAACGATCTTCGCCCGACATCCACCGCCGAGGGCTGAAGTTCAACATCCCGTTGGACGCCCGGGCCCCGAGCTACGACGACACCGGCGACGCCGCGTATCACGCCATCGAACAGGTCTGGGACCGTGCGTTCTGGGAGGGCTTCCTCGATCGGATGGCCGAGCACCGTTACAACGTGTTGACGCTGTGGTGCAACCACCCGTTTACGACCATGGTGAAGCTCGAGGAGTACCCCGACGTGGCGTTGCCCGACGTCGCGGTGCGGGCGTTCGAGGTCGACGACCATGAACTGATCCAGTACCGCCAGGCGAAGCTGCGCGAGCCCGGTGCGTTCGAGGTGATCAAGCCGATGACCATGGACGAGAAGATCGAGCATTGGCGATACGTCATGCGCTACGCCAAAGAGCGCGGGATCGACATCTACTTCATCACGTGGAACGTCTGGGTCCACGGGGCCGAGGGGCGGTACGGCATCACCGCGGACCAGACCAACGAACACACCACGCGGTACCTGCGTCGCAGCATGGAGCAGATGGTGCTCACCTACCCCGACCTCAAGGGGTTCGGGATCACGGCGGGCGAGCACATGAAGAACAAGCTCGAAGGTGAAAACTCGACGGGCAACTGGTTCTGGAAGACCTACGGCCTGGGGATCAAGGACGCGCTGGCGCAGCAGCCCGGCCGCGAGTTCGATTTCATCTACCGGGTCTGGTACACCGGCCTGGGCGAGATGAAGAAGACCTTCATCGACAAGTACACCGACGCGGGGCACGGCCAGATCGACATCGGGTTCAAGTACGCCCGGGCCCGGCTGTACTCGATGCCCGATCCGCCGTTCTTCAACAACCAGCTCCGCGACGAGGCCGAGACGAACGGCCTGGCGACGTGGATGAACCTGCGCAACGACGACATCTTCAACTTCCGCTGGGGCGACCCGGATTATGTGCGGGCGTTCATGGAAAACCTCCCGCCCGAGCCCACGCTGGCGGGCTATCACATGGGGTCGGACGGCTACGTGTGGACGCGCGAGTTCACCAGCACCGAGCCCGAGTCGCCCCGGGAACTTGAGTTCGACAAGCACTGGTACAACTTCATGCTCTGGGGCCGACTGGGCTACGACCGGAAGCTGGGGCGGGAGTTTTTCGAAGCGCACCTGGCCAAGCGTTTCCCGCAGGTCGATGCGGCCCGGCTCTACGAGACCTGGAAGACCGCGTCGCAGATCGTGCCGCTGGTCAACCTGGCGCACTGGCGCGACTGGGACCACATGTGGTCGGTCGAGACGTGCATGAGCAAGAAAGAGGGGTACCACTCGGTGGACCACTTCATTGAGTTCGGCCCGATGTGGGGACGGGGCATGGTGTCGATCAAGGACTACGTGGAGCAGCCCGGCAAGGCGGGGCGGTCGCCGATGGATGTGGCGGACGAGCTGGACGCGTTGTCGGACAGCGTGTTGCGAGGTGTTGCGGCGCTGCGGCAGGCGGTGGGTGAAGCGCCGTCGAAAGAGCTGCGGCTGACGCTGGGGGACATGGAGGCGTTTGCGTACCTCGCGGCGTACTACGCCGACAAGTTCCGCGGCTCGACTCAGGTGCACCGTTTCCGCGTCACCGGCGAAGAAGACGTTCGGCAAGAGGCGATCGTTCACTTGGAAGCCGCCGTCGGGCACTGGGAAGATTACGGCCAAGTCGCCGCAGCTCAGTACACCCCGCAGCTATTGGCCCGGGTGAGTACGACCGATTGGCTGGGCGTGCTGCTGGAGTATGCCCGGGCGGATATCGAGTTGGCGAAGAACGCGGAGCCGGGCGAGTTCCCTGCGTCGGTGATCCACTCGAACCTGCCGGATTACATGGATAAGTGATTCGCGGTGTGTCGTGGCCTAGGGCCGAAGCACCTCGGCGGCGATGCGGGCTTCGCGGGCCGCGACGGGGTCGCTGCTTTGGAGCCGGTCGGCCTCGGCGAGCAATTGATCGACACGACGGTGCGAGAGGTGGTGACGCAATTCTCGTGCGAGCCGTGAGGACATCTTGTCCAGCAGTTCATCCACAAGGTCGTCGTCGCTGCGCATCCGCAGGGGGTCTTCGTGTAGGCCCAGGTCGCGGCGGATGTTTTCGAGGGTGGCGTCGTGGTCGGTGACTTCGGTGGAGAGCGGATGGGCCGGGGTGCCTTGCTCGGTCAGGGCGTAGCTGGCGAGCAGCGAGACGGTGCGGCGGTGGTCCAGCCGGGTGTACGTCCAGTACTCGGTCCGGGTCTTGGTGATGAAGGTGGGCGTGGAGGCGAGGCGGTGGCGGACGCGGCGGTGATCGCTGCGGGCGTCGTTGTATTCACAGCGGGCCTGCTCGAGTTGGCGGTGGACGCGGTGGACTTCGTGCGGGCAGCCGCATTCGGGGCCGTGTGGGTGTTGGGCGTGGAGGATGTGGTAGCGGTGTTCGAGGTGGCTGATTTTTCGAGAGAGCTCGTTGATGCAGTCGTCGATCGAGGCGAGCTTGTGTTCGAGGCGATCGATCTCGTGGTTGGGTACGTCGTAGTGGACGGTGTAGGGGTGCTTGAGCTGCTTGGCGGTCACGGTCGCGGGGGGCAGGTCGAGCGCATCGAGCGTGATGGCGATGCGTTCGCCCCCGGGCTCGAAGCCGAGCGCGGCCTGGCGGTGGCGGGACAGCTTGTCCTGGATGATGTCGGCCAAAGCCTCGGCGAGCTTGGGGTTGTCCTCGCCGTGCGCGGTGAGTTGAAGGTCCAGCCGGTGGCGGTTGCGGATGAGCTGGGTGGCGTAGTCGCGACGCTGCGCGGCCTTGGCGTGCTCGGCCTTGCCGTGGGCGTGGCCGTGGACATGGTCGTGGGCCTGAATGAACCACACGCGGGCGGCACCGGGCAGGTCCTGGGAGAGCGCCTGTTCGCCTCGGGCCAGGTCGATCCGTGCGAGGGCGGGCTGCAGCTCGGGGTGCTTGGGGCGGTAGTCGAGGGTGCGTAGCGTTTGGTTCTCCGCATCGTCGAAGCGGCTTTCCTTGAGCGCCTGGGCACCACGGTCGAGCATATCCCTCGCCGCCGCATCGAGGGTGGGTTCGATCGCCGCGCGGGCGGGGAGAAACTGCGGGTCGGTGATGACCGCTTGGCGATAATTGGCCAATGCACTGTCCCACGCCAGCTTGGCGCGGTCGGCCTGGCCTTGCCGGTACGACGCGGGCTGCTGCTCGATGGGCAGGCGGAGGCTGGCCAGCGCGGCGGCTGCGTCGGGGTGATCGGGCACATGACCCAAAGCGAGTTGCAACTGCTCGCGGGCACGTCCGAGGTCCGAGTCGTCGGCGGCCGCCAGGGCACGCTTGTGGTATTGATCCGCCGCGTCGGCGTGTGCCTGATCGAGGCCTTCCAGCGCGGGCAGCCAATCGGCGTGGTGTTCGAGTGCTTGGGTAAAGCACTCGATGGCGTCCAACGGGCGGTGCTGACGCAGCGCTTGTTGGCCCTCGACCACGGCGGCGTCGCGCCGCGCGACCCGGAAGTTCTCGGCAAACTCGGCCTTACGCATCAGCTTGGGATCGTGTTCGAGCGCGCGTGCAAAATGGTGTCGGGCCTTGACCGGGTCGTTGGCGACCAACGCGGCCTCGCCGCGTTCCATATGGCGCTGGGCCGAGCAGCCGATGCCGGCCAGGGTGGTGACAAGAAGCAGAAGAACCAGTGGAAGGGATCGGCGCATGAGAGGGTCTCCACCCTATGGGGCAGAATCGCCGGGTTTGGGGTTGGCCCATAAAAAACCCACGCTCTGGGCGTGGGTTAGGAGGATTCAGAAGGGGGGTAAGCTCAGGCGTGCTTGGCTTTCATCGCCTTGCCCGCCTGGGCGCTCTTGCCCGCGAGGTCGAGGATGTGGATCGGCCGACGCGCCCATTCGGGAGTGATCACCAGGTCGGCCTGGCCGGTCATGTACTCGGCGATGTTTTTGTAGAACAGGTCGCCGCGGCTCTTGGGGTGCTTGCCCGAGGTCTCTTTGATCTGGTGCTTGCGGTTGGCCTTTTTCAGGATCCACTGCTGCGGGTCGTCTTGCCAACCGAAGTGGTTGATGATGTAGGTGCCCTTGGTGCCGTAGAAGGTCAGCGGGGGCCGGCGGACCGGGTCGAGCTGGGTGATGCACAGGTTGGCCACGCAGCCGTTGGCGAAGCGGACGACGGCGGTGGCTTCGTCTTCGTTCATGTCGCCGATCCACGGGAAGTTCTTGGGGGCCTGGCTTTCCCAGTAGCCGTTCTTGGCATAGCCCGAGACCTCGACGATGTCCGAGTCGACGACCTGCAGGGTGTACTCGAGCAGGTGGCAGCCCCAGTCGTAGAGCACCCCGCCGGAGACGGACTTGCTGGTGCGCCACCAGTCGCGTGGCATGCCGTAGCCGCCGAAGTGGGCTTCGACTTTGTACACGTCGCCGATGGTTTTCTTCTCGACGATCTCGCGGACCGCGCGCATGATCCAGCCGTCCCAGTGGCGGTTGTGGTAGGTGCTCACCATGACGTTGTGTTTGTTGGCGAGGTTGATCAGGCGGTCCGCTTCGGAGGTGGTGACGACAAACGGCTTCTCGGTCACCACGTGCTTGCCCGCCTTCACGCACTTGGCCGCGAGGGGGTAGTGAAGGTTGTGCGGGGTGATGTGCACGAGCAGGTTCACGTCCGACTGCTTGAGCATCGCGTCGAGGCTGCCGTAGGTCTCGATGCCAGGGAAGTCGTCCTCGGCCACCTTCAGACGCTCGGGGTCGATCTCGCAGACGGCGAACGGGGTCATGCCCGCCTTCTTCATCTGCTGGAGGTGCTGCTGGCCCATGTTGAAGGCGCCGCCGTAGCCGACGACACCGACCTTGATGTCTTTGGTGGATTTGAACTTCTTCATGGGCGGGACTCTATCAGAATCCGACCCGGCGAGAAACGGTTTTTAGATGGCCAAAGCGGACGGGCGGATTGTTTACAATATTGTTTTCTTCTCGTTTCATAAGGAATCCAACATTGAGCAGTACCGAAGGTTCGAGCAGCGTGATGGTGACCGGGGCCGACCGCGGCATCGGCCTGGGTTTGGTGACGCACTACCTCCAGCAGAGGGGTGAGGTGATCGCCACGACACGCCGCGAGCAAGCGGGCGAGGCGTTGGCCGCGCTGGCCGGGCAGTACCCCGAGCAGCTGAAGGTCTTGACGCTGGACGTGGGGGACGAAACCTCGATCGCCACGTTCGGCAAGCAGCTCGAATCCGACGGCGTGACGCTCGACGTGGTCATCAACAACGCCGGGGTGTCGCTCGGCGAGCCGTTCGGCGAGTGGACCGCGCAGCACTTCGCCACCCACCTTGCGGTGAACACCGTCGGCCCGGGGCTGATCGTGCAGGCGATCAAGCCCAGCCTCAAGGCGGGCAGTGTGGTGATCAACATCACTTCCGGCATGGCGTCGGCCGAGTACAACGTGGGGGCGGAGAATCCGTTGGACGCGTATGCCGTGAGCAAGTGCGGCTTGAACATCCTGACGCGGCGCCTGTCCGAAAAGCTCCGGGCTGAGAACATCGCGCTCATCGCGATGAGCCCGGGCTGGGTGCAGACCGAGATGGGCGGCAAGGAAGCGCCCACCACCGTTGACGACGCGGTCCAACAGATGACCAGCACCATCGCCACGCTCGGCATGGACCACACCGGAACGTTCATCGGCCCCGAGGGCCAAGCGTGTGCGTGGTAATTCACTTCGACCCGCGGAGGAGCCTCATGCTCAGAATGTCCTTGTTTTGCTTGGCTATTCTGCTGTGCACCGCGTGTTCGGCGGTGAGTGAAGACACCGCGGTTTCGGAACCGCCGCCGGTTGGGTCTCAAGACACCCCGGCCGCCGAGCCGCAGCCTTCCGACGCAACGCCCGAGGCCACTACCTACGGCCCCAAAGACTTCGAAGCCCACGGATGGACCATCGTTTGCCAGGCCGTCACCTTCAACGATCACACCTTCACCTCCGCGCCCGACCAGCTCGAGAAGCTCGGCATCAAGGAAGTCATGGCGTACCGCGGCCAGATCGTTGGCGGCGGCTTCGACGAAAAGTTTGAGTTCACGACGATGAGTCAGGAGGCCCGCGACTACGTCAAACAACTCACCGCGGAGAAGGGCATCACCATCCGCCACTACGGAGTGGTGAATGCCAAGACCCCCGAAGACTGGCGCAAGTTGTTTGAGTTTGCCCAGGAGCTGGGGATCCAGGCGATCGTCAGCGAGCCGGAGTACGACGAGCTGGAGATGGTCGATGCGCTGGCACAGGAATTCGACATCCGTGTGGGCATCCACAACCACCCGCTGCCGACCAAGTACTGGCACCCCGATATCGTGATCCACCACATCAAGGACCTCAGCGATCACATGGGCATCAGCGGTGACACCGGCAACTGGGCCCGCTCCGGCCTCGATCCGCTGGAGTGCATCAAGAAGCTCGAACCCCTCGACGGCCGAATCGTAGAGATACAGATCAAAGACATGACCCACGGCTACAACGTCCCCCTCGGCACCGGCCAGAGCGACGTGGCGGCCATGCTGCGGGAGCTCAAAAGCCAGAACTACCAAGGCCCGTTCGTGATCGAATACTTCACCAAACGCGACACCAAGCTGAACGAGATCCGCGAATCCCTGGACCACCTCTACCGCGTGGCCGCCTGGATCGAGTAGCCCCGGATCGCCACCCCTGCGGGTGCTTGGATCGTCCACCAAATCGGCAATATCGTGCTATCGGCGGGCGGGGTGGCCGCCTATATTGTTAGGGATTCGGCTTTCTGTATCAGCCGGTCTGATTCTCATCTCTCTCGGAGTGTCACCGTTTTGAAAACTACCCTGAACCGTCGGACCTTCCTCAAAGCCTCTGCCGCCACCGCGGTGGGAACCGGTGTGGTGCCCACGTTTTCGATCGGCCAGCCGGGCCCCTCGCCCAACAGCAAGCTCAACATCGCCATGATCGGCGCGGGCAACATCGCCGCCATGGCCTACGGCCCGTGCAACCGTGAGAACATCGTCGCCCTGGCGGACACCGACGAGAACATGTTCCTCCAGCACGCCGAGAAGTTCCCCCAGCTCAACGACGCGAAAAAGTACAAAGACTTCCGCGTCATGCTCGACGAGATGGACAGCGAGATTGACGCGGTCTGCATCAACACGCCCGACCACACCCACTTCGTCGCCACGATCGCCGCCATGGAACGCGGCAAGCACGTCATCACCCAGAAGCCGCTGACCCACAACATCTGGGAAGCCCAGACGCTCAAGAAAGCTAAGGACAAGTACGGCGTCGTCACCAACATGGCGGTGCAGGGCCACACCTTCGACGGCATTCGTCAGATGCGCGAATGGTACGAAGCCGGCGTGCTCGGCGAAGTCACCGAAGCCCACAGCTGGATGAGCGGCCCGTGGTGGACCAAGCCCGGTGCCGAGAAGCCCAACCCCTATTGGCAGAAGCCCGAGGTCCTGCCCCCCGCGGCCATGGACGCCCCGGACAACCTCGACTGGGACCTGTGGCTCGGCCCCGTCGCGGCGGACGTTGCGTACAACAGCGTCTACCACCCCAAGACCTGGCGCGGCTACCACGCCTTCGGCAACGGCCTCATCGGCGACTGGATGCCCCACATCTCCGACGCCCCGATCTCCATCCTCGATCTCTACGACCCCGTCTCGGTTGAACTCGAGGAAGTCGAAGGCGGCGACGACATCGTCGTGCCCAACGGCAACCGCGTCCGCTGGGACTTCGAACGCCGCGGCGACAAAGCGCCCTGTACCTTCTACTGGCACAACGGTGCACCCGGCAAGTTCGCTCCCGCGAAGCCCGAAGCTTGGACCTGGAGTGAAAAGTTGCCCAACGCCGGCTCGCTGTTCATCGGCGATAAATCCGTCGGCTACACCGACAACCGCTCCAACAAGCCCCGCCTCGCCAACAAAGACGAAGCCCGCGCCTTCAAAGAAGCCGGCTACCCCGAAGAGGTCTACCCCCGCATCAAGGGCGGCCCGTTCGGCGAGTGGATCCGCGCGATCAAGGGCGACGGCCCCGAGCCCGGTGCCAACTTCGACTTCGCCGCTCCGTTCACCGTCACCCAACTCCTGGGCGCCCTGGCCATCCGCCACGGCGGCAAGATCGAATGGGACGGCGCGAAGGGCGAGATCACCAACCGCCCCGAACTCAACGCTTTTGTCAAGCCCCGCGTCCGACCCGGCTGGGAGTACGGCGAAGACCTCTGGACGTGATCGGCCCGCGACGGATCGTTCCGATTAATTCCCTCGATATGCCCTCGGTGTCCTGAACATCACCGGCGAGCAAGGTCCCCAACCCACGCATGAAAGTGTCGTCGGTCGGGGATCCAACAAGCAATCGGTAAAAGTACTTTAACAGTCGGTTTTTCGTGTTTCGCTTTGCATGATTTCTGTGTTCGAATTGATGGAGTGCCCACGTATGTCCCGTTCGATGAATCGCCGTACCTTCCTGAAAGCCACCGCCGCCACCGCCGCAGGGGCGGGTGCCATCCCCAGCTTCTCAATCGGGCAACCCGGGCCCTCGGCCAATAGCAAGCTCAACATTGCCATGATTGGCGCCGGCAACATCGCGGGCATGGCGTATTGGGGCTGCAACAACGAAAACATCGTTGCCCTGGCGGACGTCGACGAGAACATGTTTCTGCAGAAGGCCGAGGAGTTTCCTCAGCTGGAAAAAGCACGCAAGTTCAAAGACTTCCGCGTGATGCTCGACGAGATGGAAAACGAGATCGATGCGGTGTGCATCAACACGCCCGACCACACCCACTTCGTCGCCACGATCGCCGCCATGGAGCGCGGGATGCACGTCATCACGCAGAAGCCGCTGACCCACAACATCTGGGAAGCGCAGACGCTCCAGAAGGCCAAGCACAAGTACGGCGTCGTCACCAACATGGCGGTGCAGGGCCACACCTACGACGGCATCCGTCAGATGCGAGAGTGGTACGAGGCCGACGTCTTCGGTCAGATCACCGAGGTGCGTTCGTTCTTCGGCGGCCCGGGTTGGCGCGAGTTCGATGGCGACCCCAACAACAACCACTACTTCATGCGCCCGGATGTCTTGCCCCCGGTGGAGCAGCCGGTCCCGTCGCACCTCGATTGGGATTTGTGGAAGGGCCCGTCGACCACCGACCTGCCTTACCACGGCGTATACCACCCCAAGGGCTGGCGCGGCTACTACCCCTTCGGCAACGGCCTGATCGGCGACTGGCTGGCGCACGTGTCTGATGCCCCGGTCTGGATCCTCGACCTCTACGACCCCGTCTCGGTCGAGCTCGAGATGGTACTCAACGGCAGCGACGTCATCGTGCCCGACGCCAACGTGGTCCGCTGGGACTTCGAACGCCGCGGCGACAAGGCCCCCTGCACGTTCTACTGGCACAATGGCTGGGGCAAGTACATGCCCGACAAGCCCGAGGAATGGACCTGGGGTGAGCCGGACGAAAAGATGCCGGCCGGGACCCTCTACTTCGGTGAGAAACAGATCGGCTTCACCGACAACCGTTCGAACAAACCTCGCCTAGCCAACCAAGAAGCGATGCGCGAGTTCAAAGCGGCCGGCTACCCCGAAGAGGTCTACCCCCGCGTCAAGGGCGGCCCGTTTGCCGAGTGGCTCCGCGCGATCAAGGGCGAAGGCCCCGAGCCCGGTGCGAACTTCGACTTTGCCTCGCCGTTCACGGTGATGGCCCTGCTCGGCGCACTGGTCATGCGGCACGGCGGCAAGATCGACTGGGACGCCAAGACCGGCCAGATCACCAACCGCCCCGAACTCAACGCCTTCGTCAAGCCCGAGGTCCGCCCGGGCTGGGAGTACGGCGAAGTCCTGTGGGTCTGAATCGATCACGCATCGGACATACAAACACCGCCACCCCGTTAGCCGCGGGGCTTGTCCCCGCGCTCGCGCACTCACCACCCACCCCGTCCTCTCATATCATGACAGGATGAAACGATCTATCTGCGTGCTGGCTCTGGCGATCGGGCTCACGGGTTGTGCCGCGACCCCGCCCAGCCCCGAATCCCCCGTCTACGAACCGATCTTCGACGGCGAAACCCTCGACGGCTGGCACATCATGCAGGTGCCCGAGAACCACAACTACCACGGCCAGCCGGAGAACTTCTTCGTCGAAGACGGCGCGATCCACGGCGTCCAACTTCCCAACAAGAACGGCGCCCTACTGCTCACCGACCGCAAGTTCGCCGACTTCGAACTCGAACTCGAGTTCCTGGTCGACTGGGGCTGCGACTCGGGCGTCTTCATCCGCTGCACCGAAGACGGCAAGGCCATCCAGATCCTCGTCGACTACATCAGCTGGGGCACCGTCGGCTACGTCTACGGCTCGGGCATCGGCGGCTTCATGTGCCGACCGCTTCTGCTCTACGAAGAAGACGGCCAAATCCTCGCCCGGGACAACTACGACGGCGTCGAGATCGACAAGCTCACCTACTCGATGGACGCCGAGACGTGGAACGCCACCTTCAAGCCCGGCGAGTGGAACACCCTCAAGATCCGCTGCGTCGGCACCGCGCCCCACGTCACCACTTGGATCAACGGCGAGATGGTGATGGACCTCGACGGCAACACCTTCGCCGCCCGCCACATGCGCGACAACAACAAAAAAGATTGGGACCAGCCCACCACCTGGAGCAGCGAAGTCACCCAAGAAGTTACCGGCAACCGCGGCTCGATCGGCCTGCAGGTCCACCCCTCGGGCAAATGGACCCGCTGGAAACCCGACGGCGCCGCCCGCTACCGCAACATCCGCATCCTTGATTTGGGTTCCGAGTAAGCGTTGCCGTAGGTCAGGCATGACTGCCTGACGCGATTTGTCGAGTAGCTTTTTGCGGAAGGATGGCGCAATGGCGGAAGTCGAAGAAGATGACTGTGAGCGATGCGGCCGCCATGCCTCGGGCAAGCGGCGCTGGATGTTCTACAGGCCTCTTGAACGCTTTCCCCAGCCGCCGATGGTGCGGCAGTTCTTCTGCGACCGCTGCTTGAGACTCATGTGGGTCTATGCCGTGATCGGATTCGGTCTGGTGTGGCTCTTGGTGGGTTCGCTCGTGGGTGTCACGATCTGGCTGACGCAGTTTTAATAAACCTTGCTTTCTTGTGTTTAAGATGCGACGCGAACCGTCCCGCGCGTGGTAATCTCAACTGATCCAGTTCCGGGATATTCTGCCTCAGCTACTCTTGTAAATAAAACGCTTGGTATGGTAAATAAACAGATATTTCAATTGATGATTGCTTTATGCTTCTTGATTCCATCATGTGGAGATGGGGGCCAGCCAGGCAATACGTATTCGGTTCAAGGCCGTTATGTGGGGAACTATTCAAATGGTCAAGAAGTAATCGTGCTGAATCAGGATAATACGTTTACACAGACGTTCTCACGCAATGGGGTGACGCAACATTCATTAGACGGGACATGGGAGTTGCGTAATGAATCGATTGTTTTTAGCCCTTTTATAGTAGTCGATAGTTCACCTCCAAAACAGTATGGTCATGTGGAAGGGAGCCTTCACAAAAAAGGCGAAGTGATTTCTTTTAATCCAGATACAGACTATTTTATTAGAAAATCTCCGTGAATTTTGTATCTATCTTAATGAGGGGGCACGGTGTTTGTAGTACATGACGGTTTATTAGTTGCCGTAACTCAGGCAAGCATGCCTGACCTACGGGATGCAGGATTTCGTTTAGCGGGCGACGCGGAGCGTCCCGCGTGGTAACCTCAAACCGACTTATTCCGGGGCATTATGCCCCGGCCACCCCACACCCGATGGGAAGGAGCCGTGATGATCAAGTTTGTGATGATTTGCTACCGCAAGCCCGGCACGACGCGGGCCGAGTTTCAGGACTACTGGCTGAACCAGCACGCCCCGTTGTTCGGCAAGTTCGCCGATGTGTTCGGGACCAAGCGTTACGTGCAGTGCCACACGCTGGACTCGCCGATGAACGACGCGATCCGCGCATCACGCGGCATGGCCGGGGCCTGCGACGGCGTCGCCGAGGTGTGGTTCGAATCCGAAGAACAACTTATGGCCGCGATGAGTTCCCCCGAAGGCCAGGAGGTCGGGGCGACCCTCACCGCCGACGAAAACAACTTTATTGACCACGCCCGCTCCAGCGCGTTCATCGCGGTGGAGCATGAGTTGTGAAATTGAACTAGGTAGTGCATTTTAGTAGCGAATATTCTCAAACGTTGGTCTGGATAGATGAGTTGGCCATTATTGATTGAACGTGCTGTGTAATGAAGCGGAAAATATTCATCGTCTTCTCGTTTCCCTTATTGATCCTGCTTGTCTTGCTCGTATGGAATTTTGACGACATTCAAAGAGCATATCTGATTAGCGGCGACATCAATTTTTACGGAAAAATAATTGACGAAAGTGGTAAGCCAATTGTTGGGCATCAAGTGGAGTTCTCGATTTCGGAACCTAATTTTTTCTGGCACTGGATTGGTTACAGGAAAGCCCGACGTCGTATGGAATATGCCGAGACAGATGCAAAAGGTCTGTTTGCGCTTGAAGGCGAGCGAGGGATATGGATGGACGTTACGATTCGAAATACAGAAACACTCATTTTTAATCCTGAATCCATCGATCGAGTGAAAAAATACCCTGAGCAATTTAGAGAGAAGTATTTTAACGAGGTTATAAATGATGGCGGTGTGAGTAATAACTTCAACTTTAGTGGTTTCTCCGAAGCGCCCAAAGCCGGTTCGGGATCGAGTCCAGGTGAGCCGCTGATTTATACCGGGTACTTTTTGGAGAATATTGATCCGAGGCGTTAAATCGCCTGTGCAGGCACTTTATTCGAAGTGTGAAGAGGGCGCGGGCCAACTACATTAGTATCAGATCAATCGCGATTGTTTTATAGCGCAGGATGTAGGTCAGGCATGCCTGACCTACTGAGCCGATTTACGTTAGGTGGTAAAGCTGTGGTGTTTACGTGTATCACCGAATCCAATGGTATATTTCATCTAAGTCAACATACCTCCTCAACACCGGATGCAGCGTTGCGTGAACATGTTGCTGTCTTGCCAGTGGATGATGGCGTGGATCCCTTTGATGCGGAATTGGATTGGCTGCTCAAAGTGAGCGATGGGGCGACTGAGTTAGAATTAATTCCTGTTTCCGATTGTCCCGGTACATGGCTCTGGATAGACGGAGCGCGTCACCAACCACAATACAGCACCTACATCGTCCGCACGGATGTACGGGTCACCTAACCACTGGCTGGCAGTTGACCGGCGACGCCTGCGAGGGCTGCTCATAGGTGTGGCTAGACTACATCGCCATGGGATAGCTCAAGCTGTTTTCAGTGTGCTAGGATCAAGCGCATACCCGCACTCATCCGCGAGTTCTTTGAACTCGGCGATCTCGGCTTCAGTGAAGAGCAGGCCGCCGGCCTTTTCGCTTTCGAGCGAGGCGTGTTCTAAAGCGACCAGAGTCTTCGTGCGGCGTGCTACTCGGAGCGATACGCTTCCAGCCGCGCGAGTGCCGCGAGGTAGGGGAGGCTGTGGGCGATGTAGGCTTCGTCGTCGAAATGGATGGGCAGGTCGGTGGCGGGGGTGATCGGCTTGATCTTGAACTGGCGGCTTGCGGAGAAGCCGTTGCAGACCGAGCCGGGGATCTTGGTCCAGCTGCCGCGTGAGCGTTGGCCGACGCCGTAGACCATGCTGACGGGGAGGTAGGCCGCGGGGCCTTCGCCTTCGCCGCCGCCTTCGAGCTTGCCCACGTTCAGGCCCGCGATCCATTGCACGTTGGCCACGGCGATCTCGCGGAACTGCGGGTCGTCGAACAACTCGCCGAGTTCGAGAGCCAGGGAAGCGGTGAAGGCGTAAATGTTGTTGTGGCCGTGGTACCAACTCCCGAAATGCACCAGGCTGTGCTCGCGGTCGACCCCGGCGGGGAGGATGAGGAACGGACTGCTTCGGCAGGCGGGCAAGAGGTAGCCGTGGGCGAATCGGTGGAGGGTCTGTTTCCACCGCTCGGCATCGGGGTGGTCGGGCCACTCCCGGGTCATGTCGATCAGCGGCAGCAGGTAGTGGGGGTAGTGGCCGCCTTTGTTGTACAGCCGGCCTTCCTTGCTCCACGCCCCGCAGTGGATGTTGGCTTTCTCGGTGAAGCGGATGCCGTCGAATGAGTCGAAGTGGTCGTAGGTGTAGAAGTGGCCGAAGTACCCGTGCTCGGCTTCATCTTCGGGGACCTGACGTTGCATGAGCAGGTCGGCGTACGCCACGGCGCGGTCTTGGTAGTCGGCTTCTCCCGCACGGCACAACTCGAACGCGGCCCGGGTCATGGTGACCAGGTCACGCGTCATCCACTGCCCATCGGGAGGGGCCGAGCCTTTGGGCGCTCCGTGGACGGCGGCGAAAAAGTCTTGTTCGCCCACCGGGTCGACCGGGCCGTGGTCTTCGAGCCAGTCAAACGCGAGTTTGGCGCGTTCGAGGTACTCGGCGCTCTTCTCGGGGTTATGGGTTTGGATCAGCCGTGACACGCGGGCGAACACCGCGGCGGCTTTGGCGATGTTGCCGGTGACGACGTCGCGGTCCCGGTCTTCGTGGATGACCACGCCGCGCCCCAACCCCTCGACCTCGGCCTTGTCTTGCAGGCGGGCCATGTAGTCGCAGCCGCGGATGAGTTGGTCTTGGAGGAAGACGAGTTGATCTTCCGGCCCCTTGTGAGCGATCAGTTTGATCACATCAGCGATGCCGTCGACGCAGACCGCGTGGCTGCTGAACTCTTGCAGGTCGCTGCCACAGTCGCGCCAGCCCACGCCGGTGCGGGCCTGCTGCGAACGGGTCTTGAGGTAGTCCGACCCGATGACGGGGTAGCTGGCTTCCCAGAGCAGTTGTTCGCCGATGTCGATCGGATTGCTTTCGGCGATCACTTCGTCGCCATCGTGAATGTGTAGGGTGTATCGGCCCGGAGTAAGCACCGACGAGAAATCCGCCTCCCACCAATGCGCGGCCCACCGCTCGCCGTGCGCGACGAGTTGGCCTTGGTGTGCAAGGTCCGATGAATCGTCGTGAAGTGTAAAGGTCGCTTCGGTAGACAGGCGGTCCGGTTGATCGGAGCGGACCATCGCGACTTTATTGTCGGACTGGTCGTAGCCGATCTGGGAAGACATCACCCAGACCTCAGCGGTCAGAGTTGGAGATGTCATGAGCGATACCAGAGCCAGGCAGATAGTGATCCAGCGCATAAGTGGATCGCATTTATAGCAAAACGCGATCCGCGTTTACTAGGCGTTTTTTAGTATTTTCGGGTCGAAATCGTGACCGCACTCGTCGGCGAGTTCTTTGAACTCGGCGATCTCGGCTTCGGTGAAGAGCAGGCCGCCGGCCTTTTCGCTTTCGAGTGAGGCGCGGTATTCGAGTTCGCCGGGGAGGATGGTGCCGTTGTCGACGTTGCCGTGGCCGACGACATCTTCGATGACGGCCTTGACGTTGGCGGCCTGGTCACGGCCGCAGGCGAACGCTCCGCCGCTGACCGCATCCGGGTGGATGACCTGGAAGTAGAACGACGGGGTGGTCTTTTCGCCTTCGGTCCCCGCGGGGATGTCTTCGGGGCGTGAGCGGAGGGTGGGGAGGCTGCCGCCGATGAAGCCGCCGACGAGTTCGTTGATGAGCGACAGGCCGTAGCCCTTGTGTCGGCCGAAGGGCTGGAGGGCGTGGACCTGGTTGGGGTCTTGCGTGGGGTTGCCGTCCTTGTCGACCGCGGAGTCGGGGGGCAGGGTGAGCCCTTCACGTTTAAATTGTTGGACGCGTCCCATGGCGACGGTGGAGGTGGCCCAGTCGATGACGATGGGGTAGCCGATGGCGTCTTGGGTGGGGAAGCCCCAGGAGTGGGGGTTGGTGCCGAGGGTGGGGTGCTTGCCCATGAAGGGGACGACTTCGGCGAGGGCGGCGGTGCAGTTGGTGTAGGCGATGTAGCCGCGTTTGGCCGAATCCATGACGTAGCCGCCGCCCCAGAGGTAATGGAAGGCGTAGTCGACGGACACGATGCCGACGCCGTACTGGTCGGCCATCTTCTCGGCGGCCTCGATGGCTTCAAAAGCCACGGCCTGGCCGAGCTTGCGGTTGGCGTTCCACTGCTCGGCGGCGGCAAACCTGCTGGGGAGCTTTTCGATCTCCGCGCCGGGCACGCAGCCGGGGTTGGTCTCGTTGCCGCTGCCGAAGAGGTGGTCGAGGTGCAGGGCCTTGAGGGCGTTGTGCGTCTTGATGCCGTACCACGCGGTGAGCTGGCTGAAGCGGGCGGCCTGCTGGGCCTCGTCGGCGGTGTAGCCGCGGTGCTGGTAGGCGGCGGCGACGAGGGCGTTGTGAGATTCGATAGGGAAGATCAGATTCGACATGCGGGGAATGGTAGCAAAACCCGGGCGGGGCGGAGTTGCCGATTAAGGACTTTAAGACGGGGCCTCGGGCGGATTTGCCCGGCCGCGTCGGGCGGTTTGCGGCGGCCGCGGGGCCTTGGGTTTTGGGGCTGAAAGCCTCGCCTGCTGGATATCCGGTGGTACACTGAAAAGGTGTGAACTGGATCATGAAGCGGCTCGGGCATCGGTCGGGCCGAGCGAGGGAGATTGAGATGCGTTACCCCAGGATGCGGTTGGGCCTTGTTTTGGTCGCGGGTCTGATTGCGCTGCAGTCCGCCGTGGCGGGGGCGACGCCGACCGTTTGGAGCGGGCTGGACTTTGCCTTCACCAAGGCGAACGGGGCGGACCACACCGACCCCGCGAACCAGGACGCCATCACGTCGCAGGTCGAGTTGACCCGCGCGGCAACGCAGGGCTTGTTCAACATCGCCGCAGAATCCGGTTACAAGGCCACGTCCCCCGCGGGCACCGAATGGGCGTTCCTCCAAAACAACCCCGGCCAGTCCGAGCAAGACCTGGTCAGCACCAACTGGTCCCTGCTCAACTTCGCCGACTGGACCACCGCGCTGGGCGGCCGGGGCGTGCTGGCCGGGGCGATCCTCAACGGCCCCGGGGTGCTGCACCTCATCGACGAAGACATCTACCTCGATATCCAATTCACCGCGTGGGGTTTGCGGGGCAACGGCGGGTTTTCGTATCTGCGTTCGGTCCCCGAGCCTGGCGCCGGTCTGCTGGTGGGGCTGGCGGGCTTCGCCGCTCTCTCGCGACGACGTTGAACGCATCAACTTTTCGGTTCGGCGTTATCCCGCTTCGGGGTTCGCGTGGCGGTCGACCATCTGGCTCAGCGCTTTCCAACCCTCTAACTCTTGGGCGGTCAGCGAGGCCCGGCCCTGGGTCTTCAGCCGGTGTTCCACGGCCCGCAGCCATCGGCGTTTCTCGCGGGGTAGGTTCACCCGGTCGTTGACCACCAGCCCAGTGACGCGTTGCTGCTGGTGTCGTCTGACGACGCGGAGCTTGCCGCGGGTGTGGACGGTGTAGCCGTGGCGTTTGGCGGTGCGGCGGACGTGTTGGATCGTGCCGCGGACGTACTTCGGCCAGTCCTCGGGGTAGCTGACGGTGATGTCGTCGGCGTAGCGGGTGTAGGTGCCGTGGTGCGCCTCGACGTAGCGCAAGATCTGGGCGTCCATCACGTGGTTGATCAGGTTGCTCAGGCGCGGGCTGGTCGGGGCACCCTGGGGGAGCCCGCCTTCGTGGGTGCAGAGTTCGGTGAGCAGGGCGGCGGACTCGGCGTCCCAGCCGATGCGGCGGAAGTAGTGCTCGACACGCTCGGCCGTGGTGTTCGGGAAGAAGTCCTTGAGGTCGAGCTTGATCACCACCGCCTGCCCGGCGTGGAACGCGGCGTTGTGCGCGATCGACACGCCCGGCTCAAACCCGGTCGCGCACCAATGCACCTGGAGCTTGCGGAGCAGCCTGCGGTGGATCAGCCGTTGCAGGTGTTTGAGCTCGGGGTTGGGCGCGTGGAGCACGCGTGTGCCGCCGCGTTTCTTGGCGGTGGTGAAGCGGTGGTACCTGCGGTTGGCGGTTTGCAGTTTCTGCGCGGAAGTATCCAGACGCCGGGCGAGTTCGGCGAGGTCTTTGCCCCTACCCAGCCGGGTGCGACGGCGGTCTGTGCGGTGCGTTTCGTGGGGCTTGGGCAGCAGCGCGAGGCGTTGCAGCCACAGCACGATCGCGACGCAGATCACGACGACCGTCAGCACCGCGAAGATGATTGCGAAGAGCCACAAAAAGCCTTTCGCCGGGTTACCGGGGATCGGCCCGCCTTGCTCAGCATGGGCAAAGACGTGTCTTTGCATCATGCAGACTACCGAGTCTCGGAGGCCGCGACGCGACCCGGGCGACGAAACATCGCCCTACGCTCTACAGAGCTTCGCCAAGGCAGCCTGAATTGTACGGGATCGAATCGTTGCATAAATGCATCAATGCCCGCTGCACATCCCGCCGCAGCAACCGCCGCCCGCCGGTGGGCCGGTGCAGTCGGCGGGGTCGGGCTTCTTGGACAGCACCATGCCGGTGCCCAGCAGCTTCTCGACCGGCGTATCGGCGGGGGTCTTGCCCAGATCAGTTTCGGCGAGTTCACAGAGCTCGCCCCAGGTCTCGACGGTCGCGGACATGCCGTGCATCACTTCGAGGGTCTGGTGGTTGTCGGTGCAGTAGTATTGGTAGGTCGGCATGGCGGTCGCTCGGGCGGCGTGTTGGTGTTTCGATTCACAGCTCCGGAGTCCTTCATTGTACAAGCACCACCAGGCATCGATCGACAACGTCCGCCAGCACTTCGCCGACGACCCGGAGGTGACGGGCGTTCTGCTCGGCGGATCGATCGCCCACGGCAGCGCGACCGAGGCGTCGGACATCGACATCATGTTGGTGGTCGCCGACGAACGGTACGAACAGCGCAAGGCCGAGGGGGCGATCCATTTTTTCAGCAACGAGCTCGCGCCCTATGAAGGCGGGTACGTGGACGGCAAGTACACCAGCCGGGCGTACATGCAACGCGTCGCGCAGGACGGCAGCGAGCCCAGCCGATACGCCTTCCTCGACACGCAGGTGCTGCTCGACCGCGACGGCGGTTTGGACGCCCTCGCCCAACAGGCCTCGGCCTATCCCGACCAAGGCGTCGACGAACGCATCGCCGTGTTCTACGCCCAGCTCGAAGGCTGGCGGTGGTACTGCGGCGAAGCGCTGCGCCACGGCAACCCCCACCTGCTGAACTGGTCGGTAGGCCGACTGGTCCTCTTCGGCGGGCGGATGCTGCTGGCCCACAACCGCCTGCTGTTCCCGTACCACAAGTGGTTCCTGCGCGTGCTCGACGGGGCGACGGAGAAGCCCGACGGCATCGGGTCGCAGATCGACACGCTCTACCGCGAGCCGACCCAAGAACACATCGAGACGTTTTTCGAGTCGGTCCGAGACTTCCGCGATTGGCCCAAGCCCGCGACCGGCTGGCCCGCCCGGTTCATGGCCGACTCAGAACTCGCCTGGCTCAGCGGCCCGGTGGGCGTGGACGACTGGTGATTTGGGGCGACGATGCCGATCGGGTGTGGGGCGGATTGTCTTGAGGTAAAGTACTTCACCCGCTCGGCGTCCCGCCGATCTCAGCATCCGTTTCTCAGGAGTTTTCCGTGCAACACGACCCGTCCCAACTGCCCGTCGGGGTCACGCCCACCGACCGTCGAAAGTTCTGCCTCAACGCCGACTGGCGGTTCGTGCTCGGCGGCGAACAGGACGGCGCCGCGTTGTCCAAGCCGGGTGTCGACGTGGCGAACTGGGAACCCGTCAGCATTCCCCACGGGCTCAAGCTCACCTCGCTTGAGCTTGACGGCTGCACCGACGGCAAAACCCAGCCGACGTTCCTCCGCGAGGTCGGCTGGTACCGCCGGGAGTTCACGGTCGATACGACGGGCGGCTCGCGCGTCTTCCTCGAGTTCGAGGGCGTCCACCAAGTCACCACCGTCTGGGTCAACGGCACCGAGGTTGGGCTTCACGATCTGGGCGGCTACACGCCGTTTCATTTCGATGTCACCGACTACATTGATCGCGACGGGACGAACGTCGTCGTGGTGAAAGCCGACAACACCCAGCGGCCCGATGTCCCGCCGGACCCGGGGCCGTTCGACTACATCAAGTTTGCCGGGCTGTACCGCGATGTGTATCTCGTGCAAACGCATGATGTGCACGTCGGTTTTGCGTGGGACAAGAAGCTGGCGGGCGTGAGCGTGACGACGCCGACGGTGAAGAAAGACTCCGCCACGGTGAGCGTGCGCACCACGCTGACCAATGCCGGGGATGCACCCGCCGAGGCGACGCTGCTCACGCGCATCGTTGATGCGGACGGCATCGTCGTCGCCCGTTTTGAAGAATCCGCCACGGTGCTGGGCCAAGGCGATCACACGTTCTTCCAGACCGGCGCGATCACCGAGAACCTGCGCAAGTGGTCGTGTGACGATCCCTACCTCTACCGCGTGCACACGCTCGTCAGCGTGGACGGTAAGGCGGTGGACACCTGCGAGACGCCGCTGGGCGTGCGCACCATCGAGCTACGTGAAGGCGTGGGCTGCCTCATCAACGGCGAACCCACCATGCTCATCGGCGTGAACCGACACCAGCACTTCGCCTATGTCGGCGACGCCATGCCCAACAGCCTCCACGTGCAGGACGCGATCCAGCTCAAGGCCCGCGGGTTCAACATCATCCGCCTCGCCCACTACCCGCACGACGATGCGTTTCTGCAAGCATGCGACGAACTGGGCATGCTGGTGTACGAAGAGGGGCCGAGCTGGATCCAACTGGAAGATCAGCCGTGGCGTGACAAGCTCGAGCTCGTCACCCGCCGGGCGATCCGCAACCACCGCAACCACCCCTGCGTCGCCTTCTGGGGCGCGGGCATCAACCACCGCGGTACGATCGAACAGCTCCACACCGCGTGCAAGGAAGAAGACCCCACCCGCCTCACCGGCTCGAACCACGCGCCGTGGACCGGGCTGCAGAGTGCGGGCGTAGCGGACTTCTTCACCACGATGGACTACCACAACGACCCCGAGCCGGATGAGCTCACCTTCGCCAACGAGCACATGTCCACCTGGACCGGCGAGCCCAACCAGGAACTCATCTCCCGCTACCGCGCCTCGGCCAACCGCTTCGCGATGGCGGCGTGGACGGCCCATGCGTACTACACCTTCCACGACCCGCCGATCGAGTCGCGCGCCCGCACCCGCGGCGGCATGATGGACATCTTCCGCATGCCGTTCCCGGTGATGGACTGGTGCCAGAGCGAACTGACGACCGAGCCGATGATCGCGCTGGGCGAGCACTGGCTGCCGGGGCTGACCAAGTTGCGCGTGTTCAGCAACGCGGCCGAGGTAGAGCTGCGCGTGAACGGCAAGCTGATCGCACGGCGAACCCCGGATCGCGACGAGTTGTTTGCGAACCTCGTCTCGCCGCCGTTCACGTTCCCCGTGGTGTACGAAGACGGCGAGATCGAAGCGAAGGCGTTTGATGCCGAAGGCAACGAAGTCGCCTCGGTCTCGGCACGCACGCCCGGCCAACCCGCGGCGATCCGCCTCGTGGCCGACGACGAAGGCCGCACGCTCGTGGCCGACGGCAGCGACTTCGTGACCTGCTTCGCCGAGGTGGTCGATAGCCACGGCCAACGCGTCTACGACGCCGACGGCCTGGTGACCTTCGACGTGCAGGGCCCCGGCGAAGTCATGGGCGACGAATCGATCGACGCCAACCCGATGGCCCCGTGGCAGGGCGTCGCCGCGTGTCTGCTCCGCTCCGGCAGCGAGCCGGGCACGATCACACTCACCGCGACCGCCGACGGCCTGACCTCCGCACAGATCACGCTCGACACCGTGGCTTGGCAGCCCGATGAACTCCTCGCCCACGCCAAGCCGATCTACGACCACCCCGTCGTCAAGGTCGACCTCGGCGGCCCCGGCCAACACATCCAGCCCGAGGGCTGGCAGGGTTGGACCGACGACACCGAGCAGGGCCCGAGCTCCTACGACCTGGGCGACGGCGTCACCGCCATCGTCGAAGCCATCAGCGCCACCGGCACCGCCAAGCTGCACTGGCGTGGCGAAGCCAACACCACCGGCCCCCTGGGCTTCGTCGCCGAGGACGGCGTCTCGCCCATCGGTGCATCGGATGCGGGCCTGCGTTTCACCCTCGCTGGACTCAAGCCCGGCCGCTACCAACTCGGCACCCTCCACCACGCCCCGGCCCACAACAGCGACGTCATGGACATCGCCGACCGCGAAGAGGGCGACAGCATGGGTGCTCCCGCCGAGGTGTTGCACCTCACCGATCCCGATGGCGGAGTGGCCGCGGTCATTCAGACCCAGGGCGGCCGAGTGCCGCGTCAGGGTGCAGGCCGTGGTGTGACCACGTTCGACGTGACCGCCGCGGATGCAGTGTCCACGTTCGAACTCCGCGCTGTCGAGCCCGGCCAATCGCTTTGGCTCAACGGGTTCATGCTGCGGCAGTTGCCGGGTTGAGATTGAGGCTGAGGCGTACCGGCGTTCTAAACGCGAGGGGATTGTGCACTGGCCCATGCCAATCCTTGCCAACGGCATCACCGCCATCTTGTCTATTTTGACAATCAGGTGTTTTACTTAGAAAACACTTGCTGTGCTGTCTTGGTGGGCGTTTATGGTGTCGGGGATCGCGGTTTGCTCGACGCCTGTCTCATATCAGCTCAGGGAAAAAGATGCCCCATCGCCACCTGCTCGTTGCCTTGCTCGTTGCTGTGTCCACGCCGGTATGTTTGCAGGCTCAGGTCCAATTATCCAACACCGCACGCTTCGGCATTCTCAACGATCCGAACAATCCCTTTGATACCGAGCCCGACCCCAATGCGCAATCGGCCCTCTACACCGAGCGCTTTCTGCTGAACTTTCCTGAGTTGCGACCGTTCAATCTGGTCGAGGAGCTTGAACGTGAGCTGAATGCCAACACACCCCAGCCGCCCGCATTCGAAGCCTACCGTCAACAGTCGCGGTTGGTTTCTAACAGTTTGTTCGAGGCAAGCATCGGCAACGTCAACGGCGACCTCGACGCCATCCCCGACGACTTTCGCGAAGACCGCATCTACGGCACCGGCCCGGGCGATCCGAATTCGTTTGATGAAGCGGGTGGTTCGGTCGGCGGGTTCGCGGGCAAATTAGTCTCGGGTATCCGCACGCCGGCGGGCTCGGTGAGTAGCAACGATCAAGAAGTGCGGACACGTATCAAAGTCCAAAACACCGGCCCGACCGAGTCTTCCAGCGCACTGGCGCTCGATCTGAGGTTGAAATCACTTTTTGAAGCCCAGCCCAATGTGTGGGCGAACGAAGCAGTCAGCATCAACCTTTTCGATGTCGATGAAGGCGAGGGTTTGCTGCCCGGTTCACAGCGATCTAGCGAGCTCTACGACACGGTCCCCGGAGGGTTTGGTTCGCCCAGCTTCGGCACGCTGTTCAGTGAAGATGAATTCAGCTTCCCCGAATCCAATGAAGTCAGCCGCACCGCGTCGGGTGAATTCGGGATTGATTTCACGCTTGAGCCGGGCCAGGAAAAAACGCTCGAATTTGTGCTGACCTTCTACACCCAGGTCAGTAACGGCTCGGAGTTCCCCGCCCAGCTGGACAACACCCAATCGCTGGACTTCGCGCTCAACATCTTCGGCGACGGTATCGAGGTCGAATATCTCCCCGCCCCCGAGCCCGCTTCGCTGGCGCTGCTCGTCTTGGGCACCACGCTGGTCGTGCGTCGTCGGCGAGCCTAAGCAGAACTCTAGTTCTCACACAGACCGAACAACGAAAAAGCCCGCACATGATCGAAGTCATGTGCGGGCTTATTGTTTCGAGACGGTGCGAAGGTTTCTTCGCCCTCACGCCAGCCGTAGGCCGCGGAGCGGAACGCCTTACGCCTTGAGCTGCGGGCGATCGGGCTCGGGCCAATCGACGTGGAACTTCTGGCCGCGGGGCTTGTCGACGCGCTCGTAGGTGTGGGCGCCGAAGTAGTCACGCTGGGCTTGCAGCAGGTTGGCCGGGACGACCGCCGAGCGGTAGCCGTCGAAGTAGGCCAGCGCCGAGCTGAAGGCCGGGGTCGGCACGCCGTTGAGCACGGCCAGGCTGACGACCTTCCGCCAGTTCTCCTGGCAGCGGTGCAGTTCCTTCTTGAAGAACGGGTCGAGCATGAGGTTTTGCAGCTTCGGGTCCTTGGCGTAGGCCTCGGTGATCTTCTGCAGGAAGCGGGCGCGGATGATGCAGCCGCCGCGGAAGATCTTGGCGATCTCGCCAAAGTTCAGCTTCCAGCCGTACTCGTTTTGCGCTTCGGCCATGAGCTGGAAGCCCTGGGCGTAGGCGCAGATCTTCGAGCTGTAGAGGGCGTCGTGGATCGCTTCGATGAGGGCCTTCTTGCCGCGGACGGGCTTGGTGTTCTTGGGGCCCTTGAGCTTCTTGGACGCGGCGACGCGCTCTTCCTTGATGGCACTGAGGCAGCGGGCGAACACGGCCTCGGCGATCGCGTTGGCGGGGATGCCCATGTCCAGGGCGCTGGTGCTGGTCCACTTACCGGTACCCTTTTGGCCGGCCGCATCGAGGACGATGTCGACGAACCACTTGCGCTTGTTGGTCGGGTCTTTCTGCTGGAGGATGTCGGTGGTGATTTCGATCAGGAAGCTGTCGAGCAGGCCTTCGTTCCACTGGCCGAACACTTTGGACATCTCGTCGGGCTTCATGCCCAGGAGGTCCTTCATGAGCTGATAGGCTTCGCAGATCAGCTGCATGTCGATGTATTCGATGCCGTTGTGGACCATCTTGACGTAGTGGCCCGCGCCGTCGGCGCCGATGTGGGTGGTGCAGGTCTCACCTTCGGTGATCGGCACGCCCTTCTTGTAGTCTTCGTAGGGCTTGCCGGTCTTGGGGTCGACCTTGGCGGCGATGGCTTCCCAGATGGGCTTGAGCGACTTCCAGGCTTTCTTCGAGCCGCCGGGCATGAGCGAAGGCCCGAAGCGTGCGCCGAGCTCACCGCCGGAGACGCCCGAGCCGATGAACTCGTAGCCGGCCTTGGTCAGCTCTTCTTCACGGCGGATGGTGGCGTTCCAGTTGGAGTTGCCGCCGTCGATGATGATGTCGCCCTTATCGATCAGGGGAAGCAGCCCGGCGATGGTCGCGTCCACCGCGTCGCGGTCGTGGGGCAGCACGGCGGTCGACTGCACGAGCAGCACTATCTTGCGGGGCTTGGCGATGGACTTGACGAAGTCCTTGAGCTCGGCGAAGCCGACGACGCGCTCGGCCGAGGGCTCGTTTTCTTCGCAGTCCTTGATGAAGGCTTCCATCTTGGAGGTGGTGCGGTTGTAGACGCTGACCTTGTAGCCGTGGTCGGCCATGTTCAGGACGAGGTTCTGGCCCATGACGGCCAGGCCGATGAGGCCGATGTCGGATTGGTTGGATTTCTTCTTAGCCATGTGAAAGTGTGCTCGGGTTAAAAAAGGCTTTTACGCCAAGACGCCAAGTTGCCAAGACGCCAAGAAGAGAACTCTTCCTGGGGTTCGCCTTGGCGTCTTGGCGCCTTGGCGTCCTGGCGGGTTACATCGTCGTTGATGTGGAATATACGGGACTTTAGAACTTGTTGGCCTGGATAAAGTCGTCATTTCCAGACAAGAAGTTTACAAGATTCAGCGTCGCCCGCATGGCCTGCCGGCCGACGGACTCCAGGGTCCGGCTGCCGATGTGGGGGGTCAGCATGATGTTGTCGACGCCCTGGTAGGGGTGGGGCGTCTGCATCGGCTCGACGTTGACCACGTCCGTGCCGTAGCCGCCGAGCTTGCCCGCTTTGCAGGCCTCGGCGATGTCCGATTCGTTGACCAGGCCGCCGCGGGCGGTGTTGATCAGGATGGCGGTGTCTTTCATCTGCTCGATCAGGGCGGTGTTGATGAACCCGCGGTTTTCTTCAGTCAGGTTCATGTGGAGGCTGATCACGTCGGCGGTGGTGAGGACTTCCTCGGCCGAGTCGCATTTCTTGACGCCGTACTCGTTGGCGAAATCTTCGTCCCAATACAGGTCGTAGGCCATCGCGGGCATGCCGAAGGCGGCGCCGCGTTTGATGACTTCCTTGCCGATCCGGCCCATGCCGATGATGCCCAGGGTCTTGCCCGCCAGTTCGCTGCCGGTCTGACGTTTCCAGTTGCCCGCCTCGACCTCGCGGAGGTGCATCTTGAAGTGTTTGGACAGGCCGATCATCAGGCCGAAGGCGTGCTCGGCGACGGTGGTGTGGTTCACGCCGGGGGTGAAGAGCACGGGGATCTTCTTTTCGGTGGCGTGGGGGACGTTGATCGAGTCGAGCCCGATGCCGTATTTGGCGATGACCTTGAGCGGGGTGGGGGCGGCGAGCGCGGCGTCGATGACGTTGGCGGTGATCTCGTCGTCGCCGTTGAGCAGGCCGTCGAAGCCGCCGTGCTTCTCGACGAGTTCGAGCATCTCGGCCTCGTGGAGCGGGCCGCGGGCACGGACGATCTCGAAGCCCGAGGATTCGAGCTTGGCGTGGTGATCGCCGGGGGTGTCCTGATAGCTGGTGGTGGTGAGGAGGATTCGCATGGCAGGCCTTTCGTCAGGGAGCGTCGTGTCGGGCATTCGAGCCGGACGGGTCCGCTCGTTGATGCGCACGTCCCTCCAGACACCTGCCTCTGAGCGATTCCTGAGATGAAGCGGAAAACGCGGGGAATCAGAGGGGGCCGACGACCTCCGTGCGGGAGATAGAGCCCAAGAAAATACGCCCGGAGCCCGCCAGCGTCAAAATCGGGGGCAAGGAAAACCCCCCGTCAGCGGAAAGCCGAGCGGGGGGCTGTTCGTTATCAAATTGATGGGGTGGTTGCGGGGCCGTAGCCTCGGCCTTACTCCGTGGCGGTGTCGCCGCCCTCGGCCTTGTCACCCTTCTTGCCCTTGCACTCGCCATCTTTCTTGCACAGCTCGATTTGCGACTCGGCGGGCTTTTCGACTTCTTCTTTCTTCTTCTTGCCCTTGTCGCAGAACTCAACCTGCGATTCGGCGGGCTTCTCGACGTCGCCCTTCTTGCCCTTGCACTCGCCGTCTTTCTTGCACAGCTCGAGCTGGGACTCGGCGGGTTTTTCAACCTCTTTCTTCTTCTTGTCGCCCTTGTCGCAGAACTCCACGGCCAGCACGTCGTCGCCGGTAGAAGGGATCACCAGGCCGCTGGCCGGGTTCACAAGGCCCAACAGGGCAACACAAGTCACGATCGAGGCAAGAAATTTAAGCATCACAACTCCTGGTAAATTTAGTGGGGGTCACCCAATCCTTGAGAAAAGCTAAACAATTGAACCTAGAGACCTTAGGCGGTGTCTAACTGAGGTTCAACGTCCCGTGTAGACATTTATTGCGGCGGGGTGGAAAAATATTTCCCAAACCGCCCAGCCCCTCAATCCGGGGGCAGGTCCGCCGCCAAACGCCCGTTGACCAGCGTGACCACCCGGTCGGCGGCCTCCGCCACCTTGTCGTCGTGGGTGACCAGGACCATGGTCTGGCCCTCGGCGTGCAGCTCGTGGAACAGTTCCAGGATCGACCGGCCGGTGTCCGCGTCGAGGTTGCCCGTCGGTTCGTCGGCCAGCAGCACGTCCGGCTCATTGATCAACGCCCGGGCGATCGCCACCCGCTGACGCTCCCCGCCCGACAGCTTCGCGGGGCGGTGTTTCATCCGGTCCTTCAGCCCGACTCGCTCCAGCAGCGACTCGGCCCGCTGCTTGATCGCGCTCTTCGTCCGGCCATCCTCCGCGATGAGCCCGCCGATCAGGACGTTCTCCACCGCGTTCAGCTCCGGCAGCAGGTGATAAAACTGAAACACCAGGCCGACGTGCGTCCGGCGGTAGGCGTCGATTTCCTTTTCGGGCAGTTCGTGCAGGCTGGTCCCGCGGTAGAGGATCTGCCCCTCGGTCGGGGTGTCGAGGCCGCCGATGAGGTGCAGCAGGGTCGACTTGCCCGAACCCGATCGGCCAAGGATGGCCAGCTTCTCGCCCACCGCGATCGACGTGTCCACCCCGTCAAGGACGCGCAGCTCGCGCCCGCCTTCGGTAAAGGTTCTGCCCAGGCCGCGGGTTTCGAGGATGGCTTCACTCATAACGCAGCGTCTCCACGGGTTCGAGTGACGACGCGATCAGGGCCGGGATCAACGACCCGATGACACAGCTCACGATCATCCCCACCGAGACCAGCGTGATCTCCAGTGGGTCGATCCGGTCCGGGATCCGATCGAAGAAGTAGGTCTGGGGGTCCCACATCACAAAGCGGATGTTCTCGTTCAGCCACGCGTAGACCTGGCTCATCGAAAGCACGACCACCAGGCTGGGGAGAAACAGCAGCAGCGCACCGAGGGCGGGGATGCGTTTGATCCAGAACACCATCCGCCGCTGCCGGAACCCGATGAGGATGGCCAGGATCAGGCCCAGCACCGCGCCGAGGACGGCGCTGCCGATCAGCAGCGACGTCACGCCCAGGTAATGGCCCAGGAAGTGTTGCACGAGGTTCAGCGCCCGGACCACGCCGACGCCCAGCGCCGCGCCGCCGACCGCGCCGATCACCCCGATCGCCAGACCGTAGCCGACGAACAGCCCGAGGATGCCTTTGCGGGTGGCGCCGATCGCCCGGAGGATGCCGATGTCGCGGGTCTTGTCCTGGATCAGGGTGTAGAACGTGGTGGCGACCATGAAGATCGCGACCAGGCTGATCACCCCGAAGAGGAAGCTGACCAGGTTCTTTTCGTTTTTGACCGCCCCGATGATCTGCCCGTGCACATCTTCCCAGGTCAGCGCCCGGGGGCGGGCCAGCAGCAGGTTGTCCTGTGCATCGTAGAAATCGGCGATCGTCTTCTGCACGCGGTTGCGGGCATCGAGCACCTCGACGCCCGGGGCGACCTTCAGCACCAGCCGATTCGCCCGGCCGGGGATGACGATCTCCTTGCCACCCAGCCCGGTCTCGGGGTCGAAGCCCTCGGTGTCGAACCCTTTGCGCTGGTCCATCGCCAGCATCTTCTGCAGCGTGTCGAACGGCACGAACACGTACTGCCCGTCGATATCAAACAACCCGCTCTTGAATTCGTTGACGACGACAAACTCCCGCCGTTCCTGCTCCAGCGAGGCCGTGCCGCCCGAAGTCAACGGCACCACGGTCAGCGCCATCGGCGCCCGCGCCCAGGTGCTGTCGATGTTGTAGTTGCCCAGCTCGTCGCGGTAGTGGTACGGGTTCACCTCGATGCCGATCAGCGCCTCAGGCAGGCCCTGGCGTTGCCCTTCTTCGTCTCGGCCCGGGTCGATCGGGTGCTCACGGGTGATCTGCTCTTTGATCTGTTGGTAACGCTTGCTGTCTTCACCCAGGATTTCTTTGGGCAGTTCGAGCAGTTCGTCGGGCGTCCACATCAGCGTGTGTTTGTAGCCGACGATCTCTTCGAGCTTGGCCATGTCCACGCCCTGCACGCGGACGGGCTTGGCGTTGTCGCGGAAGTTGATCAGTCCGTAGGTCTCGATGAGCGGCGTGCCGTTCTGGATCTCGGGCAGTTCGAGGATCGCTGCGAGCAGTTCTTCGTATTGCTCGAAGCCCTGCAGCGAGCCCTCGACGATGACGTCGCCGGTGAGGTTGCGGGCCGACTCACGGAACTGGTCGAGGAACCCGCCCATCACGCTCATGACGATGATCACCATCGCCGTGCAAAGCATCACCGCCACCGCCGCGAACAGCGGCGCGAGCTTCCGGCGGAGGTACTTCAGGATGAGCAGGAGCTTGTACATGGAGGTAGGAAGTTTAACCGCGAAGGCGCGAAGAGCGCGAAGGCTAGTCAATCCTCCCCATCTAGACGACAGAACTTACGGGTTCGTTCATTGCAGTAGCCCCGGTAGCTACATAATGATTTGCCTTAGCTTCGCGTCCTTCGCGCCTTCGCGGTTCAATCACCTTGCGGCTTCATCAGCGGGAACAGGATCACGTCGCGGATGGACTCGGCTCCGGTCAGCATCATCACGAGCCGGTCGATGCCCAGGCCCAGGCCGCCCGCGGGGGGCATGCCGACGCGCAGGGCTTCGAGGAAGTCCTCATCAATCTGTTGCTTCTCGTCTTCATCGCCGACCTGTTCGCGGAAGTTCGCTTCCTGGACTGCGGGGTCGTTGAGCTCGGTGTAGCCCGGGCTGATCTCGACGCCGTTGATCGCCAGTTCGTAGACGTCGGCGAAGTACGGGTCGTTCACGTTTTTCTTCGCCAGCGGGATAATCACGCTCGGCACCTGCGTGACAAAGCACGGGTCGATCAGCGTGTGCTCGATCAGCTTCTCGAAGACCTCGGTGAGTTGCTCGGCCGGGGTGCCGTCGAACTTCAGGTCTTTGCCGGGGTTCTGCTCGCGGAGGCGGTCGATCTCCTCGGGCGTGGCGGGTTCCTTGGTGAACTTCCAGCCGGTGCGTTCTTCGACGAGCTCGGCCATGGGCACGCGGCGCCACGGGCGCGACAGGTCGATCGTTTTGGTGACTTCGCCCTCGGCGTTCTTGTGCTCGATCTTCAGCGTGCCGAAGATTTTTTCTGCAACGGTGCAGGTCATGTCTTCGACCAGCTCGGCCATGGTCTCCCAGTTGCCGTAGGCCTCGTAGGCCTCGAGCATGGTGAACTCGGGGTTGTGGCGGGGGCTGATGCCTTCGTTGCGGAAGTTGCGGTTGATCTCGAAGACCTTGGGCAGCCCGCCGACGAGCAGCCGCTTGAGGTAGAGCTCCGGCGCGATGCGGAGGGTGAGCGGGATGTCCAGCGCGTTGTGGTGGGTGTGGAACGGCCGGGCCGCGGCGCCGCCGTGGATGCTCTGGAGCATCGGGGTCTCGACTTCCATGTAGCCCTTGCCACGCAGGTAGTCGCGGATGGCGTCGATGATGCGGATGCGCAGCTGCATCGTCTGCATGACCTCGGGGTTGGAGTAGAGGTCGACGTAGCGCTTGCGGTAGCGGGTCTCGGGGTCGGTCAGGCCGTGGTGCTTGCCGGGGGGCAGGGCGAGAGATTTGGTGGTGATGCGGTAGGCGGGGCTGTCTTGGGTGACGTCGAAGCCTTCGCCCGCCCAGACGGAGACTTCGCCGGTCTTGGTGGTGCCCAGCGCGCCGCGGGCGGTGACCAGGTCGCCGTAGTCGGTCATCTTGGCGAGGCCGAAGTCGGGTTGGCCGACGGTCTTCTTCGAGACGGCGATCTGCACGTCGCCCGAGTGGTCACGCAGCGACAGGAAGATCAGGTTGCCCATGACGCGGTGCTGCACCACCCGCCCGGCCACCGCGACCACGGCCCGGGTGTCTTCCACGGCGGCGGGGTCCTCGGCGTCTTTGTAGGCCTCGTCCGCCGCGGCGTCGTATCGGCTGCGGGCGTCGGCGATGGTGATCAGCCCCTCGGTGCGTTGGCCGTAGGGGTCCAGCCCGAATTCATCGCGGAGCCGCTTGAGCTTGTTGCGGCGGTCGCCGAGGAGCTGGTTGTCGGATTTTTCGGGCTTTGGGTCGCTCATGGGTTGCAGATCGTATCAGGATTAAGGAGTTTGGAACCGCAGATGAACGCTGATGGAAAAGCTATGATCAAAGCTTGATGTTTTGAAAACGAATCCGCGTTCATCCGCGTGTATCTGCGGTTCCAAAGAAAAAACCTCGCCACGATCACGCGGCGAGGTTCTTGTTTTTGACGCATGCGAAACCGGCCGCGGGTTTACGCTTCGGCGGTTTCTTCTTGTTTGGACTCGGCGGCAGCAGCGGCTTCCGCGGCGGCGTTGGCCGAGGCGGTGGCGGCTTCTTCCTGCTTGACCAGGGTCTCCAGGCCACGGCGGCGGTCGCGGAGGCGACGCTTCTTGCCCACGCGGTCACGCAGGTAGTACAGCTTCGCCCGGCGGGCGTCGCCACGACGCACGACTTCGATCTTCGCGATCCGGGGGGAGTGGATCGGGAAGGTCCGCTCGACGCCTTCGTTGGCGACGATGCGGCGGACGGTGATCGTGGTTTCCAGACCACCGTTTTGCTGCTTGATCACGACGCCTTGGAACACCTGGATACGCTCCTTGGCGCCCTCGATGATGCGGACGTGGACGTCGACGGTGTCGCCGACGTGGACCACGGGCAGGTCGTTCTTGAGTTGCTTGGATTGGACGGCGGCGATAATGGCGTCGCTCATGGCTGAATTCCAGGGCCAGGGGTTTTGGGTGGGTGGGCATCGATCGCCCGTTCGCCCTTGGGCGAGCCGAACAGTGTAGCAATTTGGGCAACGGGTGTCGAGGGGGATGTTCCAGCCCGGTCAGTGGGCCAGATTGTTGAACGCCGGGGCATAACTCACCCGGCCGGCCGGGGCGGGGCGGTCGGGCCGAAACTGGATCACCTGGAAGGCATCGCCCGCGTCGAATTCGCTGGTAAGCCCTTGTTCAGAAGCCGGTTGGAATCCCATGGGCCCGTAGTAGCCCGGCTCGCCCAGGACGAACAGGGCGGTCACACGGTTGGCCTTGCACTGCCGGATCGCCTCACGGACCAGGGCCTTGCCGATGCCTCGGCCCTGGAAGTCGGGGTGAACCGCGATCGGCGCGAGGCCCACCAGGCCGCGGACGCTGCCGCCGTCTTCGTGGGTCATGCCGGTGAGCAGGGCGTGGCCGACGATCCGGCCGTCGCACTCGGCGGCGATGGAAAACAAGACGTCGTATCCATCAAGCAACTCGGCGACGAGCTTCGCCTCGGCGTCGGTCGGGAAGGCGGCGGCGTGGACCGCGATTAGGTCCTTGGCGTCGGCCTCGTCCGCGTCGCGGAGGGTGACGAGGTCGGTGCGGGGGGACGCGGCTGCGTCGCTGCCATCGTCCAGGCCCAGCAGATCGGGGCGGCGCTGGCGGGTCAATTCACGGGAGCGCTCTTTCCGCCACGCCGCGATCTTGGCGTGATCCCCGCTCAGCAGCACCTCCGGCACGTCACGTCCCTCCCACTCCGGCGGCCGCGTGTAGGGCGGGTGGTCGAGCAGGCGATCGACGCCCTCCGAAAAGCTGTCCTCGTGGGCCGAGTCGGCGTGGCCCAGCGCCCCCGGAAGCAGACGAACCACCGAATCGATGATCGTCATCGCCGGGAGCTCGCCGCCGGAGAGCACGTAGTCGCCGAGGCTGATCTCCAACAACCCGCCACCGTCCTCATCTTCGCGCAGCCGATCGATCACCCGCTGGTCCAGCCCCTCGTAGTGCCCGGCGATCACCATCAGCCGTTCTTCCTGCGCGAGCTCTTCACACAACGTCTGCGTCAGCCGCTGCCCCTTCGGGGTCGTCAAGATGCGACGCGGCTTCGCCGCGTGCTCCTCAGTAATCGCTTCCACCGCGTCCCACACCGGCTGACACTGGATCACCATCCCCGGCCCACCCCCGTACGGGGGGCTGTCCACCTTCGCGTGCTTCTCATCCCCGGACCAGTTCCGCAGGTTGTGCACGTGGTACGACGCCACCGCCTTGCGCACCCGCGCCGGATCGTCGGGCGCCGCCGGGTCCGGCACATCCATCGCCGCACGCTTGAGGATGCTCGATTCGAGCACACCCGCAAACATCTCGGGAAACAAGGTCAACACGTCGATTCGCATGGCGACATCCTACGTTTAAACCCAGGGCCCTACCCATCATGATGCGAAACGAAGCATAGCTGCATTGGGGGGGCCGGGGCATAGCGGAGCGGTGCCCCGGAAGCGTGGGCATGAATCTCGCCGTGGTTAGTGATTCCGGGGCATCGAAGACTCTGCCCCGGCCACCCGGTACACAATCGATGACGTAATCACACCCAGCGACGCACCCGCCTGCGATAGTCGGCAAAGTCGTCACCGAACCGCTGCGTAAGCATCTGCTCTTCCAGGCGGATGAGGGTTCGATCCACCACCCAGGCAAACGCGGGCGGGACGATCCACACCGTGGCCGAGCCGCCGATCAGGCAGACGCCCACCAGGATGATCACCATGCCCAGGTACATGGGGTTGCGGGTCAGCGCGAACACGCCGGTGGTCACCAGCACACGGCTCTCCCGGCGGGGCATGATCGTGGTCCGTCGTTGGGCGAAGTGGCCCGCTCCCGCCACACACAGCAGCGAGCCCAGCACGATCGGCCCCCAGCCCAGCATCTTCCAGGGCATGGTGAACCAGATCGCCCCGGGGTAATGCTTGTCCAACACGTGGATCGCCACGAACGCGAGGGTCAGGAACAACGGCGCAGTGAAAGCCCGCCACGCGGTGTTGCCGCGGGCGGGTTGAAGGGTCGTTGGGTGGTTGGCGGGGGCCTGACTCATAACTAGTCAAGCATAGGCCGAGTTACTCGGCAGCGGTCGCTTTACCGGTCTTCTTGTCGAGGATGCCGGCCTTGGCGAGGATGTCGGTGACGGTTTCCGAGGGCTGAGCGCCGACGCCGAGCCAGTAGCGGATGCGGTCTTCCTTGAGGTTGACCTGCTTCGACTCGTCCTTGTTGCAGGGGTCGAAGAAGCCGAGCTCTTCGATCGGCTTGCCGTCGCGGGGCGAGCGTTGATCGATGGCGTTGAGGCGGTAGAAGGGGCTGTGGGTGCGGCCGAAGCGCTTGAGACGAAGACGAACCATGGTGTAGATCTCCGGGGGGCCCGCTGGGGGCGTGACCGTGAACAGGGTGCCGGGGCGGAACATCCGCTGGGGCGAGCCGGGCATTATAACGAGATCCGCGATCCTGCCAAGCTGGCCAGGTCAACAGGGCGGGAGCTGGGGTGGCCAAAGGAGCAAAACCTCGGGTGGGCGGGGCAGAGTCTTCGATGCCCCGGAACGACCGACAACGGTGAGATCAATGCGCACGCTTCCGGGGCACCGCTTTGCTCTGCCCCGGCCACCCCGGTGTGGTGCAACATCCCAGCAGACTCAGGCGTCAACGCTCGGCGACACGAAGTGGCCCGGTTCGCCGTCGACGGGGACCAGGTCCGGGCGGTGGAGCAGGCTGTGGCGGGTGATGTATTCCACGCCGGGCTGGCGCTCGGCGTCGAGCTCGGCTTGCTCTTCGGGGGTGATGCCCGTGTCCGCCTTGCCGTCGTCCTTGAACAGCCGGATCGGCGAAGGCACATCGCCCAGCAGCATGATCCGGCGTTTCTCCGCGTCGGGGTCGGGCATCGGAGCCGCGCTGAGCAGCGCTTTGGTGTACGGGTGCAGCGGATTGCGGTACAGCGTGTCGCGGTCGGCGAGCTCGACGATCCGCCCCAGGTACATCACCGCCACGCGGTCGCAGAAATGTTCGACCACCGCGAGGTTGTGGGCGATGAACAGGTACGACAGGCCGAACTCGTCCTGCAGGTCGTTGAGCAGGTTGAGCACCTGCGACTGCACCGACACGTCGAGGGCCGACACCGGTTCGTCGCAGACGATGAACTTCGGCGAGAGCGCCAGGGCTCGGGCGATGCCGATGCGTTGGCGTTGGCCGCCGGAGAACTCGTGGGGGTAGCGGGCGGCGTGGTCTTTGCGGAGGCCGACCTTCACGAGCAGGTCCGCGACGCGGTCGGGGATTTCTTCCTTGGGGCAGACGCGGTGCACCGCCATGGGTTCGCCGATGATCTTGCCCACCGCCATCCGCGGGTTCAGGCTGCCCACGGGGTCCTGGAAGATGATCTGCATCTCGCGGCGGAGCTGCTTCATCCGGCCCGACGGTGCGGCCAGCACGTCTTCGCCGTTGTAGTGCACGCTGCCCGAGGTCGTGGGGATCAACCGCAGGATCGATCGGCCGACGGTCGACTTGCCGCAGCCCGACTCGCCGACGAGGCCGAGCGTTTCGTTGGGGGCGATGTCGAACGACACGTCGTCCACCGCGCGGACATCCCCGACGTGGGACTTGAGTAGCCCACGCTTCACGGGGAAGTAGGTCTTGAGGTTCTTGACGCTCAGCAGTGGTGGATCGGGGGCGATCATGCTTGGGTACATCATACTCAGACTAAAGCCCGGAGATGTCTTCACTCCCTCTCCCGCCGGGAGAGGGTTGGGGGAGGGCGGGTGGTGTTGTGATGCGCCCGGAAACTTGTCCCAAACTCAAGTTCCCCCTCCGACGGGCTGCGCCGCCACCTCCCCCGGCGGGGGAGGGGTTGAAACAATCAATCCGGCTCGACTTCGAGCAGGGCGAACCGGCTGATCATCTCGCCCAGGTTCGCGTCCCACGACAGCACGGTGAAACGCAGCGGCAGCGACTCGGGGTAGAGCTCCATCGCTTCGAGCAGTTCGCTGGTGGTGGTGACCGGGGCGTCGCCGACGTGGGTGATGACCGACTGGGGGAAGACGCGTTGCCGGGCGGCGATCGAGCCCATCCGTGCATCGACCACGATCACCCCGGCGAACGGCTCGAGGTTGTTGTCGCGGGCGTCGTCGAGGGTGAAGTCGGCGATGCGCCCGATGCCCAGTTCACGCAGCCGGTCGTCCTGCACGGTGATCGCCGGGCTGTGGCGGAGGCGGCGGGGCAGGTCGGTGACGACGGCCTGGTTCTCGAGGTCGTCCAGGGTGACGGTGACGTTGATCTCTTGCCCGCCGCGGACGGTGGTGACCTTGATCGAAGCGCCCGGGGCGAAGCCCGCGACGGTGTAACGCAGGTCGTCCACGTCGCCCACGGCCATGTCCTGGATGTGGGTGATGATGTCGCCGGGCAGAAGCCCCGCCTCGTCGGCCGGCCCGTCGCCGATGGGGTGTTCGATCAGCACGCCCTTGCCGGTGTAGCCGAACGACTCAGCCAGAGCGGGCTCGAGGTCGCGGATCAAGACGCCGAGGTACCCGCGACGCACATCGCCTTCTTCGATGATGCGGGTCGCCACGTCCACGGCCATCTGCACGGGGATGGCAAAGCCCAGGCCCATGAACCCGCCGGGGTCGTTGGCGTTGGTCCGGCTGGAGGCGATGGCGGTGTTCATGCCGACCACCCGGCCGTAGATGTCGGTGAGTGGCCCGCCGGAGTTGCCGGGGTTGATCGCGGCGTCGGTCTGTATGAAGTCTTCGTACTTGCCGGAGTTGCCGATGTCGAGCTGTCGGCCGCTCGCCGAGACGATGCCCTGGCTCACCGAGAAGTCGAAGCGGAACGGGCTGCCGAAGGCAAACACGATCTGACCCTTCTTCACCGGCTCGGGGCTGATCGCCGCGGGGTGGAGGAACTCATCCGGCACTTCGAGCACGGCCACGTCCGTGAGTTCATCGGAGTTCACCAGCCGGGCGGTGTGTTCGCTGCCGTCGGCGAAACGGACACTGATGCGCGTCGCCGAGGCGACGACGTGGTGGTTGGTCAGGATGTAGTTCTTGGTTTCGCCGGTGTCGCGGTCGGTGTGGGCGTAGACCCACCCCGAGCCGTTACCCAAGGGGTCGAGCGGGTCGAATCGGCTGAAGAACCCGCCGCCGGATCGGGCCGAGGGCGCGAAGGTCTGGACGTGGACGACGCTGGGTTCGACGACGGTCGAGACCTTGCTGAACGATTCGGACAGGGTGATCAGGCTGGGGCTTTCGAGCAGCTCCTGCCGGACCTGTTGGATGTTGGCTTCGGAGTGGTTCCAGGCGATGGAGCGGGCGATACCGGGACCCATGAGCATCACCGTGACGACGGTGACGAGCAGGATCAGGGATGGGCCGTACCAGCGGATGGGCAAAACAGGGCTCCGGGGTGGCGGAAGTGCCTTCAACTATACGCTGAGGGTCGAAGCGGGTTCTAGAACTAATTTCGGATTTGGGATTTCGGAAAAAGGCAATAGCAGCTAGCGCGCCGTCGCTTGCGTCTTCTCCGAAATCCGAAACCCCCGTTCCGAAATCCAATCATCCTTCCTTCATCTCGTACGGCCCGCCGTCCTTCAGATAGTTGCCGCTCTTCACGAGCTCGACCCACCGCTCGCCCATGTCTTGCAGGGCCTTGCCGCCGTTGGCGGCGGGGGGGGCGAAGCTGGGTTGCCAGTCGGTCATGCCCAGCCAGTCGTGGAGGACGACGACATGGCCGTGGCAGTCGGGCCCGGCCCCGCAGCCGATGACGGGGATGTTCACCGCGTCGATCACCGCCCGGGCGGCCTCGGCGGTGGACTGCTCGATCAGCAGCATCACGGCCCCGGCGTCCTCGAGCTTCTTGGCGAGCTTGACCATCTTCTTGATCTTGTCCTGGGTTCGGCCGGCCACGATGGGCACGCCCGTGGTCGGGGTCCGCTGCGGACGCCAGCCGATGTGGGCCACCACGGGGATCGACGCCCGATCGAGCTTCTCGATCAGCCCGACGAAACGCTCGTCCACCTCGACCTTCACCGCGTCGGCCATGCCCTCGGTCATGAACCGCCCGGCGTTCTTCACCGCTTCCCACTCGTCGGCCTGGTAGCTCATGAACGGCATATCGCCCATCACAAACGCGTTGGGCGCGCCACGCTTCACCGCGGCGGTGATCGTGAGCATGAACTGGAGCGGGGCGTGGATCGTGTCCTCGAAGCCCAGCACCATGCTGCCCGCGGTGTCGCCCACGAGCATGACATCCACGCCGCCTCGGTACAGCCACCTGGCCGTGGTCGCGTCGTAGCAGGTCAGCATCGCGAACTTTTCTTTGGCCTTCACCCGACGGCGCAGGTCCCGCATGGTGACGGGACGCGGGGCGGACTGGTGCGAAGCAGACGCGGTGGGGGGCGTGAAGCGGCTCATGCGGACATTGTATCCGGGGGGTGGGCAGTAGGAAGTGGGGTGTGGGCAGTGGGGAGATGGCGGTGGTCAGTGGGCAGTGGAGGCGGTTTGCCTTTGCCCCCTCTCCTGCCGGGAGAGGGTTGGGGTGAGGGCACTCGACGGGTGACACGCCAAGCAACTCTTTGTGAACTTCCCATCCCTCTCCGGCCCGCCCTTGCGATTGACCCCGCCCGGCCTTGGGGATACGTTTGTCCGCTGACTATCCCGGCCCGGGCCTGCTTGAGCCAACGCCCGACCCGCGAACCTCCCCCACACGGAACACCCATGACCTCCGCTCCCCCGGAAGCGAACGCTGCTTCACCATCCGCATCGGCCCCCAGCCCCCAACAGCCGACGCTGCGTTTCGGCCTGCGTTCCATGCTGCCCCAGTCGCCCAAGGCCGACCTCTTGTCGGGCCTGACCGTCGCGCTGGCGCTGGTGCCCGAGGCCGTGGCCTTCGCGTTCGTCGCCGGGGTCGACCCGATGATCGGGCTGTACTCGGCGTTCTTCATGGGCCTGATCACCGCGGTCCTCGGCGGCCGGCCGGGCATGATCTCCGGGGCGACCGGGGCGATGGCCGTGGTCGTCGTCGCGCTCGTGGCGATCCACGGCGTGGAATACCTCTTCCCCGCGGTCATCCTCTGCGGACTCATCCAGATCACCATCGGCCTGCTCCGCCTGGGCAAACTCATCCGCATGGTGCCCCACCCGGTCATGCTCGGGTTCGTCAACGGCCTGGCCATCGTCATCGGCATGGCCCAGTTCGGCAGCTTCAAAGAGATCAACCCCGACGGCGTCATGCAGCTGCTCGACGGGCCCCGCCTCGCGCTCATGCTCGGCCTCGTCGCCCTGACCATGGCGATCATCTACTTCCTGCCCAAGCTGACCAAAGCCGTGCCCTCGTCGCTCGCGGCGATCGTCACCGTCAGCCTCCTCGCCGCGGGCATCAACGCGGCGTTCCCCGGTGACGACGGCAAGGTCATGGTGCCCACCGTCCAGAACATGCTCGCCGACGGCAAGCAGGCCGCCGCCGTGACCAGCGCCGCCAAGGCCGAGATCAAAGACACCGCCGAGAAGTCCAACGCGCTGCTCGTCGAGGCCGGGCTCTTGTCCGCCGAGGCCGCGGAGAACGCCAGCGTCGAGATGGACAAGAAGGCCATTAAAGACGCTACAGATTCTCTTTCGGACGAAGCCGTCGCCGCCGCGCTCGCCACCGTCGACCCCGAAAAGGTCACCATGTCCGGCGGCCTGCCCAAGCTCTTTTTCCTCGACGATCAATACAAAGACAGCGAGACCGGCAACAGCCTCCTCCCGCCGCTGAACCTCGCGACCCTCTGGATCATCCTCCCGTTCGCCCTCGTGCTGGCGGGCGTCGGCCTCATCGAATCGCTCATGACCATGACCCTGATCGACGAGATCACCGAGACCCGCGGCCGGGGCAACCGCGAGTGCGTCGGCCAGGGCACGGCCAACATCCTCTCGGGCCTCTTCGGCGGCATGGGCGGATGCGCCATGATCGGCCAGTCGCTCATCAACGTGAAGTCCGGCGGCAAGGGCCGACTCTCCGGCATCACCGCCGCGGTCTGCCTGCTGCTGTTCATCCTCCTGCTCGCCCCGTGGATCGAGATGGTCCCCATGGCCGCCCTCGTCGGCGTCATGTTCATGGTCGTCGTCGGCACCTTCGAATGGACCACCCTCAAGACCTGGCACAAGGTCCCCATGTCCGACGTGCTCATCATGATCTTCGTCGCCGCCTACACCGTCTTCATGCACGACCTCGCCTCGGCGGTCATCCTCGGCGTCGTCCTCGCCGCCCTCGTCTACGCCTGGAAACAGTCCACCCACATCATCGCCGACACCAAGCTCAACGAGCAGGGCAGCAAGATCTACCAGCTCCACGGCCCGCTCTTCTTCGCCTCCGATGAAGAATTCAAAAAGCTCTTCACCCCCGCCAAAGACCCGGATGACGTCGTCATCGACTTCTACTTCACCCGCGTCTACGACCAGTCCGGCCTCGAGGCCATCAACGCCATTACCGAGAAATACTCAAACCTCGGCAAACGCGTCCACCTCACCCACCTCAGCGAAGAATGCCAAAAACTCCTGGGCAAAGCAGGCGACCTCGTCGAACCAAACATCAGCGAAGACCCGCACTATCACGTGATGACAGATCGTTTGGCGTGATACATTTCAAATCGGGGAACAGAGATGGCACACTCGTACGAAGAGTTATGCGAGAAGTTGGAAGAGATTGATTGGCAGATACCTAGTGATCTGAAATCAAGCATATTGCAACAACTGGAAGAACTTGTTGCGACGGGTCACGCCGAAGCAGCAGAAACCTTGGCTGAAGTGTTAGCCTCCGATGGGGAAGGCTCGAAATCTTGTTTGCAAGAGGCATATAGGTGGTATTACATCAGTTTCTATCTGCAGGGATATAGCATGGCATGGCGGGATGAGAATCACACTCCTCCTTATTACAGCGGGCCTGTTGGGGATTTTAGGAATGAGGCTCAAGTAAGCGATTTGCTGCTTGAATTAGGTTGGGAAACTGTAAAGCAACTTGAAGTTGAGGCTTCAGAGTGGATATCGAAGCATAATCTTCAGCCATCAGATGAGGGGTAATCTGAACTCTAGGTTTGCCGTGTATCACTCAACACAGACTCAAACTGTCTAAGGCTACTTCCACCGAGTCGGTGACCCGATACATCTCCCGGTACACGTCCTTCGCCATCCCCGTCTCGATGAAGTGCTCGAACAGCCCCAGCAGGTGGTCGTAGAACCCGTCGGGGTTCAGGATCACGATCGGTTTGTCGTGGAACTTGAGGTAGCGGTGGGTGATGACCTCGGACAGCTCTTCGAGCGTGCCGAAGCCGCCCGGCAGAATCAAGAACGCGTCGGCCCGCTCGTCCATCTCGTGCTTGCGCTCGCGCATCGTCTTGGTCTCGATGAGCTCGTCGGAATCGAGGTAGGCGATCTCGACGGACTTCATCGATTCGGGGATCACGCCGATGACGTGTCCGCCGTGGGCGTGGACGCCGCGGGCGACCCGGCCCATCAGCCCCGTGCTGCCCCCGCCGTACACCAGGGTGTGCCCGGCCTGGGCGAGCCGCATCCCCACTTCATCAGCGACCTCGCCAAAGGCGGGTTCGACGCGGGTACTGGACGAGCAATAAACGCAGATATTCAACGGCAACACAGTGCTCCAGGCTAGCCTTGACCCTAGCGGTGACACGGGACGGTGCGGGGAATTTCGATAAGTATTCTAAGTTTAGCGGACTTGGGGGTTGTCGGCAGAGATTCAGGGGCTATGTTGGGATTCACGTCTGAAGGGATCCGGCGAGCCCTGTTTTTTCTCGCCCCGGAATGTTTTTGGTGTCTGCCCGTTTCGATTCTTCGCATGCTTCGTCGTCTTCGCCGACCGCATCCAACCGCGCCGACACCAATCAATCCCCAGCCCAACCCCCGCCACCCGATCCGAAAAACCCCCACGCCGCGATGGGGGAGAACGCCGACGGCCCGTCCAACGGCGAGCTCATCAAACGCATGCTCGGCCTGGCGTGGGAGTACCGCGCGGGCTCGATCAAAGCGATCATCCTGCAGTTCGTCCTGCTCGCCATGGCGTTGTCGGGCCTGGGCTTGCTGGGCCTGGGCATCGACGTCATCGGGCACGGCTTCAACCCCTTCGACGCCGAGACCAACCCCAACGGCGCGAAAGCCCCGCCCTGGCCGTTCGGCATCCAGCCGCCCGAGTCGTGGGACACGCTCGACCGCGTCAGCCTGGTCAGCCTCCTGATCGTTGCGATCGGTGCGGCGCGATTCGGGCTCGACCGCTGGAGCGTCGTCACCGTGGCGGAGTTGGTGCAGGACATCATCGTGGATCTGCGCGGCCGGGTGTACGACAAGCTCCAACGCCTCTCGTTCCGCTTCTACGACGCGAACGAGTCCGGCTCGATCATCAACCGCGTCACCGGCGACGTGCAGATGGTGCGCATGTTCGTCGACCAGGTGTTGATCCAGGTGTTGATGCTGCTGATCTCGCTGGTGTTCTTCGCGGCGTTCATGTTCAGCCTGCACGTGAAGCTGACGCTGGTGTGTCTCGCGACGACGCCGGTGATCTGGCTGCTGACCGGATGGTTCAGCAAGGTGGTTCGGCCCGCCTACCGGGAGAACCGTCGGCTGTTCGACGGCGCGGTGCGGGTGCTGTCCGAAAACACCCAGGGCGTGCACGTGGTCAAGGGCTTCGCTCGCCAGGACCTGGAGCAGAAGAAGTTCAACAAGGCCAGCGACGCGGTCGCCGAGCAGAAGAACTGGATATTCAACCGCGTCTCGGTCTTTATCCCGCTGATCGTGGGCGTGTCCCAGCTCAACATCCTGCTGCTGCTCTTGGTCGGCGGCTACGTCTACATCCACGACCCGAGCTTCACCTTCGGCATGCTCGTCGTCTTCTCCGGCCTGCTCCAACAGTTCTCAGCACAGATCGGCAACATCGCGCAGATCGCCAACGCGGTGCAGGCCTCGCTCACCGGGGCGCAGCGCGTGTTCGAGGTGCTCGACACCCCGTTGGAGATCGCCTCTTCCGAGGTGCCCCGCAGGCTCGATCGGGCCAAGGGCCGCATCGCCTTCGAGAGCGTGTCGTTCGGCTACGGTGCCAACGATCGGCAGGATGCGCTGTCGGACGTGACCTTCACCGCCGAGCCGGGACAAACTATCGCGATCCTCGGCGCGACCGGCGCGGGCAAAAGCACGCTGCTGTCGCTCATCCCCCGGTTCTACGACCCCACGGCCGGGCGGGTCACGCTCGACGGCATCGACCTGCGCGACTTCGATCTCGACGCGGTGCGCCGCAACATCGGGCTGGTGTTCCAGGAGAGCTTCCTGTTCTCCAACACCGTCGCCGAGAACATCGCCTTCGGCCACCCCGACGCGACCCCCGACCAGATCGAGCGGGCCGCCACCATCGCCGCGGCGCACGACTTCATCACCAACGACCTGTCCGACGGCTACAACACGCTGCTCACCGAAGGCGGCGAGAACCTCTCAGGCGGTCAACGCCAACGCATCGCGATCGCCCGGGCGCTCCTGCTCGACCCGCCGATCCTGCTGATGGACGACCCGACCGCAGCGATCGACCCCGAGACCGAACACGAAATCCTCGACGCGATGTCCCGGGCGATGGCGGGCCGGACCACGTTTGTCGTGGCCCACCGCCTCAGCACGCTGCGACGAGCGGATCGGATCCTGGTGCTGGAAAAAGGCCGGCTGGTGGAGATGGGTTCGCACGAACAGCTGATGGACGGCCAAGGCCACTACCAACGGGCGGCGCAACTCCAGTCGGCCGACGAAGAGTCGCGCCGATTGCTGGGCATGCCGACGGAAGGGGACGACTGACCATGGCCGAGACGACCCCGCCCAACACCAACGCCGCCCCCGAGTCCGCGACGCGCAAACACGCCACGCGCATCACCGCGGTCAACCGCAAGGGAGAAAGCGAAGCCAAGCAGCGGCCGCTCGATTGGCGACTGATCAAGCGGTTGTGGAACTACGCCCGGCCGCACGCTTTCAAGCGCAATCTACTTTTGGTGATCGTGGTCATGCGGGCGGTGCAGATGCCGCTGATGGCGTGGTGGATCGCGACCGTGATCAACGGGCCGATCTTCAACCGCGACTGGCCGGGCGTTGTGCGCGGCACGCTGATCTTTGGGGCGTTGGCGGTGTTTACCGAAGTTACCCACCACTACCGCTCGAAGCTCGCGCTGCAGCTCGGCGAGGCGGTGGTGCAGGACCTGCGACGCGACATCTTCGCGCACCTGCAGAAGATGGGGATGAGTTTCTACGACCGCACAAAGCTCGGCCGGATCATCAGCCGGATGACCTCCGACGCCGAGGCGATGCGCATGGGCATCCAGGACGTGTTGTTCATCGGCATGGTGCAGGGCGGGGGCATGGTGATCGCCGCGGGCGTGATGCTGTGGTACGACCCGCCGTTGTTCGGCTTCGTGTTGGCGATGACGCCGATCATCATCATGCTCAACCGCTACTTCACGAAGCGGCTCACGAAGCAGGCGCGTCTGATCCAAGAGAGCTTTAGCCGGGTGACCGCGACGATCGCCGAGTCGGTCAACGGCGTGCGGGTCACGCAGGGTTTCGTGCGACAAGAGGTCAACGCCGAGCTGTTCCGCGAGCTGGTGAAAGACCACTCCAACTACAACCTCGCCCAGGCTAGGTTGGCGGGCACGCAACTCCCGTTGCTGGAGTTCAAGACCCAGTTCATTATCGCGGGGCTGACGGTGCTCGCGGGGTACCAGGTGTTGGAGGGCGGGTTCACGATTGGCGATCCGCCGCCGGAGAAAACGTTTGCGGCGTTGGTGGTGTTCTGGTTCATGATCCCGCTATTCTTCAACCCGATACGCGTGATGGCGCGGCAGTTCAACACCGCGCTCACCGCGATGGCGGGCGCCGAGCGTGTATTTGGTTTGCTCGACATCGAGCCAGAGAAACTCGAGGCCGACGACGCGGTGTCGCCCGAAGAACTCACCGGCCGGGTCGAGTTCCAGGACGTGCGCTTCGGTTACGACCCCGACCACCCGGTGCTGCACGGCATCAGCTTCACCGCCGAGCCCGGACAGACCGTCGCCCTCGTCGGCCACACCGGCAGCGGCAAGTCCACGGTCATCAAACTCATCTGCAAGTTCTACCTGCCCACGCAGGGCAAGCTGCTCATCGACGGCATCGATGCGTTCAAGCTATCGACCGACGCGCTGATGGCCCAGGTCGGCATCGTGCTGCAATCCAACTTCCTCTTCACTGGCACCGTGATGGACAACATCCGCATGGGTAAACCCGACGCGACCGACGAGCAGGTCATCGACGCGGCGCGGCGGTTGGATTGCTTGGACTTATTTGAAGCGCTCCCCGAAGGCCTGCTCACCGAAGTCGGCGAAAAGGGCGGCAACCTCTCGTTGGGTCAACGCCAGCTTGTGTGCTTCGCCCGGGCTATGCTCGCCGACCCGCGCATCCTGATTCTTGATGAAGCCACGTCGAGTGTGGACACGATGACCGAAGCCCGGATCCAGAAGGCGCTCGAAGTACTCTTGCAGGGGCGGACGAGTTTCGTCGTCGCGCACCGCCTGAGCACCATCCGCCACGCGAGCACCGTGCTGGTGCTCGACCACGGCAAGATCGTCGAGGAAGGCCCGCACACGAAACTGCTGGCGGAGGATGGCATCTACGCCAACCTCTACCGCCAATTCATCCACGCGACCGAGTCGTGAACCAACCAATCACTCAACGATGTGTGTCGTATGGCCAGTGATCCGTTTAGCGGGCGGCACGAAGTGCCCCGCGTTCAGGAGTTCGGCGCGATGCGCAGCGCCATGATCTTGCCGTCTTTTTCCAGCAGCACCATGCCGTCGCGGACCTGGATGAGTCGATAGCCCGCGACGGATTGGCCGGGGGTGACGATCTGGCCGCCGATGACGGCCGAGCCGCGAAGGCCGTGGGCCTTGCCGCTGGCGGTGGGTGGGATGGTGGCTTCCAGACGCAGCTTCGTGGGCTCGGCGGGGGCTTGCTCGTCTACGTTCTTGGCGAGGGTCTGGACGGGAATCATGTCCAGGTCTTCCATGCCTTCGAGTTGATTCAGGTAGTCGTCCAACGGCTCGGTGACGTCGAAGGCGGCTTCGACTTCGACCGGCGCGGGCGCGATCATCGCCATGACTTGTTGAGCGCCGCCGCCTTGGATGACGGTGAGGTAGGCCAACCCGCAGATCACGCCGAGGATGAGCAGCACCGCGATGCTGCCGACGGAGGTGTTGGATTCGGGCTGACGCGCGGTCGCGGGCTGCGCGGTGTGCGCGGTGAGCGGGTGTTGCGGGACGTGGCCGGGCGGCGGCGGGGGCGTGGGGGCGGTGGGGTGCCCGGTTTCGGGGGCCTGGCCGGTGGCGGGGTCGATGTAAGCGGGGTGTTGATTGAATCGGTCGTGCGGATCGCTGCGGGCCATCTGCACCGCCGCCGCGCCAGCGAGGGGGTGCAACGGCTTGAACTCGTGCACGGTGATGCCCATACGCAGCGCGGTTTCCTGCGCATCATCCTCGCTGCGGGCTTCGATGACCGTGCTCACGTTCTGACCCGTCTGGTGATCCAGCCCGACGATCGCAAAATGCGCCATCGGCTGCCTCTGCGCCGCGGGGGCGCCGGGGCGGCGCTGGGCGCCCTCCGACGGGGTGGCCGGTTGGTGGGGCGGGATCTGAGGTTGTCGTGAAAAGTTTGCCATACGCCGAGACTCCACCGATTTATCGGGCGCATGCCCCCCGGGGTTGAGCCGTGATGTCCCGGAAAACCACGCAAGCTTGTTCGCCTTTGCGGGTTAATCCGTTTGTGGAGGATTCCAGCCGTTCAGCGGGCGAGGCAGATCGCCGTGTGCCTACTCATGCGGGTGCCTTCTCACAGAAGCCGTGGGCAGCCCGAGCCGGCTCACCCGTTCTTCTGCGCGAACTCACGCATGAAGTCCGCCAGCGCCTGGGCACCTTCCAACGGCATCGCGTTGTAGATCGACGCCCGGCAGCCGCCGACGCTGCGGTGGCCCTTGAGCCCGTCCATCCCCTGGGCCGCGGCCTCAGCAATGAACTTCGCCTCGAGCTCTTCACTCGGCAGGCGGAACACGACGTTCATGGTGGACCGGTACGCCGCATCAACCGGGCAGCTGTAGTACCCGCCGCCGCCCGCCTCGGCGATCGCGTCGTACAGCAACCCGCTGCGCTTCTCGGCCATCTCCGAAGCCCACGCCAGGCCGCCCTTGCCCTTCAGCCACTCCAGCACCAGACCCACCATGTAGATCTGGAACACCGGCGGGGTGTTGAGCATCGAGCCACCCTTCACGTGGTTCGCATAATTCATGTAGTTGATCTGCTCGCCGTTGCACTGCTCGAGCACGTCGTCGCGGATGATCACGACACACACGCCCGCCGGGCCGATGTTCTTCTGCGCCCCGGCGTAGATCAGCCCGAACGGCGAGACATCGAACGGCTTGCTCAAAAAGTCGCTGCTCATGTCCGCGACGATCGGCGCGTCGCAGCTCGGCATGGCCTTCCACTGCACGCCGCCGATGGTCTCGTTGGTCGTGAGGTGGAGGTATCGGCTGCCCTCGGTGGACTGGACGGTCGCCGGGTCGGGCAGGGTGGTGTAGCTGTTGTCGGTGCCGTCGTACACGAGGTTGACGTCCGCACCGACCGCCTTGGCGTCGGCGATGGCTTTCTTGGCCCACGCGCCGGAGTGGGTGTAGTCGACCCGCTGCCCGTTGGCCGCGAGGCTGCTGGGGATCATGCCAAACTGGAACGTCGCCCCGCCGCCGAGGAACAGCACCTGGTAGTTGTCGGGCAGCTCGAGGATTTCGCGCAGCGACGCCAACGCCGCTTCGTGCACCGCGACGACGGGCTTGCTGCGGTGACTCATCTCCATCACGCCCATACCCAGGCCTTTGCCCCCGGAAGCCGAGCCAAAGTCCACCAAGTCTGCCTGGGCCTGCTGCATCACTTCCAGCGGAAGCGTGCACGGGCCGGCGGAGAAGTTGTAGATGCGGTGGACGGCGGTCGTTTCGGTGGTCATGGCGGGCAAGGGGGGTAGGGGGAACAGCGGGGAGACGCCCGGCCCCGCGATCGTCGCGGCGGGCACCAATCCCTGAGGAGCCGCACACGATACCACCCCCGCCCCTCCCCGTGGGTCGGCCGAGCCTTTCCGTTTGTTCCGTCCCCGCCGACGACGTTTGCGCCGCCCCGATCCGCCGGACTGGTCCGGTTCTGGTCTGATTTTGGTGGACTGGTCTGGTTCCAGACCAGTGTGGCCGACCGCTTTTGTCCCCGAGTCGGGCCTAGCGCGACGAATGCGGGTCGGAGCCTGCCCGTTAACCCCCGCCGCTGGCGATGTTTTCGGCATCGGGGCGATCCGCCGTTTCCTCCCCGACCGGCTGACCTCGATCAGCCCCGCCCGCTCGAGTTGCCCCCACGCCGCCCGCACGGTTTCCCGCGACACTCCGACCTGGGCCGCCACCCGCCGTTCCCCCGGCAGCTCATCTCCCGGCCGAAACACCCCGCTCTCCACCTGCTCCCGCACCCACCGCAACACCCGCCCCCCCCGCGTCTCGAACCCCCAGCACCGGAATCGTTTTCTGTTCGATCACGCCTATATGATAGGTTTTTGTTTGGATTTATTCAAGCCCTGATTTCCCAGCCTTGTGACAGTGCGTCCGGGGCCGAGGCGATCTGATTAAATGTACTTATCCCCTTTTCTCTCCTATCCCCTTTTCTCTGCCTTTTCTCTCTCCAATGCGCCTACTTCTTAGGCGTGACATCAATGATCTCATCGACCGGCTCGTTCATGGGCGTACGTGAGATTTCATCCAGCGTGTCGAAGTCGATCTGATTCAGATCGGCCATATGCACCGCCCGGTCGAATTGGGTGTGGTAGTAGAACTTCATGTTCTTGATGTCGGCGGCGGTGGTCCACTGCGTGGCGCTGTAGAGCAGGTCCGGTGCTTCCACGTCGTCATCGTCGCCCTCGGCAGCGCCGAGCGGGATGTTGAAATTGTCGAGGATGCGGAAGGCTTCACGCACGGTGTCGTAGTCGCCCACGGTGGGGCGGGCGGATTGGGAGAAGGCGACCGCGCGGACGAAGCGTGACGGCGGCGTGAAGTCACCGGGCAGGCCGATCATCCCGCTGCCGGCACCCAGGGGTCCGAACGTGACGCCGCCCACTTCGCGCTCGGGGATGGAGATCGCCGAGAGGTTGATGTAGTTGTTCAGGTTGGTCATGTGCCAGTCGTAGGTCGGCGAGTTGGTGATGGTGCCCAGGTCCGCCTCGAAGACGGTGGCTTTCCCGTCGATGTATTCGACGACGATACGCCCGCCCCGGGCGTCGGCAACCAGCATGTGCAGCGGGAAGGGAAAGCCCAGCTTCGGATCATCGACCGCGACCACGCGGACATCCTTGAGCCCCTCGCGGACCTCATCAACCGTCTCGAACATCGACAGCACATAGCCCGCGAGGTGGATCCCCGCGATGGAGCGGTCCGCGTCTTCGGGCTTGTATTCTTCGTAAGTGGTGAAGCCCGGCAGGTAGAACAGCCCGGCGGTCAGCCCCACCTCATTCATGCCGTCGCCCGGCGTGGCGTGCCCGAGCATGGCGGTCCCGACGACGCCGTATTTGCCCTTCCATTTCATACCGTTCTTGCCGTCGGGCATTTCCCCGGCGTCGTACTCGTACCCGCGTGGCACCACATCCAGGGTGGGCTGCAGATCGAACGGCCCCCACTCCACGGTGCGGGCCCGAACAATCGTGCCGTCTTCACCGACGAGCATGATGCCCGTGCAGGCTTCGGCCGGCCGGAAACCCAGCGGGATAAGCATCATGGCGGCGAGGGTCAGGAGAATTCGTTTCGTACCCATGGGATGCTCCTAGGAATTGGCTTGATGGAAGTGATTTCTTTGCCAGATTATCTCACTTGGTTTAGTTCAAACAATCTTTTTCTTGAGAAGAAGAGGGTAATGGTGCTTGTTTCCCTGTTCTACGCCTCCTGATCCACCGAGCCCCCTTCCCGCAGCAGCCGTTCGCGGAACGCTTGGAGTTCCTGGCGTTGGGGCAGGAGGCGTTTGCGTGTCGGCCAGTGGGTGCTCATCCACATCGCGGTGAGGGCGAAGAGGCAGAGGGGCCAGATCCAGGCGGGTTTGCCGTGGTGGGTGTAGGCGAAGCCGATGGTCATGGCGAGGGCCATGGGGACGATCAGCCAGAACACGCCGTAGGTGAAGTGGTGGATCTGTCGGCCTAGCTGGGCGATTGCCAGGTCGAGGTCTTCCAGGAGCGTGTTGCCCCGACGCACCTCGTCTCGGCGACGCTGGTCGATCGAAAACAAGAAGTAGCCCGCGCCCAGGAGATAGAGGACCGACCCCGGGATCTGATGGAAGTCGTGGCCCTCGAAGATGGGCTCGGCGACGTTGGCCGCGGCGAGGAACAGCAGGGTGACGCTCCAGCCCGTGTCGACGATGTTCATTTCTTTGGCGGATTGTCGGCCGCGCGATTTCACCTTCTGGCGCAGCGACGATTCGTCCACGGCAAACACAGGGCGATCGGCCTGCGTGTTCCAAGCGATCTGCAAGTCATCGAAATTCATGAGATACCTCCTTCTTCGGCGGCGCGGGTGAGGCGTTGCTTGATGCGGTGGACCTTGACGCCGACGTTGCTTTCGGAAATGCCCAGGGCCTCGGCGATCTCGGCGTAGGGGATGCCATCGAACATCATGAGGGTGACCGAGCGGTCGACTTCGTTGAGCTTGGCGATCTGCTGGTAGAGCCAAGCCAAGCGCTGGTCGTCCGGCTGATCGAGCGGGGTCAGCACCGGCTCGTGCCCGGCCAGCGGTTGGCTGCGGTGTTTCTTCTGCGTCTTAGACCAACGCATCGCGGTGTAGAGCGAGACGCGGTAGATCCACGTTGTTTCCGACGAGGCGTGTTGAAACTTGGGCACCGACCGCCAGAGCTGGGCGCAGATTTCCTGATACAGGTCGTCCTGGTCGTGGATCGTGAAGGCGTAGGCCCGCACGACCTTGAACAGGATGCCGCGGTGCTCGGCGAGCCAGCGATCGAATGTCTGGGCCTGCGCCTTTTGCTCACGGGGTGTCATTCAGGTCCCTGTGTGGATGAAGGCCGCGACGGCCTGGGGGATTTAGGCGGATGCGGTGAACGTCACCGCACCCTTGCCCTCACTAGTGACCGAATCGCCCGCATCTTTGCAGGTCTGTCGCAAAACGCTTGTTTGCGAAACGCAGTTGGGTAGTTTGATCGTTCGTGATAAGCCGATATCATTTGCGGTTGGGCTTGCTCCGTACCCGCCTTGAGTGATCAGACTATGAATGTTTGCAAACCAGCAATGTCCGCGTCGGCTCCCCTCTCGGAGGGGGGGCGTGAGTTGTGGTGGGATAGGCTGGGGATCTTCGCATCGGTGGCGTGCGTGGTGCATTGCCTGGCGGCGCCGTTGTTGCTGCTGTTTTTGCCGGTGCTGGGGGCGTGGTGGTCGCACCCGGCGGCGCACTGGGCGTTGGCGGCGTTGGTGCTGCCTTTGGCGGGTTTTGTGGTGATGCGGGGGTACCGCAAGCACCGTCGGCGGATCGCGGTGGTGGCGCTCGTGTTGGGGTGCGTGTTCATCGTGGCGGGGCTGGTCTTGCCTCACGTTGAGGGGGCGAGCGGGCTGTCGTTCGGGCTGTCTTCGGCTGAGGCGCAGGCGGTGGACCCCGGGCTTGACGAGTTGCTCGTGCTGGCTGGCGACGCTTCGGCCGATGCGGCGGATGAAGAGTGCAGCGACACCTGCTGCCCGTCGTTGGCGGTGGATGCCGAGACGGGGAAGGCGAGCTTCAACTTCCCGCCCGGCAGCGTCGCGACTTTCTTGGGCAGTGTGTTCCTGGTGCTGGCCCACGGGGTCAACCTGCACGGCTGCCTGTGCCTGCGTCGCTCGGCTCAGGCCTCGGCGGACGGCTGCGGGTGTGTCGACGCGTAGACGATGCCTGCGACGCTGACATCGAGCGGGTAAATGTATGAGTCTTTCTGGAGATTTAACTTGGTCATGCTGCGCCTCCAAACTCGGTGGATGATTTTTCTACCTAATTATGAGATAAAAAATTGAGAGTTTTAGGAGGCCGCCTGCGATCTCGGATTATGATTGAATCTTGTTGTTGAAACTTCGGATAAAGTTCTTAAGATTTAGCTGGTCTGCTTGAAAAAAGATACCTGTTCAATTCGGGGGTAATTATGCCTAGTGTTGATGAAGAGCCTTCTGATCTCGGGAAGCTCGCAAAAATATTTAAAAAAAGTAAACAAGGTGGTATATACGCAACGGCACTTGCCCTGGCGGCATGGGCGGGTCAGGAAATGCCATCCGTTAATTCAATCACCGGTCGGAACAGCGGGAGCTATAGTTCGAGTGTTGAAATAGATCTGGGGGCAGCAATATTTGTGCGTTTCGACAAGCCTGCGTCGGACGACGAGAAGGCCGTAAAACAGCAGAAATCTTTTGAAACATGGCTGGTTGATCAGTACGGGGGATTTAGTCGATATGAAGTTCGTACATCGACTTATCCAATAAGCACGGAGCGAGATTGCTTGCTTTATACGATCGCAATCGAGTCGCGCTTGCTAAATGATTTTGGATCGCCGAAAACGAGAAGTGTGGTGCGTACTATAGATTTGAATTTAAAGAAACACTTCACAAGGCTCGAAAGCCCCTTGGTGGTTGGGCATTAGTTGACGGCGGGGTTACTGGCTTGGGCCTATGACTTTTTGCGGTGTTCAAAACACTTGTGGGCCTGATTTGTCTTTTAGCAACAAGATGATTGATAGGGTGGTGAGAAGAGGCAAGGCGGGTAGTTCATGAGGGATTCAGGCCGGCAATTTGGCTGCCAACTTCGGCCATGAGTTTGCGTTGGGTGGCGATGGGGAAGAGGTCGAACTCGCGCGCGATGTTGGAGAACGTCGCCAAGGCGATGAGCGACCACGCGGCGAGGTTGGGCTGGGCGGCGTGGTCGGGCAGGGGGGTGTCGCGGGCCTTGGCGTAGCGTTTGAGCACGTCGGCGATGAACTTGTGGAAGCGTTGGTACATCGCGGTGAGGGCGGCGGAGATCTCGGGGTCGTCGGATTCGGAGAGGCCGGCGAAGATGATGCGGTGCAGGCCGGTCTCGCCGCGGCTCTTGCCCTCTTCGTCGAGGATGCGTCGGGCGGTCTTGCCGGGGTCGGCCGCGTCGGGCTTGGGGTCGGCGGCGAGCTGCTCTTCCCACCAACGGGTCTCGAGCTCGTAGAGGTAGTCCAGCGTCGCTAGGAACATCGCTTTTTTGCTCGGCCAGAGCCGGTAGAGCTGGTTCTCCCGCAGCCCGCACGCCTCGGCGAGGGCGGCGGTGGTGGCGCTTCGGTAGCCCAGGTCGGCAAAGGCTTTAGCGAGCACGGGGGTGAGTTCGGTCTTGCGCTGGTCGCTGCGGTTGGGGCGGGCCATGGGGTTTCCGGGAGGTGGTGGGCGGAAAAACTTACGTAAATCGTAACGCGAACGCTTGACACCGCGTAGACGTAAGTGGATACTTACATAATAACGTAAGTAAACGCTTACTTTATTCCCGATCCCGAAATAATTTCCCTACGAGGAGCCCGTGATGTCCGAAACCGCCGACCTGAATGAGACGACCGACCGCATCAAGCCCGAGATTCAAAAACAAGGATCAAGGGTTGAAGAATGGGACCGCAAACGCCCCGTTCGTTCGGAATGGAACCAGCGACCGCGTCGGCCCCGCCGGTTGGGCGTGCTGCCGACCAAGGCGGTGCGGACCGCGGCGTTCGGCATCATCTCGTTGTCGATCTTTGCCTGCGGGGCGTTGTGCCTGCTGGCCGTGTGGGACTACGCCAACGAGGGCGTGCCCTGGCGGGCGCTGTCGAGCCTGGGCATCGTGGCCGCGACGATGGGGGCGTTTGCTTTCGTCAACGAACTCTTCGGCGAAGCGGAGAAGACCGACGCCACCATCATGGGCGGTGCGGCGTGAAACAGGCCGGATTCAAAGAGCGAGCGAACCGTTTCGGCTGGCTGGTTGTGCTGGGTGCTTGCCTGTTGGCGGGGCTGCCGGGCTGCTTTTTCAGCTCCGCGGTGATGTCGCCTCCCCGGAAGGCTGGGGTGTTGGGGTCGCCGGAAGGTCTTTACCTCGGGGCGGACCGGTCGATCACGGTGCTGGCGGAACTGGACGACCACACCACGCGGGAGAACGTGGGTGTTTACTTGTCGGGTGAGTCGGTCGAACGTTTGATGCAGAAGCAGCACGCCGAGGCCGATTCCGAACTGCAGGTCAGCCTCTATGCCGTCAGCTTTTCGAATCCGAGTTATCCATTACGGGTGATACGTTCGGGAGATGATGGAACGCCGATCCGATCGACGATCGAGCGTGAGGTTGGCTCGGGGCAGTGGCTGGAATACGTCGCCGCGCCAAACGAGTCGGGCTATGTGCTGGAGTCCTCGGCTCGGTTGGGCGGCGAGCCCATCGACCTGACGATCGCAGTCGACCCCGGCAAGCATGTTTGGCGTCATCCGGTGAGCGATGCGATCCGCGTGGTGTTGTTGCCCGGTGCGATCGTTTTGGATGTGATTTCTGCCCCGGTGGTGATTCCGTACGTCGTGTGGGCGCTGTCGTACCCCGCAGGACGGCCGAGTAGTGGTGATTGATGATAATGCGTTGATGGAGACGAACTGCCATGACACTGGGTTTGCTGACATTTGCTTGGGTGTGGTTCTGCCTGGGGATCGTTTCCGGGGCGGTCTTAGGGCTGGTCTTTCACCGCGAAGACGGGTGGGGGGGCTACGGCTCGTGGCGTCGGCGCCTCGCTCGGCTCGGGCACATCGCGTTCTTCGGGACGGGGGTGCTGGTGCTGGCGATGGCGTTGACGGCCCGGGCGTTACCCGAGGTGCAGGCGGTGGCGGACGCGCTGCGTTGGGCCGGGCCGATGGCGGTGGTGGGGGCGGTGACGATGCCGTTGGTGTGTGGGTTGTCGGCGTGGCGCAAGCCGTGGCGGGTGTGGTTTCCGGTGCCGGTGACGGCGTTGGGCTTGAGTGTGTTGGGGTTCACCGCGGCGTTGATACGTGGGGTGTTGGCGTAGGGTGGGCATCGCCCACCGCGGGTAACCGGGTGTGTTTCGGTGGGCGGTGCCCACCCTACGAAAGGTGGTTGTCATGAGGATTGGTTTCATTGCGATGAGTGGTGTGCGGGCGTGTGACCAGGAGTTGCTGCGCCTCGGGTTGACCTTGCCGGGCTTTGTGGAGCGGAGCAAGACGATCGCGTCGCTGCCGAGCCTGGGGTTGTTGACGCTGGCGGGGATGACGCCGCCGCGGCATGGCGTGGTGTACCGCGACATCGAACAGATCGAGGACCTGTCGCTGGGCGACAACTTCGACCTCGTGGCGATCTCGACGTTTAGCGCCCAGGCCCCCGAGGCGTATCGCGTGGCGGACGTGCTGCGGGCGGCCGGGGCGAAGGTGGTCATGGGCGGGCTGCACGTGACGACGCTGCCCGAAGAAGCGCTCCAACACTGCGACGCGGTGATGGTGGGCGAGGGCGAGCTGTGTTGGCCGCAGATCCTGGAGGACGCCGAGGCGGACAACCTGCAGCCGATCTACCGGAGTCAGCCGCAGGAATTCGACCTGCGCGAGTCGCCGATGCCCGCGTACCACCTGCTGGACATGGACCGCTACAACCGGATCACGGTGCAGACGACGCGTGGGTGCCCGCTGCGGTGTGAGTTCTGTGCGAGTTCGATCTTGCTGACGAACAAGTACAAGACCAAGCCGATCGATCGCGTGTTGGCGGAGGTGGATGCGATTTGCGGGCGTTGGCCCCGGCCGTTCCTGGAGTTCGCGGACGACAACAGCTTCATCAACCGCAGGCATTGGAAGCAGCTCCTGCCCGAACTCGCCAAACGCCGGGTGCGTTGGTTCACCGAGACCGATCTATCGATCGCCGAGGACGACGAGCTGCTGGCGATGATGCGGGCATCCGGCTGTGCACAGGTGCTCATCGGCCTGGAGTCGCCCATCGAAACCGGCCTGCACCATCTGGAGCTCCGCAGCGACTGGAAACGCAAACGTCTGCCGTCCTACCGCGACGCGATCCAACGCATCCAGTCCCACGGCATCCGCGTCAACGGCTGCTTCGTGCTCGGCCTCGACGGCCACACCACCGACATCTTCGACCGCGTGTTCGACGCCGCGGTCGACTACGAACTGCACGACGTGCAGATCACCCTGCAGACCCCGTTCCCCGGCACGCCGCTGCATCAACGCCTCAAAGCCCAGGGCCGACTCACCCATGACGGCCAGTGGGAACGCTGCACGCTGTTCGATCTGAACTACGAGCCCATCGGCATGACAGCCGACGAACTCACCCAAGGCTTCCGCGACCTCGCGGTAAGAATCTACAGCGACGACCAGATGGCGTGGCGGCGCGAGACTTTCGCGAAGAAGTATGCGCGGCGGACGAGGCCGATACCTGCGCGATTGATCGCCTGATGGTTGCAGGATGAGCTAGCTTGCGGTTGGCGTATAAACCGGCAAAGTCAACGTAAACGTCGCCCCGCGGTCGGGGTGGGCTTGGGCGGTGAGGCCGCCGCCGTGGGCCATGGCTATGGATTCGCTGATGGCCAGGCCCATGCCCATGCCTTTTTCTTTGGTGGTGTAGAAGGGGTCGAAGACCGAGTCGAGCTGGTCCTGCGTCAGGCGTTTGCCGTGGTCGCGGACGGCGACGGCGACCTGCTTCTCGCCCGCTGGGCGGGTGGTCAGCTCGATGCGTCGCTCGGCGGGCGGGGTTTCGTCCATGGCGTCGATGGCGTTGCGGATGAAGTTCATGATGATCTGTTCGATCTGGATCGGGTCGACCTTCACCGGGCTCGCCTCGGATTCGAGGTGGAGCTCGACCACGACGCGGTGCTCCATGAGCTGTTGGTTGCACAGGTCCAGGACGTTCTTGGCCAAGGTGTTGAGCGTGACCGTCTCGGCCTTGGTCGGGCGTTTGGCGATCATGCTCCGCAGGCGTTTGATCATCTCGCCTCCGCGCTGGGCCTGCTCGTTGATGCGCCCGAGCGTGTCGCGGATGAGCTCGGGGTCCGGCCGGCGGTTTTCCATCCGCTTGGTGAGGCCGGCGGCGTAGTTGGCGATCGCGCTGAGGGGCTGGTTAAGTTCGTGGGCGAGGCCCGACGCCATCTCGCCGAGCATGTTCAGGCGGGTGACGTGGGCGAGTTCTTCCTGGTGGCGTTGTACCTCGGACTGGGCTTCGGTGAGTTCGGTCAGGTCGTTGAAGCCGGTGATGAGCAGTTCGACGCCGTCGCACAGGACGCGCTGCGAGGAGAGGATGATCCGCACGGGCGAGCCGTCTTTGCGTCGGCTCCACAGCTCGCGGTCCTGGACCGCGCCCTTCTCGCGGATAAGCTTGACGATGGCCCGCCGGTCCTCGGGGTTGTAGTAGAGGTTGGGTGAGATCTCGCCGGTCAGTTCCTTGGCGGGGTAGCCGAGGATGGATTCCATCTGGTGGTTGGCGCTGACCACCCGGCCGCTCTCGATTTCCGAGAGGATCATGGGCACCGGAGACGCCTGGACCAGCCGGACCATTAAGTCCGTGGACGGGCCCGCGCCGAACGAGGGGCTTCCGTTGCCCGGGTCAGAATCGGAAGGGGGTTGCGAACGGCCTTGGCGGGTTTCGTCGGCGTCGTGCGACATGCGTTCCCAGTGTAATCCATGGGCGGCGGTTGGCCGTAACGCTGGCGGGGCCGTGCGGTCGTAGTGCGGGACCTCAGGCGTTGTCGCGGGGTTGTTGCCAGTAGGCGGGTTGGTAGCCGTGGCGGACGGGTTTGCCCTCGAACGGCTGGTTGAACGTCGCGTCCACCCCCGCCTCAACCGTGCGCTGGTATTCGTCTTGGGTCATCGCAAAGACGATGGGCATCTCGTCGGCGTAGGCGGGGTGCTTGTCCGCGAGGCCGCGCTGCTGATCCCAGACCAGGTCGTGCGCTTCGATGCCGACGCCCTTGGCCAGGATCATGTAGTCGACGGTGTGCTGCAGCATCTCGCGCACCACCTCGGCATACGCGGGGTTGTCCGCGAGGTTGTTGGTCATCTCCGGGTCCTCGGCGGGCTCGTAGAGATAGATATCCTTGGAGAACGGGATGTAGCCGAAGCGGAACCGGTCGTTCTCGACGATCTTGAGTGAATCGCAGAACTCGCTGAAGTTGGTGGTGCGGGGCGGCGCGTTGCAGGCTCCCAGCGGGCCGAGCAGGCTGCGAGCGGCGCCGAAGGCGCGGGTGTCGCCGGCGATGTCGAGGGCGGTGGCGCCCAGGTCGATGTTGCCCACCAGGGTCTGGCTGCGCGAGCCGGCGTCGAGGCCGGGGTGGTTCGAGAGGATCAGCGGGATCTCGAGGTGTTGGCGGTAGGGGTAGGGGCCTTTTTCCTGGATGCCGTGGTCGCCGAGCATGTCGCCGTGGTCGGTGGAGAACAGGATCGTGGTCTTCTCGAGTTGGCCCGCGGCGTCGAGGGCGTCGTGCACCCGCCCGATCTGCTGGTCGATGAATACGATCATCTCGGCATACGCGATGCGCAGCTGGTCGAGCGCCGGTTTGTCCTTGAACACCGGCAGCACCCGGGCGCTGCGTGTCTCAAGCGAGCTATGGGGGAACGACTCGGGCGCAAAGTTCACCACCGGCGGCAGCTTCTCGGGGTCGCACGCACCCACGACCGTCGACGGCGGGTCGTACGGCTGGTGTGGCCCCTGGAACGAGACCCAGGCGAACATCGGGGCTTCGTCCTGGGCGTGTTGGTCGATGAAATCGATCGTGCGTGACGCGATCCAGTGTTCGTAGTACTCCTCGGGCTCGAAGGCGAACTGCCCGTTTTCGATGTTCCAAACGCCGGTGATCTCGGGGCGGCGGGCTTTGAGCCATTGGAAGTAGTGGTCTTGGTCCCCGAGTCGGCCCTCTTCGAAGAGCTGGCCGATGTGGAAGCCCTTGGTGTCGAGGCCGGGGGTGTGGTGGAGCTTGCCGAACGCGCCGGTGGTGTAGCCGTTGTTGGCCATGCGCTGGGGCAGGTATTCGAGGCCCGGGCGTTCGGGCAGGTCGTTGGCCCAGACGCCGTGGTCGGAGACGAATCGCCCGGTCATCATGCTGGCGCGTCCGGGCCCGCACACGGGCGACTGCGCGATCGCGCGGTCGAACACGACGCCGTTCGCCGCAAGGCGGTCGAGGTTGGGCGTGGGCACGCCCGCGCAGCCGTAGCAGCTCAGGAAGTCGCTGCGGAGCTGGTCACAGAGAAACACGAAGACGTTGCGGCGGGGTTGATGCATAACGGGATTCGGTTGGCCAGAATAGAGAAAGAACGCCCGGAATCCATGCGTGCCTCGGACTTTGGTCGATGACGTCAACCGCGCATTTCTGCGTGAAGAAGACATCCTGGCCGAATCGGCTTCAGCGATGAATGGGCGAGCATCCTAAACGGAGTGCGCTCACTTAGATAGTTGCCGCGGTTTGGCCGAAGGTTTACCGAGAGGCAGATTGCGAACCCGCTTCGCCGGGGTTGGGGCTTGGCCCGGGGGCGCGGTTGAGCAGGTCGAAATAGAGGAAGGGTTGGCTGAGACCGTGGAAGTCTCGGATAGGCCAGCCTTCGGGTCCGCTCAGCACACGGTCCCCGCCGCAGAGGGTCACAAAGCTGTGTCGGCGGAAGGTGGTCGTATGGTTGACGTGTCGGCTCAGCCGGTGGAGGCGCGGCTGTGGCTCGGCGTCCAGCACTTCGCCCAAGGCGTAAGCGGCGGCCCAAGCCCGGTCGGCGTCTTCGTCTTCGAGCTGGAGCAGAAGGGGGGCAACGTCGAACACCGCCCCGGTTTCGGCGGCGGCTCGGACGACCGCGAGCTGCACCCACATCGGCCGGTCGGGCAACGCCCCGGCCTTCTGGATGGCATCGGTGTGGCCGGCGAAGGCCAGGGCCTGTGCGGCGGCTCGTTGACCCAGCAACGTCGAGAAATCGTTACGGCTTGACGACAAGAGCTGCTCGGCCAGTGCCACCCCTTGGCGATCGCCAGCGATCGCAAGGCCTAACGCGACGTACCCGCCCAGCAGTCTGTCGTCAGAACTAAGCTCAAACGATTGGCTACGCAACGCCTCGATGGCTTGGGGCCGGCCTGTGATCCCCAGCCCCATCGCGGCAGCGCTACGCAGCAGTGGCGGCTCGTTACCACGCTTCATGAGCTTGGCCAATTCACGAACGATCTCGCGCTGATCGGAACCCGATAGTGCCCGGCGGCCGGTGACCGGTGTTCCCAGGGCCCAGTCGGCCGTCGCTTCGTTTCGCCGGCTGAGTATGCCAAGGCCGAGCGCTGCGGAGCCCCGCACCAACGCCTCGGGAAGCTGCTGCTCCAAGGCCTTGCCGCCGCCGACCTGGGTGCCGCGTGTCTCGCCTTTGAGCAGGCTCAGCAGGAGGCGCAGCTCTTCTTCCGATTCATCGGTCTGCATCGCCAGCGCCAGCGTCGCCTGGCCCCGCAGCATGTGCAGTTGATTGAGTTCTTCGAACTTCGAGGCATCGTTCTGCTTGCGGCGACCCGGAGTGAGATTGATCGGCTCGGTTGTTCCTTGCCGGGCCAAACGCCGGGTCACGCGTTGGAACGTGCGTATATCCGAGATCTCGGTTTGTGCGGCCAAGCTGGCGAGCGCAGCGGTTTGCAATTCCATTCCGACCCGAGCGGTGGTCGATCCGTGGACGACCAAATCGCCCATCTCTTCTAGCGCCCGGAAAGCGGTGATCGATTCGCCTCGGCGTCGTCGTTCAGCGACTTCCAGACGCCAGCCGTCATTGTTTAGCCGTTGATGTGCCGAGGCGTAGGCGAGGGCTTGCGCCGACAGCGTCGGGTTTCGCGACTCTTGGACGACGGCAGCGATCAGGCGGTCCGCCTCGGGTGCGTCGTGTTGGGCCAGCGCCCAAATCGCCATGCGTCGGACTTCATCGGTCGACCCGTTTTTGACCGCGTGGGCGAGTTCAGCCAGTTCGCTGCGCTCCGCGGTCGGGAGCAGGCCCAGGCCCACCATACGTCCGATCGCGTCGATCTCGCTGCGTTCGTCACGCGACCGTTCGATCAGGGCTTCGCGGCTGCGGGCGTTGGCGGTCAGCCCCAGCGCAGCCCATGCCGCTTCGCGGACCAACGCTTCGGGGTCGTCGATCAGCCCGAGATCGCGGGGCGTGTTTTCCTCGGCCCGTGGCGGGACCTCTCCCAACACCAAGACGGTCACATCGGGGTGTTGCATCCGAGCCAGAGCGAGCAGCGCACCGTAACGGACCTGTGCCGAGTCGTGATCCAGGGCTTCGATAAGTTTTTCGCTGGCCTTTTTGATATCGGTCGGGGCAAGGGGGGCGGCGGGGGCGAACGAAGCGGAGCGTGTTTGGTCAAGGATGGATGGCCAATGGGCTTCCCACCAATGCAGCCAGCGATACCGGGCGTCGATATCGGTGGCGTTTTGACCGGGATGGTGGAGATTAAGTTCTTCTTCGAGGCGTTCGCCCGCCGTGGCAGGCGCAGTGGAAAACAGAGTTAATCCCATGCAAAAGACGATGAACCAACAGCAAGCCAGGGCGTGGTGCCTCATATCCGAGTCTCCGAAATGTGAGTTAAACGAAACGAGCAAGGATCGACGCGTGGCCCAAAACGTCTGATTTCGAGCTTCAACATATCCTTTAAAGACGAGCCGCCCTAGGGTTTTTGCCGAAAAAATCCTGAATCTGAGGCGTTTTTATTCGTCTAAAAGGATTAGATCCCGATGTCTTCGTTCCAGAGGTCGGGCTTTTCTTCGACGAACTTCTTCATCAGCGCGATGCACTGCGGGTCGTTCATGAGGATGAACTCGACGCCGCGTTCTCTGAAGAGGTCTTCAGCGCCCAGGAAGTTCTGGTTCTCGCCGACGAGCACGCGGGGGATGCGGTAGAGCAGGCTGGTGCCGGTGCACATGATGCAGGGGCTGAGGGTGGAGACGAGGGTGAGCTGGGGCCAGTCGCGGCGTCGGCCGGCGTTGCGGATGCAGACGACCTCGGCGTGGGCGGTGGGGTCGCCCTTCTGCACGCGCTCGTTGTGGCCGCGGGCGACGATGGCGTCGTCGTCGGGGGAGTACAGCACGCTGCCGATGGGCAGGCCGCCTTCGTTGTAGCTTTTGAGTGCCTGCTGGTAGGCGGCGTCCATCAATTCTTGATCGGTCATGGGGCTTCCATGGACACGCCGAGGGGAGAAGTGCGGCGTTGAGGTCGGGGTGTAGCAGGATTCGCGGTATCTTAACGCGGCAGTGCTCGGTTTACTCGTTCTATTTTCGGTTGCGTTTGCTTTGCTGATGGCCCTCGGCGCGGGGGCGATCCTGTGGCAGATGAACAAGCCGCGCCGCAAGACGCTGGGCGTCGTGCTCGCGATGGGCGGGGCGGTGGAGCCGGCCGACCTGGAGCTCGAAGGCGAAGAGGTCACGTTCAACCTGTCCGACGGCTCGGCGAGCCCGGGCTGGATCGTGACCGGTGACGTGGCCAACGGGCCCGCCGCCGTCGTGGTACACGGCCACCGCGACAGCCGATTCGGCTCGCTCTACCGCGCCCAGATGCTGCGGCCCTACTGCAGCCACATCGCGGTGTTCGATCTGCCCGGCCACGGCGATGCCCAGGCCAAGCGTTGCCTCATGGGCGACCGCGAGGCGGAGGACATCCACGCGGTGGTCGACGGCCTGCCCGAGGGCATGGTCGGCGAGGCCGGGCTGGTCCTGCTGGGCTACTCGATGGGGGCGACGTTTGTGCTCAAGGCCGCGGCGCTCTGGCCCGAGCTGGTGGAGCGGGGCGGGGTGATCGCGTGTGCGCCGTACCGCTGGTGGGACGAGGGGCTGCGGGGGCAGATGAAGCGGCGGGCGTTGCCGACCTGGCCGATGGTGCCGCTGGTGGCGGGGGTGCTGCACGCCGCGTCGCGGATGAACCTGTCGCTCGGCGAGCGCCCGGGGTTCGACCGCGCAGACGACGCCGCGGCGCTGCAGAGCCCGCTGCTGGTGCTGCACGGCGACGAAGACACGATCTGCCCGTTGAGTGCCGGCCAGGCGATCGCCGAGGCTGCGCCGCGGGGCGAGCTGGCGGTGATCGAAGGCGGGACCCACAACCAATTGCTCGGGGCCGACTACGACGCGGTCCATACGGCGTTATCCGGCTTCTTCAAAAAGCTGGGCAAGCAGCCGTGACGGGGTATGATGAGTGGTTGGGTCCTGCCGTGGCTGCGCGATGAGTGCGTGGCCCGAAGCACGGACCCGGATTGGAGTTCGACGTTGTCCACCTCGACCGCATCCCCCTCGCTGCCCGACCTCTCGCAGAGCCCGACCATCGACCAGGTCGGCGTCCACGAACGCGTCGCGCGGTTCCAGACCCGCAGCATCAAAAAGTCCGCCAAGATGGACGCGCTGAAGATGGCGCTGAGCATGATCGACCTGACCACGCTCTCGGGCATGGACAGCCCCGGCAAGGTCCGCCAGCTCTGCAACAAGGCCAAGCACCTGCACGACGTGGTTGAAGGCTTGCCGAACGTCGCGGCGGTGTGCGTGTATCCCACGATGGTGGCGATCGCCAAGGAAGAACTCGAGGGCAGCGGGATTCACCTGGCGTCGGTCGCGACGGGCTTCCCCGCCGGGCAGGTGCCGTTGTCCGCCAAGCTGGACGACACGAAAAAAGCGGTTGATGCCGGCGCGGACGAGATCGACATGGTGATCAGCCGCGGCGAGTTTCTCCGGGGCAACTACAGCTTCGTCTTCGATGAGATCGTGAAGGTGAAAGAAGCCTGCGGCGAAGCGCACCTCAAGGTCATCCTCGAGACCGGCGAGCTGTCGACCTACGACAACGTACGCAAGGCCAGCGACCTGGCGATGCACGCCGGGGCCGACTTCATCAAGACCAGCACCGGCACGATCAGCCCCGCGGCGACGCTCCCCGTTACGCTGGTCATGCTCGAAGCCATCCGCGACTTCTACTACGACACCGGCAAGATGATCGGCATGAAGCCCGCCGGCGGCATCAAGAACGCCAAGCTCGCCCTGCAATACCTCGTCATGGTCCGCGAAACGCTCGGCCAGGCCTGGCTCAGCCCCGACTGGTTCCGCTTCGGCGCGTCCAGCCTCGCCAACGACGTACTCATGCAGATCGTCAAACAGCAAACCGGGGCGTATCAGTCGGCGGATTACTTCTCTTTGGATTAAGGCAGGTGTTGCCGCAGATTGCGCAGACGACTGCAGATTAATATCAAAATGTTTTGTCTTTAATCGGCGAATATCTGTGAAATCTGCGGCGAATAAACAACACAGGCAAAAGCTACGAAAGCAAAATCGATGACCGCATCACCCACCCTCAACTTCGACACCGACTGGTCCTACGACCCCGCGCCCGAATCGACCAGCCACGCGCAGATCGACGAGCAGTACGGCCTGTTCATCGGCGGCCAATTCGTCGCGCCTCAGTCCGGCAAATACTTCGACACGCTCAGCCCCAGCAGCGAACAGAAGCTCGCGTCCGTCGCCGAGGCGGGGCAGGCGGATGTCGACGCGGCGGTGGCGGCGGCCCGCCAAGCCTACGACAACGTGTGGTCCAAGATGCCCGCGGCGGACCGCGGCAAGTACCTCTACCGCATCGCACGCATCCTGCAGGAGCGGGCCCGCGAGTTCGCGGTCATCGAATCGATGGACGGCGGCAAGCCCATCCGCGAGTCGCGCGACATCGATATCCCGCTCGCTGCGGCCCACTTCTTCTACTACGCCGGCTGGGCGGACAAACTCGACTACACCTTCCCCGGCTCGAAGAAGCCCCAGCCCGTCGGCGTCGCGGGGCAGGTCATCCCTTGGAACTTCCCGCTGCTGATGGCGGCGTGGAAACTCGCCCCCGCCCTGGCGTGCGGCAACACGGTCGTGCTCAAGCCCGCCGAGACCACGCCGCTGACCGCGCTCAAGCTCGCGGAAGTCATCCGTGATGCCGAGCTGCCCGAGGGTGTGGTCAACATCGTCACCGGCGCGGGCGCGACGGGCGCGGCGCTGGTCGAACACCCCGGCGTGGACAAGGTCGCCTTCACCGGCAGCACCGCGGTGGGTAAACGCATCATGCAGGCCCTGGCTGGCACAAAGAAAAAGTACACGCTCGAGCTCGGCGGCAAAGCGGCGAACATCGTGTTCGACGATGCCCCGATCGATCAGGCGGTGGAAGGCATCGTCAACGGCATTTTCTTCAACCAGGGACACGTCTGCTGCGCCGGCTCGCGTCTGCTGGTGCAGGAGTCCATCGCCGACCGTTTGATCCGCAAGCTGCAGGACCGCATGCAGACGCTGATCGTCGGAGATCCGCTGGACAAGAACACCGACATCGGCGCGATCAACTCCAGCATGCAGCTGGAAAAGATCAACGGCTACCTCGCGCTGGGCAGCGACGACGGGGCCGAGCTCTGGCAGCCCGAGTGTGCGTTGCCTTCGGGGCAGGGCTACTGGTGCAAGCCGTCGCTGTTCCTGGGCGCCTCGCAGTCCAGCCGGGTGGTGCAGGAGGAGATCTTCGGCCCGGTGCTGGCGGTACAGACCTTCCGCACGGTCGAAGAAGCTGTGACCAAAGCCAACAACACGCCCTACGGCTTGTCGGGCGGCGTGTGGACCGACAAGGGTTCGAAGATTTTCAAAGTCACCAGCGCGATCAACGCGGGGGTGGTCTGGGCCAACACCTTCAACAAGTTCGACCCCGGCTCGCCGTTCGGCGGCGTGAAGGAATCGGGCGTCGGACGCGAGGGCGGGCTGCAGGGGCTAAAAGAGTATTGCGTGTTGAACTAAACGCTGTTTTGCTCGGATGGATCGGATGATTTCGGATCAAGGCAAACTTGTTTTGGATACCGATGCGTTGACGCATTCCATCATCGGCTGCGCGTTTCGTGTGGCGAACGAGTTAGGCAGCGGTTTTCTGGAGAAGGTCTACGAGAACGCGTTGCGCATCGAGTTGGAGGCGGCGGGCCACGAGGTCAAACAGCAAACACCGTTGGTGGTGCGTTACCACGGCGAGACGGTCGGCGAATATGTGGCGGACTTGTTGGTGGACGGCCAGGTTTTAATCGAACTCAAATCTGTTCAATCCATCAGCCCCGCCCACTATGCTCAATGCAAGAATTACCTGGCCGCGACAGAGCTGGATGTATGCCTGTTGCTTAATTTTGGCCCGACCAAACTCGAGCACAAACGCATCCTGCGGAACTCATTATCCGATTAAATCCGATTCATCCGAGCTAAAATCTAATCAATCATGAAACCCACTGAAGAAACCATTGTGGACACCCCCGAAAGCACTGAAGCGCAGCAGCCAGGTTCGCCGCGGCTGAACGTGCTCAAGACGTACAAGCTGTACATCGGCGGCAAGTTCCCGCGCACCGAGTCGGGCCGGTACTACAAGCTCGAGAGCAACGGCGAGACGCTGGCGAACATGTGCCTGTCGTCGCGCAAGGACTTCCGCAACGCGGTGGTCGCGGCGCGGGCGGCGCAGGGCGGCTGGGCCAAGTCGTCGGCGTTTCTGAAGAGCCAGATCCTGTACCGCATCGCGGAGATGCTGGAGGGCCGGGCGTCGCAGTTCGCCGCCGAGCTGGTGCAGATGGGGGCTGACCCCAGCGAGGCCCGGGCCGAGGTGACCGCGTCGATCGACTTGCTCGTGTACTACGCCGGCTGGGCGGACAAGTACACGCAGGTGTTCTCGAGCGTGAACCCGGTGGCGAGCAGCCACTTCAACTTCTCGATTCCCGGCCCGACGGGCGTGGTGGGCGTGATTGCCCCGGAAGGCACGGGTCTGCTGGGCCTCGTGGGCGCGATCGCCCCGGCGATCGTCGGCGGCAACAGCGCTGTCGTCCTCGCGTCGCAGAGCAAGGCGCTCTGTGCGGTCACCCTCGCCGAGGTGTTGCACACGTCCGATCTCCCGGGCGGCGTGGTCAACCTGCTCACCGGCGAACGCGGCGAATTGCTCGAACACTTCGCGTCGCACATGGATGTCAATGCGGTGGTCTACGCGGGTGCCAACGCCGAGGAACTCGCGGCGTTGCAGTCCGGCGCGACGGGCAACCTCAAGCGCGTCATCTCGCGATCTGATGCGGGCGACACGAGCCCCTACGCCATCCTCGACACGCAAGAACTCAAGACGACGTGGCACCCGATCGGGCAGTGATGGATTTCGCCCAGCATCTTGACATCCACTGCGACCTCGGCCCGTTCCCCACACCCGTAGAGCACGAATGCGCCGCGGTCTGCGTGGGCGGGCGCTACACCCGTTCGGCGGTGCAGGCCTACGCCAACAGCAAGGCAAAAGTGCACACATTGATCGATTGGCCCGGTGGTTTGGGCAAGCCGACGGTCCGGCAGATCGGCGCGGTGGCCGCGGCGAAGGACGGCACCCAAGCGGTCGAAGTGATGGCTTGCCCCGAACATGTGCAGGATGGGAATTTTGCGGCTCTGTGTGATGATGTCATGGGGGTGGTCATCGCGGTGCGTGAAGTCAGCCGTGAGATCGAGGTGCATGTTGCGCTCGACACGGCGTGGCTTGGGCCGGAGGCCGAGTCGATCGAATGCCTGTGCTTGGCGGTCCGGGAATCCGGGGGCGATGGTGTGGTATTGGCGTCGCAGGCCCTGCAGATTGATCCGCAGTACGAGAAACAGGTGGCGAGGTTGGTGCACCACTCGGGTCCGTTGCGGGTGAAAGCGTTGTCGCTGACGATCGAGGCGGGGGTGTTGCTGGATGCGGGGGTGGATCGGGTGGGCGTGTCGAGCCGTGTGTTGGGGTGAAGCGTAGTTCGAGGCAGCGCTACGCTTATCGCGGAGCCAAGGAGACGCAAGGCGCGGAGGCAAGCCTTTGGATTTTGGGGATAAGGCGATGTCTTCTGGATACTTTCTTAAATTGTCTTCCTCCGTGTCTCCGTGCCTCTGCGCTCTCCGTGGTAAGCGAAGCGCTGCCTTGCCCTCTGCTTTGCAAATCCCGAATTCGATTAACCTGTGCGTATGAACAGCATCCAGATTCAAGACGTGAAGATCGGGCCGGGCGAGCCGTTGGCGGTGATCGCCGGGCCTTGCCAGGCCGAGTCGTACGACATGTGTGTCGAGGTGGGCACGGCGATGCGGGACCGCTGCGCCGAGCTGGGGCTGGGATACATCTTCAAGGCGTCGTTCGACAAGGCCAACCGTAGCTCGATCCACACCGAGCGCGGCCCGGGCATCGAAGCGGGTTTGGAATTGATCGCCAAGGTCGGCCAGACGCTGGGTGTGCCGGTGACGACCGATGTGCACGAGCCGCACCAGGCCACGGCGGCGGGCGAGGTGATCGACCTGCTCCAGATCCCTGCCTTCCTCTGCCGGCAGACCGACCTGCTCGTCGCGGCGGCGAAGACCGGCAAGGCGGTGAACGTGAAGAAGGGCCAGTTCCTTTCGCCCGCCGAGATGAAGAACGTGGTGACCAAGCTCACCGAGGCGGGCTGCACGAACCAGATGCTGACCGAGCGTGGCACGTTCTTCGGCTATCACCGTTTGGTGAACGACTTCGCGGGGTTGTACGACATGTCGCAGCTGGGTTGGCCGGTGTGTTTCGATGTGACCCACAGCACGCAGAACCCCGGCGGGGCGGGCACGAGCACCGGCGGTCGGCCCGAGTGTGCGCCGACGCTTGCGCGGTGTGCGGTGGCGGCGAGCGTACAGGCGCTGTTCATCGAGACCCATCCCAATCCCAGCGAGGCGATGTCCGACGCGGCGACCATGCTGCCGGTGCCGCAAGTGGTGGAGCTGTTGGGCGAGTTGGCGAAGCTGCACGCGGTGGTTTCGGGTTCTTAATCTGCGTGTACCGCTCGTGTAACCCGTGTTGTGGCAAAAAAACGAGATCAGGGCGGAATTTTCGTAACCCTGAAGCGATTTGATGCGTCTTAATACTGTCTCGGGGCGTTTCGCGCCCGTATCATGTGAGGTGGTCGCGGCATGATGCCGGGCCGCCGGGAGCTTTGACGCATGACCGCAACGCAACGCACCATCGGACGGGCCCGTCGGCGACTGGTTGGGCAGACCACCCTGCGCGCCTTGGGCTGGTCGCTGCTGCTGGCCAGCGCCGTCGCGGCGGCGGCGGTGGTGGCCACGCAATCCTTCGGTGTCCGGCTGGAGTGGTGGGCGTATGCGACGCTCGGCGGGGTCGCGCTGCTCGTGGCGATTCTGGTCGGCGTGATGCGTCGGCCCGAGCCCGATGCGGTGGCGGTGCTGGTCGACGATCGGCTGAACCTCAAGGACAAACTCGGCACGTCGCTCTACGCCGTGACGCTGGACGACAACGAACTGACCCGCCAGGTGATCGACGACGCGGAACGCGCCGCGGCGAGCGCGAACGTCGGCGAGGCGTTCCCCGTGCGTCCCACCAAGGTGTGGGCGTGGGCGCTCGGCGGGGCGGCGGTCGTGGCGCTCCTGACGCTCGATCCGTTGGGGCTGTACGACAGCGCGCTGCAGCGGGCCGAGGCCGCCAAGGTTCAAGCTGCGGAAGCCCAGGAGCTCGAAGAGCTGCTCGCCCAGGCCAAAGAAGAGGCCGAGAAGCTCGCCGCGGAAGACGAGCCCGAAGCGCAGGATGAAGACGCCGCCGCGATGGACCCGGCCGAGCTCGAAGAACAGCTTGAAGCGCTGCTCACTCAAAAAGACCTGTCCAACCCCGAAGACCAGCGTGAAGCCGCGGCCGAGGTGTCGGACCTGCAAGAGAAGTTTGAGGAAGCGGTCGCCCAGCAGCAGGCCGCGGTCGAGGCGTTGCAGAACACCATGAGCCAGATCGACCCCGGCGAGACCGGCCCCGCCGACCGTTTCGCCGATGCGCTGCGTCGCGGCGACTTCTCCCAGGCTCAGGAAGAACTCGCCAAGCTGGCGGATGAGCTGCAGGCCGGTGATCTGTCGGAGAGTCAGCAGGAAGCGTTGGCCGAGCAGATGTCGCAGCTCTCCGAGCAGTTGGAGCAGCTCGCCGAGCAGCAGCAGGACATGTCTGAGCAGGCCGAGCAAGCGGCGCAGCAGGCGATGGAAAACGCCGGCATGTCGCAGGAGCAGATGGACCAACTCGCCGAGGACGGCTTCGACCCCGAGGCGGTGCAGCAGGCGTTGCAGCAGGCGCTCGAGCAGATGCAGGGCATGAGCGCCGAAGAAGCCCAGCAGATGGCCGAGCAGTTGCAGCAGCAGATGGAAAACGCGATGCAGCAGGCGCAGAACAGCGAGAACGCCGGTGACGCGGCCGAGCAGTTGTCGCAGGCGATGCAGCAGATGTCGCAGGCGATGCAGGAACAGACCCAGCAGAACCAGCAACTCTCCGATGCGCTGCAGCAGATGCAGCAGGAACTCAGCGAGTGTGCCGGGGAGCAGGGCGACCTGCAAGACATGCAGAGCGCCAACCAGAAGTTGCAGGAGGCGTTGGAAAAACTCGCCGGCAACGGCCAACAACCCGGCGAGGGCGGCCCGGGGCAGAACGGCCAGGGCCAAGGCGGGCAGGGAGGTCAGGCCAACAACGGCGTCGGCCCGGGCTGGGGCCACGGCTCAGGCGGCGACCCGCTCGGCGACGAACGCGCTCCCTTGGGCACCGGCAAGCACGCCTCCTCGGATATCCAGGAAGGCAACGGCGGCCGCGTCATCGCGTCGTGGACCCGCGACGGGCAGATGGCCAAGGGCGAATCGACCGTGACGTTCAACCAGGCGGTGACCGAAGCCAAGGCCGAGGCCGAGCGGGCGGTGACCGAAGAGCGTGTGCCCAAGCGTTATCAGAAATCGATCAAGGACTACTTCGGCAACCTGCCGGACTCGCCGGAGGCGGCGGAGTGATTCCGATTTCGGATTGGGGATTTCGGATTGCGGAATCTCCGTCCCGGTCGACCGTTGTGGTATTGGGTCTGTGTGTCTTTCCGAAATCCGAAATCTCCAATCCGAAATCTAGTTGAACTTCCGTCTCGATCATCCCGAACTGCTTCTGCTCTTGCTGCTGGTCTTGCCGATCGGGTGGCTGGGTTGGAAGTATCTGGCGACGGTTGAGCCGATCCGCCGGGGGTTGGCGATCGGGCTGCGGGTCGGGGTGTTGGTGCTCTTGGTGTTGATGCTGGCGGGGCTTCGGGCCGAGCAACGGCACACGGAGCTGACCGTGATCGCGGTGGTGGACCAGTCGCCGTCGATGAGCGTGTTTGGCGAGCCGCCCGTGTCGGCTTTCCCGAACCAGCAGCCGATCAATACTTCTGCCAATCGCAGCATGTCGCAGGCGATCCGCGATTTCCTCGTCGCCGCCTCCGAGGACAAGCAGCCCGACGACCGCTTCGGCGTGGTCACCTACGACAACCGGCCGACCGTCGTGACCCGCCCCGGCAACGAGGTTCGTCTCGACCCGTCAACGGGCGCTCAGGTCCGCGAGGGCACCGACACCGCGAAAGCGCTCGAATGGGCGATGGCCGCCAAGAGCGACGCCAACACCGCGCTCCGCCTGGTCCTCGTGACCGACGGCAACGACACGTCCGGCGACACCCTCGCCGCGGCACGCAACGCCGCAGCGGCGGGCGTGGTGATCGACGTGCTGCCCATCGACTACCGGGTCGGGGAAGAGGTCATGGTCGAAGGCGTGTACACCCCGATCGAGGCCCGCGAAGGGCAGACCGTGGCGGTGCGCGTGGTCCTGCGGGGGACCGCGCCGGCCCGCGGCCAGCTCCAGCTCAAACACGACGGCCGGGTCCTCGACCTCAACGGCGCCGCCGACGGCAAGGGCATCCCCATCGTGCCGTCGGATTGGTCCGACTCCCGGGCCCTGACCGAGCAGCAGCAGGACGCGCAGGGCAACGAGATCGCGGTCGTGTCGGAAGTGCAGTCCGAGTCGGGAAGGTATGTGCTGGCCAAGCAGATCGACGTGCCGATCTTTGCCTCCGGGGCCAACCGGTTCGAGGCGGTGTTCGAACCGGCCGTGATCACGGCTCCCGTCGCCGTGGCGGGAAGCGCGACGGCCTCGTCTGACTCGGTCGTAGTCAACAACAGCGCCGAGTCGTTCACTTTGGTGCAGGGCCGCGGCCGGGTGTTGCTGGTGGACAACGTCGGCGGCGCTCCCGGGAGCATCCTGCCCGAGGCGTTGCAGCAGCGCCAGATCAACCTCGACGTGATCCCGCCCGGCGACTTCCCCCGCGACACCGCGGCGCTGACCCGCTACGACGCGGTGATCTTTCAGAACGTCCCGGCCGAGGCGATCACCGGCCAGCAGCAGACCATGCTCGCCCGCTACGTGAACGACCTGGGCGGCGGGTTCATCATGCTCGGCGGGCCCGACAGCTTCGGCGCGGGCGGCTGGACCAACTCGATCATCGACCAGAGCATCCTGCCGGTCGATTGCGAAATCCCCTCGCAGACCGTGCTGCCCTCGGGTGCGTTGGCGATCGTGATCGACCGCTCCGGGTCGATGGGCGCGCCCGTCGGCAACTCCGGGAAGACCCAGCAGGAGATCGCCAGCGAGGCCGCGGCGCTCGCGGTGCAGACGCTCTACCAGCACGACATGATCGGCGTCGTCGCGTTCGACAGCTTCTCGCAATGGGTCGTCCCCATGCAACGCAACCGCAACCCCCAAGCGGTCATGCGGACGCTGCGCTCGATTAACCCCGGCGGGGGCACGTCCATCCTCGCGGGCCTCGAGCGGGCCTACGAAGGACTCATCCAAAACACGCAGGACCTGCGCGAGTCGTCGATCAAACACATCATCCTGCTCTCCGACGGCGGGGCGGATGAGAACTTCCTGCCTATCATCAACAAGCTCAACCGCGCCAACATCAGCGTCTCGACGATCGGCGTAGGTGATGGGCATCGAGCCGACATCCTCGAAGCCTTAGCGCTTGCAGGCGGGGGTGAGTACCACCCGGTGCTCGACCCCAACGACCTACCGCAGGTGTTCGTCAAAGAGGCACGCACGATCCGCAAGAACCTGATCAAAGAGATCGAGTTCACCCCGCAGCGTCGCAACACCGGCTCGCCGATCATGGCAAACCTGCCTTCGACCCCGTCGCTCAACGGCCTCGTGCTCACCGGGCCCAAGTACGACCGCCGCATCGACATGCCGCTACTCGGCCCCGAGGGCGAACCGCTCTTCGCCCACTGGCAAGTCGGCCTGGGCAAGTCCGCGGCGTGGACCAGCGACGCGACCAACAAGTGGGCCACCCCTTGGCTGAACTGGGGTGGCTACGGCGACTTCTGGGCCCGCACCGTCCGCTACGTCAGCCGGCCCAGCGCCAGCCAGCAGGCCGAGCTCACCGCGACTGTAGAAGGCGACCAACTCCGCGTCCGTCTCGATGTCCCCGTTGACGCCGAAGCTGAGCAAAGCGCAGGGGCTGGTGCGGCCGCTCAGGTCATCCAGGGCAAAGTCCTCCGCCCCGACGGCAACATCACCGACATCGATCTCAAGCAGGTCGGCCCCGGCCTCTACGAAGCCCTCGCCCCCGCCACCGAAACCGGCAGCTATATCCTCAACCTCTTCATGGGTACGCCCGGCGGCGAACAAACCTTCATCGCAGGCGGCGCGACCCGCGCGGCGGGCGAAGAGCTCCGCAAGTTCAAGCCCAACACCCAGCTGCTCCGCGAGATCGCCGCGACCACCGGCGGGCGTGTGCTCGACCCGGCCGACCCGGTGGCGGCAAGTCTGTTCGATCGCACGCACCGTTTCGAGTCGGTCTCCACCCGGCCGCTGCGTTGGACGCTGCTGCCGTGGCTGCTCGGCTTGTTGTTGCTAGACGTGGCCAACCGCCGGATCGCCTGGGACCACCGCGCGATCGCCGCGTGGGCCAAGCAGAAGATGTCGGTGCAGCGACGCACCGCCACCGAGACCAAGCAGACGATGTCCGCCCTCAAGAAACGCCGCAAGTCCGTGCAGCACAGCGGGGCCGAGGGCGCACAAGCAAGCAACGGCGACGCGTTTGTCCCCGTTCCCGAAAAGAAGAAAAAGTTCGAGGCCGCCGCGGGTACGAAGGTGTCCGCCGACTTCGCCGACGCCGTGGGCGGCGCGAAAGCCGCCAGCGAGTCTTCCTCGTTCGCCTCGCAAGCCAAACCCCAATCCGAAACCCCACCGGAAGAAGCCACCACCGCCAACCGCCTGCTCGCCGCCAAACGCCGAGCGAGGGAGAAGAACCAATGATGAAATTCAACAGAATCTGCTCGGATTATTCGGATGTTGCGGATTCAAGGCCGAATGAAGCGAACTCCCCCGCGTCTTGCCCTTCTCCGACCGATCCGATCTATCCGAGCTAAGACACGCCCAATCAATACTCCACCGAAAGGCTAAGCCATGGCCCAAAACGACCTCCCCGAATCCCAGATCCTCGAACTCGCCGCCGACTTCCGACGCGACTACGGCGCCGTCCGCGAACAGATCGGCAAGGCCATCGTCGGCCACGACCAGATCATCGACGGCATCCTCACCTGCCTCTTCGTCGGCGGCAACGCGCTGCTCGAAGGCGTGCCCGGCCTGGGCAAAACGATGCTCATCCGCTCGCTCTCCGAAGCCCTTCGGCTGGACTTCTCCCGCATCCAGTTCACCCCCGACCTGATGCCCGCCGACATCACCGGTACCACGATCGTCGTCGAGAACCAACGCCCCGACGGCACCGTGGCCCGCGAGTTCCAGTTCCAGAAGGGCCCGATCTTCGCCCAGATCGTTTTGGCCGACGAGATCAACCGCGCCACCCCTAAGACCCAGGCCGCAATGCTCGAAGCGATGCAGGAAAAATCCGTCACCGTCGGCGGAACCACCTACCCGATGAGCAAGCCGTTCTTCGTCATGGCCACGCAGAACCCCATCGAGCAGGAAGGCACCTACCCGCTACCCGAGGCCCAGCTCGACCGCTTCATGCTCAAGCTGGACGTGGGCTATTCGAACCGCGAAGAGCTCAACGAGATCGTCAACCGCACGACCGCCGCGGTGACGCCGACGATTGATCCGGTGTTGGATGCCGAGAAGATCGTGACCTACCAGAAGCTCGCCCGGCAGGTGCTCATCGCCCCGCACGTGCAGGACTACGCGATCCGTTCGGTATTGGCGACACACCCCGATGGCGAGTTTGCCACCTCCCTAAGTAAACAGTTCCTGCGCTTCGGCGCGAGTCCGCGTGCGGCCCAGGCCTTAGTCCTTGGCGGCAAGGTCAAGGCGCTACTGGATGGCCGGGCCCACGTCGCCGTCGCCGACATCAGCGACGTGATGCTGCCGGTACTTCGTCACCGCGTGTTGTTGAATTTCGAAGGCCAGGCCGAGGGCATCACCGCCGACATGGTCGTGAACGACATCATCGATAACTTGCCTGTCGAGGTGGCTGGCCTCGGCGTCTGAACCGACACCATCCGACAAGGGGTACACCATGAAACGATTCACATCCATCCTGACCACACTACTCATCACTGCTTTGCCGGTTGGCACCACTGTGGCGGAGACGCCGGACGTACAGCCGCTGCTTGACCGGGGGCAGTTTGGCGAGGCGAAGGCGGTTCTGCTCGGCCACCTCGAACAGCAGCCCGGCGATCACGATGCGCGGCTGGCGCTCGGCGTGACGACTTTTCTCGATGGCATCGAGGAGTTTGCGCAGACGACCTACTCGTATGGCGTGCGCAACTTCGGGGAAGACTTTGGCATGATGATGCCGCTGCTGGCGGTGCCCGTGCGGCGCAACCCCGACCCGCAGCCGGTCTCGGCCGACGACGTGGTGGCGATGCTCGAGCGGTTCGAAGAAGCGCTGGCGGAGGTTGATGACATCCTCGCTCCCATCGGCGATGAAGCGGCGCAGATGCCGCTGCGCATCGGCACGGTGCACATGGACCTCAACGGCGACGGCGAGCTCGCCGACGACGAAGGGCTCTGGCGTTTCTACGACGCGTTGACCGGCCGGCAACGCCGGTGGCAGCAACCCGATGAGAACGACCCGGGGGTGCAGGCGAAGGCTGAAAATTTTGTCCTGGGCCTCGACACCGCCGACGCGTACTGGCTCCGCGGCTACTGCCAGGTGATGAGCGGCGTGGTGGATGTGGTCTTGGCCTACGACGGCACCGAGCTGTTCAACCGTACGGCCCATCTGTTCTTTGAGAAGCCCGAGACGCCGTACCCCTGGCTGCTCGAGAACGTGCAGGACGAGTACGGCGGCTTCGACCAAATGCTCTTTCTCGACCTGATTGCGGCGCTGCACCTCATCAACCAGCCGCTGCGTGACGCCGAGCGGATGCCCGCGGCCCACGCGCACTTCATGCAGGTCATCGAGTTCAGCCGGCTGAGCTGGAACTCGATCCTCGCCGAGACCGACAACCAGAACGAGTGGGTGCCGGGGCCCGACCAAACGGGCGCGATCGGCATCAATCTGACGCAGGAGCAGATCGACTCGTGGCTGAGTTTCCTCGACGAGGCCGAGGCGATCCTGGAAGGCGAGACGTTGCTTCCGTTCTGGCGTGGCACCAACGAGAAGCGGGGCATCAACGTGCAGAAGGTCTTTACCGAGCCGACGACGCTGGACCTGATCCTCTGGGTCCAGGGCACCGCGGCCCACCCGTACCTTGAAGAAGGCAAACTGACCGACCCCGGCTTCTGGCGAAAGCTCAACAACGACTTCGGCCGAAACTTCCCGGGCTTCGCGTTCTGGATCAACTGATATGGCAGACACCGCCCTCAATCCCGACACCCTGCTTACCCCCGAGTTCATGCGCCAGCTTGATCGGCTGGACGTGCGCTCGCGGAAGATGCTGCGCGGGACGGTGCAGGGCGAGCGGCGATCCAAGAAGCGGGGCGCCTCGGTCGAGTTTGCCGACTACCGCAACTACGTCGTCGGGGACGACCTGCGGCGGATCGACTGGAACCTCTACGCCCGGCTGGACAAGCTGTTCCTCCGGCTGTTTATGGAAGAGGAAGACCTTTCGGTGTCGCTGGTGATCGATACGACCGTGAGCATGGACTACGGCGAGCCGAACAAGCTGCTCTACGCCAAGCAGATGGTCGCGGCGCTGGGTTATATCGCACTGACCCACTACAACCGGCTGAACCTCTACAGCTTCACCGACACCGTCGCCGGCACGGCCGAGGGTATGCGCGGGCGTCGCCCCATCCCGCGGATGGTCGATTGGCTCAACCAGCAACAACCCACGCCCGGGGAAGGCAACCTCGCGGCGGTCTGCAAGAAGCTGGCGATGCTCAACCAACGCCCCGGCGTGGTCGTGCTGGTCAGCGACTTCTTCGACAAGGGCGACCTCTCCGCGGCGCTGCGCTACCTAGCGGGCGATCGCTACGACGCCTACGCGATCCAATTGCTCTCGCCCCAGGAAGTCGACCCGGCCAAAGGCGGCGTGGTGGGTGATCTCAAACTCACGGATATGGAAGACGGCGATCTGGCCGAGGTGTCGGTGAGCAAGGCGTTGCTTGAGAAGTACCAGGCCAACCTGCAGGCGTATTGCCAGCACGTCCGCGACACCTGCACCAAACGCGGGATGTCATACATGACCGCGACAACTGACCTCGCAGTTGAGTTGGTGGTCCTGAAGTACCTGCGTGAGAGGGGGTTGCTGGGATGACCCGAACGATCCACCACGGAGTACGCGGAGGCACGGAGGCACGGAGGAAGGCATCCTTCGGGGTGACCCTTCGTCTATCTGCCTTGGCTCCGTGCCTCCGTGTCTCCGCGCTCTCCGTGATTAAGCGAAGCGCTGCCTTGCCGATTGGAGGAAACCCATGAGTTTTCTCAACCCCGTAACTGCACTGATCGCGGCGGGGATCACGATTCCGCTTCTGGTGTCGCTGTATTTCCTGAAGCTGCGGCGTAAGCCGATGGTGGTACCATCCACGCTGCTGTGGAAGCGGGCGGTGCAGGACCTGCAGGTGAATGCGCCGTTCCAGCGGATCCGCAACAACCTGTTGCTGTGGTTGCAGCTGTTGCTGTTGGCGTTGCTCTTGCTGGCGATGGCCCGGCCGACGCAGCGGGCGACGGTGGCACCCGGCGAGCGGGTGGTGATCGTGGTCGACCAATCCGGATCGATGGCCACGGAGATGGCCGGCGGCAAGACACGGCTCGACGAAGCCAAAGACCGGGCGTTGCAGTTGATCGACAACCTCGACGCGTCGTCGGGCGGGGCGATGGTGGTGAGCTTTGCCGAACGGGCGCAGGTGCTGCAGTCGTTCACGAACGACCGGGGCCTGCTGCGGACCGCGGTGCGTAGCATCGGGGTGACGGACCAGCGCAGCCGGATCGAGCCGGCGTTGGGTCTGATCGAACCGCACACGGCGGGCCCCGGCGGTGACGCCGCCGACGCCGAGGGCCTCACGGTGTATGTGTTCAGCGACGGCCGGGTCCACCGCGACGGGGCGGAGCCGCTGGCTTTGCCGGGCGCGACGCTGGCGTTTGAACGCATCGGCGAAGTGATCGAAACCAACGTCGGGATCGTCTCGGCCTCGGCCCGGCGCGACTACGACCAGCCCTCGCTGGTGCGCGTCTTCGCCCGGCTGACCAATACCGGTTTGGCGACCCGCACGAACGTGACGCTGATGGTTGACGGCCGAGTGGTGCGGACCCGGGCGTTGTCGTTGCCCGCAGCAGATGCGCCGACGGTGGACGATCAGGGCAACACCACGCCGGGCGCGACCGGCGAGGCGTCGGTGACGTTTGAGGTGCCGCTGTCGGGCAGCGCGACGATCGAGCTGGTGCACGACCACAACGACGGGCTGCTCGCGGACAACGCGGTGCGGCTGCAGCTGCTTCCCGCTCAGCGGCTGGGCGTGCTGCTGGTCACCGAGGGCAACCGCTATCTGCGTGAGGCGATCCGTGCTGCGGGGGCGCGTCGGCTGGAGCTGCGGACCCCCGAAGAGTACGAGGCGATGACGCCTGCCGAGCTACGCAGCGACGGGGCGGCGGACGGCTCGGGGGTGGACTCGGGGTACGACGTGATCGTGTTCGATCGGTATTCGCCGACGGCGGTTCCCCCGGTAAGCAGCCTGGCGTTTGGCGGGGCGGTGCCGGTGCCGGGGCTGTCGGTGCGGGCGTCGGCGGAGGATGCGCCGGTGATGCAGTCGGTGTTGACCTGGTCGCGGGACCACCCGTTGATGCAGTACGTCGTGCTGGACGATGTGACGCTGCGTCGCCCGGGTCGGCTGACGGTGCCGCTCAACGCGAAGGTGTTGGCGGTGGGTTTGGCGGGGCCGTTGATCGCCGAGACGCGTGATGCGCAGCAGCGGCACGTGGCGGTGAGCTTCGATGTGCTCGAGAGCCGGTGGCCGCACCACTGGAGCTTCCAGATCTTCATGGTCAACGCGCTCGAGACGCTCGGCCTGAGTCAGACCGCCAGCGCGTCGAGCGGCGAGGCGGCGCTGTCGTTCCGCTCGGGCGAGTCGGCGACGGTGACGGTACCCGGCGGCGAAACCACGGTGGGCTATAACGGCCCGGTGCGGTTGTCGGCGACGACACGGGAAGGCCGGGCAACGCTGCCGGCGTTCACCCGCGTGGGCTTCTACGACGCGGACGGCACCACGGTGTCGGCCCCGATGGACCGGCTGGCGGTGAACCTGCTTGATGAGTTGGAGAGTGACACCCGGCCCGTCGAACGGCTGGAGGTCGGCACGGGCGTGGTTCAGGCCACGGCCGAGTCGTCGCTGATCCGCCGCGAGGTGTGGCAGTGGTTCGCGTGGGCGGCGCTGGGGATGCTGGTCATCGAGTGGCTGGTGTACACGCGGCGGATGCGGGTTTAGCAACGCAGAACAGCTCAAAAGCAGCAAAGTAGAAAATCAAACACGCCAGATCCGGGCGGTTTAGAGGTCCATTTGTTGCTTTTCGGGTTTGCTATTTTTCTGCGTTTCGCTCCCCCGCTACACTGTGCGCCCCATGGCCAAGACTTCCAAATCCAAGAAATCCCTCACCTACGCCGACACTGGCGTCTCGATCGAGGCCGGCGACGCGATGGTCGGCCGGATCCAGCAGCACCTGCGCAAGACCCACGGCCCCCGCGTCCTGGGCAAGCACGGCGCGTTTGCGGGCATGTTCCGGCTGGACTTCAACGAGAAGTTGTTCAAACGCAACTACAAAGACCCCGTCCTCGTGAGCTGCACCGACGGCGTGGGCACGAAGGTGTTGCTGGCGATCCAGCTCGGCAAGCACGACACGATCGGGCAGGACTGCGTGGCGATGAACGTCAACGACATGATCGTCCAGGGGGCCGAGCCGTTGTTCTTCCTAGACTACATCGGCACGCACTCGGTGGACCCGGTCCATATGGAGCGGATCGTCAAGGGCGTCGCGGACGGGTGCTCGCTGGCGGGTTGTGCGCTGATTGGCGGTGAGACGGCGGAGATGCCGGATGTGTATGGCAAGGGCGATTACGACCTGGCGGGTTTCTCGGTGGGCGTGGTGGAGCTCAGCCGGATTGTCGAGGGCGACCAGCGCGTCGAGAAAGGCGATGTGATCCTGGGCCTGGCGTCCAGCGGCGTGCACAGCAACGGCTACACGCTGGTGCGGGCGATCGTGAAGCAGGCGAAGCTCGACCTAAACAAGGTGTACAAGGATTTCGACGACGACCCGCAGTTTGCCGGCAAGACGCTGGGCGAGATTCTGCTCGAGCCCACGCGGATCTACGTCAAGCCGATCGTGCGGCTGCTGGCGGGTTACAAGCGGAAACGCCCGATCAGCGGCATGGCTCACATCACCGGTGGCGGTTTGCCGGGCAACGTGAACCGGGCTTTGCCGGAGAATCTGGACGCGAAGATCAGCCGCAAGAGCTGGGAGGTGCCGGCGCTGTTCAAGTTCCTGCAGAAGCACGGCAACGTCGACGAGGACGAGATGCTGCGGGTGTTCAACATGGGCATCGGCTACACGCTGATCGTCCGGCCGCACTTCGCCGAGGCGATCGCCGAGAAGCTGACCAAGGCGGGCGAGCAGGTGTTCACCCTCGGCAAGATCACGGCGGGCAGCGGCAAAGTCGTCTTCACCAAGTGATCCGGGCCGGGGATGTCGCGTTTGGGCAACATCCGGTTTGACCGCTGCAGACTACGGCGGGGCTTTTTACTGGGCAATATTTCTCAAGTCATTGAAAAATATAGATTTGAATAAATTTAGAATCGATGTTTCGCTTCTCTTTCGCTCGCTCGGGGGCCCGTGCTATAACTGCATAGCGGCCTGCACCTGGCCCGCCGCTTCCCCGCAATCTGTATCTGGAGCCCCCGGAGATGAACGAACACGACTTCCAAAAGAAACTCGGCGACCTGATGGGTGAGATCAGCACCCTGCCCAAGGCCGAGCGCGAAAAGCTGGAAGCCCTCGCCCAGCAAACCAAGGAACGCCACGGCAAGCTGAAGAAGACCGTCGGCGAGCTCCAGGAGTCGCTGGACTACCTGCGTCTGTCGATCAAGTACCTGGTCTTCGACCTCGAGGCCACCCGCCGGGAGAACGGCTACCTCCGCAAGATGCTCGAGGAGTCCAGCCAGGCTCCCAAGCCCGATAGTGCCGCTGACTTCGGCCCCGAGGACGTGGATTTCGATCTCGACCTCGACGACGACCACGACGACCTGCAAGACTCGCTCTAAATCGATCTCGCCGCAGCTCGGCTGCCCCCCTTGATTACACAATCGAAGACCCGATCCACCGCACCCCGGAAACCGTCGATAGACGCCTTCCGGGGTGCGGCTTTGCTATGATTCGGTACTTCATGGAAGAAGCCCCACGCCAGGGCACCGCCCCGGATTTTGATTCCCGCCCACACGGCCCCGAAAAGGATTCGCAATGGACCCGACGTTCAACCCCCTCGCCCTGATGCCCCAAGCGATGGCCCAAGGCCTCGACGCCAAGGCCATGGCCAATCCGTACCCCAACCCCCAGCTCGCCCCGCCCATCGGCCGCTACCGCGAGATGACCATCGACGAGATGCTGCTCGAAAACCGGGTGGTCTTCCTCATCGGCGAGATCAACCACGCCAGTGCCATGGGCGTCGTGATGCGGCTCCTGCACCTGCAGAACCAGAAGCCCGGCCAAGACATCAACCTCTACATCAACTCGCCAGGCGGCAGCGTCGACGACACGCTGGCCATGATCGACACGATGGACTTCATCAGCTCCGACGTGAACACCTACTGCATCGGCAAGGCGATGTCCGGCGGCGCCCTCACCCTCGCCGCGGGCACCAAGGGCAAACGCTACTGCCTGCCCCACGCCAAGGTCATGATCCACCAGCCCTACGGCGGGATCTACGGCCAAGCCTCGGACGTCAAGATCCAGGCCGACGAAATCCTCAAGACCAAGAATGAGCTCAACGAGCTGCTCGCGGGCTACACCGGCCAATCGGTCGAGCAGATCGCCAAGGACGCCGAACGCGACAAGTTCTTCGGTGCCCAGGAAGCCAAGGACTACGGCCTCGTCGACGAAGTCATCGAGAAGCCCGCCAAGAAAGATTCGGACGACGCGTCCTGATCTGAAACGCCTCCCCAAGAAATTAGAAGCCCACGGTCATCTTGGCCGTGGGTTTTTTTGTGTGATTTGCCCCAGCACATACGACGCAGATTTCCAATACCGCTGCGCAGGACAACGGCGGTTTTGGGGTTTCTAGGTTGAGCCGAGCCAAGGCATACGCCTCCGCTCGGCATTCGATCAGAAACACCACGGAGTCACGCGATGAAATGGTTCAACGTTGGAACCCGCTACGTCTTTACGATTGCGCTGTTTGCTTCGATTTCCTGCGGAGCATATGGCAACGTTCTGGTCAACGGCGGCTTCGAGACCGGCGACCTCACCGGCTGGGACGAGCCGGACGTGAACAACAACCCCTGGTCGGTCCTCGGCTTCGCCCGCACGGGCAGCCACTCGGCGTATAGCGCGCCGATGCCCACCGCCGGGCCGAGCAATCTCTACCAGAGTTTTGATCCGATCCCTGTCAGCCAGATCACCGAAGCGGGTTATTGGTATTTCCATATGGGGGGTACTGGAAGCGTCGGCTCAGCCGTGACGCTGACGTTTTCCGACGCCAGCCAGGTGCAGGACACCCTGTTTGCCGAGGACCCCGAATACGTCCAATTCGAGTGGGCCTACCGCGACCTGACCCCGACGCTTGCAGGCTATGCCGACAAGTCCCTCACGCAGATCAGCTTCTTCACCGGTGTGAACAAAGCCAAGTACATCGACGACGTGGTGATCGTCCCCGAACCCTCCTCGCTGCTGCTGATCGGCCTGGGAGGCGTGGCGATCTGCACGCGGTCGCGACGGGCTCAGGGTTAGGCTGAGATCAAAATCAGGGGCGGATTTGGGGAGATATGAGCGTTGAATCTTGGTGCGAAGCGCTTCCAGCGATACACTGGGAGTGTCTTTGCGTTTTTGTCTCTTTGTTCTTGTTTCAAACTTCGTTCCTAAATCTTGTCTGCCTTGATTAATTTCACCCCCGGGGAACTTGAGGGTGTTTCCTTTGAATCATTTGTTACAGCAGGGTATGAGTCGCCGGGGACGGGTTGCTAGGAGCTACGGTACTGCGCTATTGGTTGGGGCGTTGGGAGCACAGGCCTCGGCATTGACGATCGAGGGTGTTCAGGTTGCGGCTGTGGAGATCCCGCAGATCAACGCGGCGATTACGTTGCCTAGCGATCCGACTTCGCCGTTGACCACCGAGGGCTTGCTTGGTCCGACGTTCACGATTAAAGCGTTCTACGACAGTGGGGCGAGCGGTGTCTTGCTGGCAAAAGAAACCGCAGACGCCCTGGGTGTCCCGCTTGCTTCAGGGGTTGAATTTGGTGATGTCGGTGTGGGTGGCATCGACTATTTCAATGTGTCCGAGAACATTAATATCCACCTCGCACCTTTTCTCGCGCCGTTTGGTGTGGGTGCGGATATCGATAATCCTGCGACCTTTACCCAAACCTACAACCAAGTCTTTACCAACATCCGGGCCCAGGTCGCTCAGCAAAACAGCGACACCTTTATTGGCGGCCTCGATGTGTTTGGCATGCCTCTGTTCCAGGGCAAGACGGTGACCATGGACTCTCGCAGGTTTAACGGCGGCGAGATCGAGGTCACCGATGTCAATGTCTATAACTCGGGACAGCTTCCCAACAGCGTGCCTGATGCGGATTTTCATATCCAAACGACCTATGCGGACTTCTCGCGTTTCACTCAGACCACCGGCGGCGAGGGGCCAACCTTCAGCGAAAACCCTTTTATTGGCGGAGACCCGCTTGACGCGTTGATCCCTGGTGGCGGTGTTGCGGCAGCCAATACGCTTAGCTCAATACCATTGGATACCCAGGTGGTGGCCAGCTACGGCGGGACCTCATCCGGCGGGAGTTGGCTCTATGACATGGGGGCAATGACCTCGATTATCTCCGAGCAGCAGGCTGCGCTGATGGGGGTGACATATAGCGAAGACACGCTCCCCGATGGCACACCGTTCCTCGAAGGTGCTCCGTTGGAAGATCAATTCCAGCTTCAGGTCGGCGGCGTCGGCGGCACGACCACCGTTGCAGGGTTCCTGCTCGACACGCTCACGCTGCCCACCGTTGAGGGCGAGCCGATCACCTACACCAAGGCACCGGTCCTGGTTTTGGATATCGCGGTGGAGGACCCCGACACCGGTGATCAGCTCACACTTGCGGGCATCCTCGGCATGAACTTGATCCTGCCCAACTTCGAAATCAACACGCTCGATCTCCGGGCGAGTGCCTTTGATTTCATTACCTTCGACGAGCCTTCGGGTTTGCTCGGCCTGACGCTCAACCCCGACGTCGTCGACATCACCCTCCCCGGCGACTACAACGGCAACGGCGTCGTCGACGCAGCGGACTACACCATCTGGCAAGACAGCTTCGGCTCGATGGACGATCTGGCCGCCGACGGCAACGGCAACGGTATCGTGGACGCGGCCGACTACACTATCTGGCAAGACAACTTCGGCAACACCAGCGCCGCCAGCGGTCTGTCCAATTTCACCATCATCCCCGAACCCGCATCCCTCCTGATGGTTTCGGGGCTGGGCGTTTTGATGGCTTCGCGGCGTCGCAACCCAATTACTTGCTGAAATTGTGAATCCCACTGAGAAGCGGGTTCTTGCGGCTCTTGGTATTCACCGTGCGGCCAGCCATGTCTGCATGGTGTTGACCACTTCGGCGCACAGCTTGGGTTGGGTTGCGTCGCGGTGGGGTGAAGCGAATCGACCGGAGTCGTTGTCGAAGTACTTGCCGTTGGCGTGGGCGAATTCTTCGGACAGCGCGGCGCGGGTGAGGATGTCGGCACCGATCTTCAGGTCGCCGCCCGCCATGCCGTAGGCGTCGCGGACCATCTTGCTGCCCAGCAGTGACCCGGGGTTGACCGCGACGAAGAGCGGGCCGTCGTCCTGGTAGAGCGCTGCGAGGTGGTTGGTCCACATGGTGATCGCGAGTTTGCTCTGGGCGTAGGCGGTCTTGTCGGGGAGCGGCCGTGAGTTTTGGCCGGCCAACGCTTGAAGGTCGACCTTCGCTTGCGCGGCGGAGGACAGGTTCACCACCCGGCCGCCCGGTCCCATGAGCAAAGTCAAACGGGTTGCGAGTAGGTACGGCGCGACCGTGTTCACCGCAAAGCGGATGTCCAGGCCGTCGGGCGTGACGGGGGTCGGGGTCATGAAGACGCCTGCGTTGTTGATCAGCACATCCAGCTTCTCATGCTTGCTGGAAACCTCGGCGGCGAGCGCTTCGACCTGCTTCATGTCCGACAGGTCGGCGGCGTAGGTTTCAACCGGCCCTGCACCGGGCAGTGAGGCGACTTGGCTCTTGGTTTGTTCGAGTTTGGCGGCGCTTCGGCCGTGCAGCAGCAGGTGGTGGCCCAGGGGCGCGAGCATCTTCGCGGTTTCGAGGCCGATGCCGTCGGTCGCGCCGGTGAGGAGGATGGTTTTGGGCATAGCGGGGCTCGCGGTCTTGGGGTTAGTCGTGGAAGTGGGGCAGCAAATCGTCGGCCAGGCGGTGGAGCGTTTGGTCGATGTCGGCCTGGTTGAAACGCAGGTTGAGCGCCAGGTGATTCACGCCGATGGCTTCGAGCGATTTCACGTAGTCGAGCAGGTGGTTCATCCCCAGCCGCATGCCGAGGTGGATCGGCTGGGGCGGCGTGTCGGGGTTCTCGGCAAGATCGATATACACCGTTTGCAGCACGGGCTGCGGCGCTCGGCCTGCGGCTTCGACGCGTTGCTGCCAGTCCTGGATGACGTGGGCCTGGGCGTCGAGGTTACGCGGGTAGGTCATCCAGCCGTCGCCGTGCTGGGCGACCCAGTCGGGGTTTTGTTGGCTGCCGCCGGTGACGAGCATCGGGATCGAGCCGGCGGTGGGTTTGGGCAGCATGTCGATGCCGCCCAGCGAGCTGCCGAAATCGTTGTCGAACGGCGGGGCGGTCTCGCTCATCGTGCGGATGTATTCAAAGCTCTCGCGGAAGCGTTGGCCACGCGAGTCGTAGGGGATGTTGAGCGCGGGGTATTCGTCCGGCCGATCGCCCGACGCCACGCCGAGGATCAACCGACCCCCCGACAACGCATCCACACTCGCCGCCGCTTTGGCGACGTGGGCGGGGTGGCGCAGCGGCAGGATGATGCTCGCCACGCCGAGTGCGATCTTTTCGGTCTGGCCCGCAAGTAGGCCTAGGTAGACAAACGGGTCGTACAGCTGCCCCGCGTCGCCGAACGAAGGCACATCAAACGGCACATCGCGCAGCCACACCGCCGAGAAACCCAAGGTCTCGGCGAGCTTGATCCGACGGGCCTGGTCGTGCATGTCCGGCACCCGGGATTGGGTGTACTCCGTGACGGGCACGACCAGGCCGAGGGACAGCTTCCCCGCGCGGAATACGCTGTTGTATCCGCGGTTGAGGCTGGGGAATGGGGTGGTTGACGCGGCGGCCGTGGTCATGGCTTAGTTCTCAACAACAACTTTGCCCATACCTTGCTTGCTCTCCAGGCGGGCGTGGGCTTCGCCAGCCTGATCCAGGGTGAACTTGTTTTCATCGAGCACGGGCTTGAGTCCGCCGGCCTCGGCGATAGTCGTCACGTCGCTCAAGATCGCGGCGTGCTCTTCACGCTTGAAGTTGTGCAGCATCGGGATCAGCATGAACACGACGTGCAGCGACAGGCCCTTGAAGTGGGCGGTGGTCAGGTCGAGCTCGCACATCGAGACGGTCGAGGCGACGTGGCCGTTGAGGGCCGCGGCCTCGAAGGAGTTGGCCATGTTGGCCCCGCCCACCGAGTCGTAGACGATGTCGAAGCCCGCGCCGCCGGTGTGATTGGCGACGTAGTCTTCCACCGTTTCGGTCTTGTAGTTGATGGGGGTCGCGCCGAGCTGCTGGATGAGTTCGAGCTGCTTGTCGCCGCCGCCGGTCGCGTAGACGTCGGCACCCCAGTGTTTGGCGAGTTGCAGGGCGACGTGGCCCACGCCACCCGAGCCGCCGTGGACCAGGACTTTTTGTCCTGCGGTGATACCCGCACGCTTGAGGCCTTCGTAGGCGGTGATCACCACCAGAGGCAGTGCCGCGGCCTCGGCCATCGACAGGTTCTTGGGCTTGTGCGCGATCAGCTTGCTGTCCGCGGCGATGTACTCGGCCAACGTGCCGGGCAGGTCAGCCAGGCCGCCGGCACATCCGTATACCTCATCGCCCACGGCGTAGCCTTCGACGCCTTCACCCACCGCTTCGACCGTGCCGGCGAAGTCCATCCCCAGGATCGCGGGGGCGGCGGGCGACAACGGCAGCGCTTCGCCCATCGTGCGGATCATCGTGTCGACGGTGTTGACGCTCGACGCGGCGATCTTCACCAGCACTTCGCCGGCCTTGGCTTCGGGGGTGGCGACCTCGGCGGCCTCGAACACGGAGTCGGGGCCGTAGGATTTAACGAGCATGGCTTTCATCAATGAATTTCCTTAAAGCAATTGAAACGGGGATCAGGTTTGGGTTGGGAAGTTACTGGATTTCCTGGACGCCCATGACCAGGTCGTTCCAGTTGCGTTGGTTCTCGATGTCGTGCTCCAGGCCCTTGTCGTCGGCGATCTGGAAACGCTTGACCGCGGGGGTTTTGCTGGTCGCCTGGTAGAGCCAGTAGGCCTCGGCCTTGAGGGCTTCGTCGATCGGCTTGTCGATCGATTCGTAGACCATGCTCTTGCAGGCGCTGATCGACTCGGCGGGGAACTTCGAAATCCGCTTGGCGAGGTCGTCGACGTACTCGCCGATCTCGTCGGGCTCGAGGACTTTGTTGACGGTGCCGTAGGCTTCGGCTTCCTCGGCGGTGAAGTCACGGGCGCTGAGAATGATCTCGAGTGCCCGGCCCAGGCCGCATTGGCGGGCCATCCGCGAAGCACCACCGCCGCAGGGCAGGATGCCCATGCCGACTTCCATCTGCATGAACTTGAACTTACCGCGAGCAGCAAAGCGCATATCCAACGCGAGGGCGAGCTCGTGGCCGCCGCCGCGGGCGAAGCCTTCGAGCTTGGCGATGGTGGCCTGGGGCAGCTTGCTGATGCGTTCGCAGACCGATTGCAGGTCGAGCAGATTCGCTTCGTCACGCGACACCGCCTCGGTGGACATGTCTTTGAGCAGGTTGGTGTCGTAGTGGCAGACCCAGATCTCGGGGTTGGCCGACTGGAAGACGACGACCTTGATGTCGCGGTCGCGCTCCAGCCGAAGGGCGAGGCTGTTGAGGTCGGCCAGCATCTCCTGGCCCTGGACGTTGACGGGCGGGAAGTCGAAGGTGACCCACATCACGGCGTCTTCGATGTCGGTTTTGAACGTGGTGAATTTGTCGTAGCTCATGTCTGAATTCCTTGTCCTTGGGGTACTAAGTGGAGGGAGGTAACGGAGGGTCAGTCGACCTGAGTCATTTCGTCCACGGTGAACTCGGCCACCGCGCCTTCGGTCGCTTCGAGGTAGGCGGCGAGGTGAGGGGCGTTCATGTGGTGCTGCCAGAGCTCGCGGGACTCCCAGTTCTCGAAGAACAGGAAGTGGGCGGGGTCGTCGTTGTCCTGGTGCAGGTCGTACTGCAGGCAGCCCGCCTCGGCCCGGGTGATCGGGATGAGCTTCTCCAGCTCGGCCTTGACCCGATCGATCTGGTCAGGAATGGCGTGGATGTTGGCGACGATGGTGAGCTTGGGCATGGCGGGTTCCGTGTTGGGGGCGGCCGGGGGTGGCCGCTAGGGGCAGGCTTTCGATGTTGGTCGGAAGATATGAGGCAACATTGGTCTTGACAAGTACCCACATTTTTGTAAGTATTGAAAAAGTTTCTTGTCCAGGATCATGCATATGACGCGAAAGTATTGTTGGAAAACAGGTTGTGACGTTGAGGCCTCGCTCAGCGTCATCGGAGGAAAATGGAAGCCGGTGCTTTTATGCCACCTGATGCAGGGGCCCAAACGCTTCGGCGAGCTCCGTCGGCTCGTTCCGAACGCCACCGAACGCATGATCACCCTCCAGCTCCGTGAGCTGGAAGCGGACGGTGTGGTGCATCGCGAGGTCTTCCCGGAGGTCCCGCCGCGGGTGGAGTACACGATCACCGAGTTCGGCCGAACGCTCGAGCCGATCCTGGTGCAGATGCAGCAGTGGGGCTGTGATTTCAAGGTCCGTCGATTGGCGGAAGAGGCGCAACATGCGCGAGAAGCGCATGAGGCGTCCGAGATTCAGAGTGAATCAGCCTGATTCGTGAAATCGCGTGTCGGTGATTAGCAACCCAAGCGTTACACCCACGCGGCGTGGTGCAGGCGGCGCAGGGCGTGGGGGTTGGAGAGGATGGCGACCTGTTCGGGGCGTTCGAGTTCCGGGAGGCCGTCCTGTGCAGCTTGTTCCAAAGCGGCGGCGACGTTGACCGTGGACTCGAAGGGCTCACGGTTGCTGGCGAGCGCGGCGAGGTGGAAGCGGTTGAACGCGGGGTCGCGGACGACACGGTCCATGGGGTGCTGGTCCGCCACGGCGTCGGCGACGGCTTGGGTGCGCTCAAGTGCGGTCGCGTGCAGGCGCAGCACTTTCGGGGTGTCGTGTTCCTCGGGGATCATGAGCAGGCGGTGCTCACGCAACCAGGTGCCCACGCCGACGCTCGAGAGCATGACCGACACGGGGATCGACACGACCAGCCCGACGAGGACGGGCAGCGCCCAGAAGAACAGGGACGGCGCGAGCCAGGCGATCACGGCGATGGAGACGATCCCGCCGACGGTGTGCCGCCAGTGGTTGCGGGCGGCGTCGCCCCAGCCCACGGCCGACTCGTCACGCTGCTGGGCGTTCCACTTGACCGTTCGGCCGATGAGCGTGTTGATCACGAACATCGTGTGGTAGACCATCATGAGCGGGGCGATCAGGATGGAGATGCCCACCTCGATCATCGCGCCGAGCACGGCCTGCAATTCGCCGCCGTGGGCGCGCATGACGTCCGGGCGTTGCAGCACCAGACACACCGCGTAGAACTTGGGGATCAGCAGCATCGCCATGACCACGGCGAACAGCGTGATACCGATGAGGAACGGGCCGAAGGGCTCGTACGGATCGGCGGCGGTACCCCCGGCGATGACCACCGCCATCAGCCCCAGCAGCATGAACGCGAGCCACAACGGCGAGGCGAGGTACGACATCACGCCCATGCCCAGATGGATGCGCGACATCCATTTGTAGCCGCGGGTGAACACGAGGCGGATGTGCTGCATGTTGCCCTGGCACCAGCGCTGGTCGCGGATGGCGTAATCGACGAGCGTCGTCGGGCATTCTTCGTAGCTGCCGTCGAGGTCGAAGGCGATCTGGACCTTGTAGCCCGCCTTGCGGATGAGCGCGGCCTCGACGAAGTCGTGCGAGAGGATCTCGCCGCCGAGGGGCGCTTTGCCCGGGAGCAGCGGGAGGCCGCAGTGGTCGATGAACGGCTGGACGCGGATGAGCGCGTTGTGGCCGTAGTAGTTGCCATCGAGGTGGGTCCAGTGCCCGAAGCCGACGTTGAAGACTTCACCGTAGACGCTGGCGGCGTACTGCTGGCAGCGGGCGAAGAGGGAGTTGCGGTTGACCGGCTGCGGGGGGACCTGGAGGATGCCGATGTCGTCCTGCGCGCTTGCACGGTGGACCATCTCCACGATGGTGCCGCCGTCCATGACGCTGTCGGCGTCGAGGGTGAGCATGAAGTTGTAGGCGCTGCCGAAGCGTTCGCAGAAGTCTTCGATGTTGCCGGACTTCCGCGCCTTGTTCTTGTGACGGCGGCGGTAGTAGATGTTGACGTCGACGCCTTCGTCGGCGAACTGGTCGAGGATCGCGGCGAGCTGGGTTTCTTCTTCCAGCCAGACGGTGGGGTCGGTGGTGTCCGAGAGGATGTAGTGATCGAAGGCCGAGGTGTAGCCCTGGGCGTGGATCGAGCGGATGATCGCTTCGACGCCGGCGAAGACGCGGATGCTGTCTTCGTTGTAGATCGGCATCAGGATCGCGGTGCGGGGGAGCTTCTCCGGGGCCATCCACGGCTGGGTCTCCACCTTGACCTTGAACACCGCGTTGGGTGAACGGCGGAGCATCTGCAGCAGCCCGATGGTGGCGGTCCAGAACCCCTGCGCGACCCAGAGAAACAGCACGCAGAACAACAGCCACAACGCGATGGTCACGGGGTTCACGCCGTTGCCGTCGTCGCCGAAGACGACGTGGCCGAAGGCGTACGAGGCGAGATACGTGCTCGCGACCGTCGCCAGCAGAAGGCTGAAGCGAGAGAAGAGCGCCCCGCTGGTCGTGCGGAGCATGCGGGGGACGGGGCTGTTGGGGACGATGTCACTCACCGGATTCGGTCCCCTTCGAAACGCTGGGACTGTCGGTGCCGTTCGATTGTTTTTTTCCGCCACTCAACATGCGCTTGGTGCTCGCGCCGACGGGCGCGACCCAGCGGTACGTGCCGCTCCAGAACTCGCCCTGCAATACCGAGGGGAGATCGCCCAGCGGCTGGCGGTGCATCTCCTGGCGGGGCAGGTTGGGCAGGATGCCGTGGGGGCGATCGTCCAGCAGGGGCTGCATGGCCTGGATCAGTTCGTCGGGGTCATCCAGCGCGTCCGGGTGTTGGTTGAGCAGCCGGCCCAGATGGTTGGCCAGGGTGAACGCCACGCGGTCGGCTTGTTCTCCCATGCCCATGAGGGCCGGGAGTTCATCGGTCCAGCGGTCGAAGGCTTCGAGGATGAGCTCGGCCCGCCGGGCGGGGGTGCTTTCGGTGGGGTCGATCCGTTGGTCCAGCGTGTTGGTCAGGCTCAGCGCCGTTTCGCCCCCGACGCCCAACGCCACGAAATACGCGACGACGCGTTCGACGGCGTTACGCGTGTCGCCGGCGGAAACCTCGGCCGTTTCAACGTCGGCGGGGGTGTCCGCCGGTTCGTGGGTCGGGGTGGGTTCGTTCGCGTCCGTCATGGGCGTAGCGGATTGCGGCGCGGTGGCGAGTTCGGGGAGGTCGGAGGCGGTCATGGCTGGGGGTCCCACCGGTAGAGCCAGGTTTCGCTGAGCGGCGGGCCCGTGTCGGGATCGACCACGTCGTCGTAGGTGCCTTCGGGGGCCTGTTCTTTCTTGCGGTCCAGCGCGGTCGCGCCGCGGAGGGTCGCGCGGAGTTCGACGGGGGCGGTGCCGTCGGCGATGACGTCGAAGAACAGGCGGTAGGCGTGGTCGAACTTGTTGTATTGGATGACCGGCTCGCCGGCGAGCTTGCCGTTGGACACGCCCACGTCGCTGCGGACGATCGTGCCGCTGGGCAGGGCGGTCTGCGGCGCGGTGTCGAGGATGAACCGGGCGACCGCTTTGCCCGCGGCGTCTTCGCTCACGGCGGTGCGGACCAGGCTCTTGGCGTTGGCTTCTTCATCGCCGCCGTCGCCGAGCATCGCCCGGGTGTCGACCCAGGGCATCGCCTGCCCGTCTGCGGGGCGGACTTCCTGCGTGAATTCAAGCTTGTACGACAATGTGAGTTCATCGCCGGCGGCCAGTTCGGTCTCGTTGGCGGGGACCCAGTAAGCCCCGATGTTGTCGATGCCTTCGTCGTCGGAAGCGATCTCGAGGAGCTCGACCCAACCCTGGCCCCACTCGCCCTTGGGCTCGACCCAGATCGACGGGCGGATCTGCATCTCGGTTTCGAGGTCTTCGTAGTGGTTGAAGTCGCGGTCGCGTTGGATGAGGCCGAACCCCTTGGGGTTGGTCATCGCGAATCGGCTGACGCGGGTGTGGTGCGGGTTGCGCAGGGGCCGCCAGTTGAGCTCGCCGTTTGCGTGCTGCATGAGCAGGCCGTCGGCATCATGGACTTCGGGGCGGTAGTCGCCGAACCGGGCAGGGGACTCTTCGCCGAAAAGGAACATGCCGGTGATCGGCGCAATGCCGAGCTTGCGGACCGACTGGCGGAAGAACACGTGCGAGGTGATGTCCATCGACGTGGTGGTGTCGGGGGTGATCACGAAGCGGTAGGCCCCGGTGACGCTCGGCCCGTTGAGCAGGCCGTAGAGGGTCAGCGACGTGTCGCCGGGCGCGGGCTGCTTGACCCAGAGCTCGGCCCAACGGGGGAACTCTTCGGGTTCGGGCAGGCCGGTGTTGATCGCGATGCCGCGGGCGGACGAGCCCCAATGCTGGCCGAAGCCGATGGCCCGGAAGTAGCAGCCGCCCTGGATGGACATGAACTCGTTGAAGGTTTCTTTGACGAGTTGGCCGTCTTTTTCGATTGCGCCCTCTAACATTGTGGCTACGGCTTCATCCGTATCGATGTCAGAGCCGACTTCCAAAGCGTCGAGCTCGAACTTTTCGAACTCGACCTTGTGCAGCGCGAGCCCGGCGTAGCCCATGTCGCCGGGCAGCGATTCGGGGTCGACGGTTTCCGAGGCGATCTTGCCGTAGGTGAAACGCTCGGCCGAGAAGGGCAGGGGTTGGACCTGCGACCCGTCGCCCTCAACGGTCGACAGGCGGACGTCTTCTTTAAACAGCCAGCCGCGGTGGCGGAACTGGACGCGGAACGGCTCGGGCCCGCCGTACCACAGGAAGTTCTCCGGCAGGCAGCGGATGTCGCGGTGGCCGTCGTAGTCGAGCGCGGCGATGGCTTCGGGCAGGGGGGCGGCCTCGTTCGAGTAGGGCTCGGTGGAGAGGGTGCGGGCGCGGTCCACCAGTACCTCGAACGCTAGGTCGGGCGCGTCGGCATGAACCGGGGTCACCGCCTGGAGCAGGCACGCCCCGGCGACCAATGCCGACGCCACACCGACTCTGTCGTAGCCAGAGAACCATTCTTTCATACGATAATTCAAGGAGTTATCTTGCTTGGGCCTTCGCCGGGGGGGACGGCTGGCCGTGTTCTGTACTGCCCACCTCTTATCGGGTCAGTATATCGAGTTGGGCTCTGCCAGCCAAGATCGAACGAAGTTCAGGATTAGCCCTAGAGGCGGCTCGAAGGGCGTGGAGAACCCGCCCGGCGACAAATTCGATGTGGGGTGTTCGCACTGGTCGATAGGTCTCCAAGGCCTCCGTTCACCGGCCAGGCAATCGCGGTGCGACGCACCGTCCGCCGGCCCCTCCGTAATTAGTTTCCCCGATGCCCCGACCCACCCATATCCTGCTGACCTGCGTGCTGGCCCTCTTGGGCATTGGCGTGGTCATGGTCCACTCGGCGGGCGTGAGCGTGGCCTCGGCCGACATCGACGCCAACACCTACGACCCGAGCATCACGGCAAGTGGTGTGCTCGCGCCGCTGCTCAGCAAGAACCTGGTCTATGCCGTGATGGCGGTCGGGGCGATGCTGCTGGGCTCGCGGGTCGACCTGCAGGGCATCTTCAGCTCTCGGGGCTGGTGGAACCCGGTGTGGTTCGCCGTGATCATCTCGCTGATCCTTTGCGGCATGACCCTCATGCCGGGCGTGGGCAAGAGCGTCAACGGTGCTTCGCGCTGGCTGGTCATCGGCCCGGCGGGCAGCGGCATCAGCTTCCAGCCCAGCGAACTCATGAAGTGGACCCTCGTGGTCGGGCTGGCGTGGTACTGCGCCCGGCGTCGCGGGGTGATGCACCGGTTCTGGTGGGGCCTGATGCCCGGCCTGCTGCTGGTGGGCTTGGCCTGCGGGCTGATCGTGATTGAAGACCTGGGCACGGCGGCGCTCATCGGCGCGGTGGCGATGTGTGTGTTGATCGCGGGCGGTGCACGGCTGTGGCAGCTGGCGCTCATGCTACCGTTCGCGGTGGGCGCGATTGTCGCGGCGATCATCCACAGCCCGTACCGCGTCAAACGCCTCACCGCGTTCATGGACCCCTGGGCCGACTCGCAGGGCACCGGCTACCACCCGATCCAATCGATGCTCGCCTTCGCCCAGGGCGGCGTGGAAGGCAACGGCTTGGGGCAATCGATCCAGAAGTACTACATCCCCGAAGATACGACCGACTTCGTCTTCCCCATCATCGCAGAGGAACTCGGCTTCGGCGGGGCGGTGCTGGTCGTGGGCCTCTTCCTCACCATCCTCTGGGTCGGCCTGGGCATCGCCAAGGACACGCCGCACACATTCGGCCGACTGGTTGCGCTCGGCGTGCTGCTCACCGTCGGCCTGCAAGCCGTGATCAACATCGCGGTCGTCACCGTGGTCGTCCCGACCAAAGGCATCGCCCTCCCGCTCATCTCGGCGGGCGGCACGGGGTGGATCTTCACCGCCTTTGCGATTGGCCTGGTTGCTTCGCTGGATAACGCCAAGGCGTTGCGCGAAGTGGAAGAGGGTGAAGAGGAAGCCCCGCCGACTGATGTGGCCAACTGGGCCACCCCATCCTCCCCCACGGCCTAGCGACTCAACGAACGGGGGAATCATAAGAATTTTCACTTCGGGGTTGAAATCCCGCCCGCGCTGCCGTCATCCTGACGGAGCCGGCTTTCTTTGTGCTTGGGTCGGCCCACCTCGTTTCTCGTGAGTTTGCCATGACCGACACCGACGCCCTCCACGCCTACGTCCACCGCCGCGACCCCGACGCCTTTGCGCATCTCGTGCAGACGTATCAGGGCCTGGTGTACAGCGCCTGCCGTCGGCAGCTCGACGACCCGGCCGACATCGACGACGCCGTGCAGGCCACGTTCATCAAGCTCGCGGAGAAGGCCCAGACCATCCGCACCAGCGTGGGGTCGTGGCTGTACCGCTGTGCGCTCAACGCCTCGACCGACATCGGCCGGAGCACGACCCGTCGGCGGAAGCGCGAATCGGTTTACGCCGAGCAGCGTGATGTTTCCGACGACCAGCAGGCCCGCCACGAATTGCAGATGCACATCGACGAGGCGTTGCTGGCGGTCTCCGAAGAGCACCGCCAACTGATTGTCGAGCACTTTTTCCAGGGGCGGACGCAGACAGACCTCGCCGGTGAAGCGGGCGTCAGCGTCGCTGCGATGAGCCGACGGGTCGCCGCGGCGGTCGACGCGGTGCGTGGGCGACTCAAGACCCCGGCCGTGGCGATGCCCGCGGCGATCGTCACCGGGTTCCTCACCGAACAAGGCGCCGCCGCCGCGGTGCCCAGCGCACTCACCACCTCGTTGGTCAAGCTGGGCGTTGCGGGCATCGGGCCGGCGACGACCACCTCAACCACTTCCCTGTCTCTCAGCAAAATCGGAGCATTCCTCGTGACCACCGCGAAAACCAAACCGTTGCTTTCTTCTCTCATCGTTCTGGGCATGATGCTCGCGGGCAGCGGCGTTGTGCTTGCGCTCAACCAGCCGAGCGGCGCTGCGCCGCCTTCGACCTCGCCGCCGCCCGTCGGCACGCCGCCAGCCACGCCCACGCCGCCCTTGAGCCTGGGCGTGGTGATCAGCCGGGCGGCGGTCGATGCCGAGATCGGAATCTTCGCCGGCGAGTACGCCAAGGATTCTGAAACAGCCGAGGAATCTGAGAAACGTTTCGCCTTCGCCTGGCACAGCCGGGTGGCCGACCACGTCCGCGAAGAAGTGGAAGTGCCCTACGAATTAATCGCGGTGATCGACCCCGGCACGGCCGAGGACAAGCTGATCCAGCAACGCATGGATACGCTGGGCATCACGCGCACCGTCCTTGGAACCGACGCCGAGGCGATCGCCGAGCTCGATGTGGTGCTGATGACGTCGACCGCAGAGCTCGGCGAGGGGCAGGTCCAGGCGTTGCTGGAAGCGGTGCGCGGGGGCACGGGGCTGCTGGCCATCGGCTGGATGCCTGCCGGCGGCACCGAACTTCTGACCGAGGGCGAGACGGGTTATGTGGTCACCTTCGGTGCTCACCCGGCCGAGCTCGTGATCAATCACGACGTCTTCCCCGGGTTCGAGGTCGGCGACTCGTTTGTGGTCAACCCCAACGGCACCGTGGTGAACCCCTCGGATGTGACGCCGCTGCTTCAGCTCTCGGCCGAGGAGACGCTGCGTTTGGAAGAAGGGCAGCGTTTCGATATGCACGACTTCCCCCCAGGTTTCCGGTTTACGCCGTTGTTTGTGAATGAGATCGGGCAGGGCCGTGTGATGTACAGCGCGACCGCGGGGCACATGATGGGTGGCCGGATGCCGACCCCGATCATGGAAGCCACCGACGGCGGCATCATCGCCGACGGCATCGCCTGGCTCGCTGAGGGCAAGAAACTTGCCGAGGCCGCGGCGGTGAGTGAGTGATGTTGTCGATGCATCGCTTTGCTCGGCACCACCGACAAGCCATCTGCGTTAATCTGCGTCCATCAGCGGTTCCCAATCTCCATCCCGAACCATCCTCCTTGTCGGCGGCGGAAGCGGGGGGCACATCTACCCCAACCTCGCGGTGGTCGAACGGCTACCCCGGAACGTGAAGCCGCATCTGGTCGTGTCGCAACGGCCGCTCGACGCCCAGATCGCCCGTGACTCGGGTCTGGGCTTCACCGCCATCCCCGCGGCCCCGTTGAGTGTTCGGCCCAAAGCGGGGCTGAAGTTCCTTAGCGCTTACCGCAAGGGGAAGTCGGCCACGCTGAAGCTGATCGAAGAGACGGACGCCCAAGCGATGATCGCCACCGGGGGTTTCGTCAGCGGCCCGGCGGTCGCGGCGGCCCGCAAGGCGGGGACCCCCGTATCGTTGGTCAGCCTGGACGCGGTTCCGGGCCGGGCAAATCGGTTCACGGCCAAGAAAGCCAGTGATGTGTTCAGCGCGTTTCCGACGCACGCCGAGGCGAAGCCGTTGCCGGATGCCGAGGTGATCGGTTTCCCGCTGCGTCGCGCGGCGGTCGCGCCGGAGAGTGCGAAGCCGCAAGCGGCCCGCGAATACTTCGGGTTGGAACCGGGGCGCAAGACGCTGCTGATCTTCGCGGGGTCGCAGGGGGCGCGGACGATCAACCAGGCGATCGCCCGGCTGTACGAACGCGGCGTGCTCGGGGATTGGCAGGTGCTGCACGTTACGGGGCCCAGCGCGGAAGGCTTGGGGCCCGAAGGCATCCCGCAGGGTGCGGGGGTCGCGCTGCCGTTTTGCGACCGGATGGACCTGGCGTGGCGGGCGGCGGATACGGCGTTGACACGGGCCGGCGCGGGCACGGTGGGCGAGGCGTGGGCCAACGCGGTGCCGAGCGTGATGCTGCCGTACCCGTTCCACAATGACGAGCATCAGAAGCACAACGCCGCGCCGCTGGTCGACCTGGGCGGGGCGGTGGTTGTGAAAGACCTCATCGACCCGGCGGAGAACGCGCAGCAGTTGGCCCAAGTGTTTGCATCCATCCTGGGCGACGATGCGAAACGACAGCAGATGGCACAAGCGATGCGGGACCACCGCCCGCCGGACGGAGCACAACGGCTCGCGGACTGGGTCACGGCTCAAGTGGGTGCCTAACATCGGTATCCTATTGATTGGGCCAAGATTTATGAATACCGACACCTCGTCCCAGATCGGCATGCCGCAAGACCAGCTCGTCGTTGAGATCAACGCGAAGCTGCGTGACTATGTCGCTCAGCGTGGCCTGCCACGCAACCTGGCCGACGCCCTTCTGTACTCGGGGCTGGGGCCGGGCAAGCGTGTGCGGCCGACGCTGGTGGTGCGCAGCTACGAGGCGGTTCACGGCCCGCTCACCGACGGCCCGATGCCCGAGGCGTTGCTCGCCGCGGCGGTCGGGATCGAGATGGTCCACGCCTTCAGCCTGGTGCACGACGACCTGCCGGCGATGGACGACGATGACCTGCGTCGCGGTCGGCCAACGCTGCACAAACACACCAACGAGGCGATGGCGATCCTCGCCGGGGACGGCCTCTTAGCCTTGAGCTTCGAGTTGGTGACCCGGAACGTGAACGACCCAGCTCTCGGGCTGGCGCTGGTCGGTGAACTGGCCACAGCGACCAACGACATGATCGCCGGCCAGGTGTACGACACATTGCCCGAGGACGACGGCGTCGAGGGGATCGATCGCCTGATCCGCATCCACCGCAACAAGACCGGGGCCCTGCTCCGCGGCTCGGCCCGGATGGGTGGGCGGTGTGCGGGGGCCGATGCATCGCAGATCGAGGCTTTGACACGCTACGCCGATACGGTGGGGCTGATGTTCCAGGTGGTGGACGACTTGCTGGATATCACCTCGGACGCCGCGTCGATGGGCAAGGCGACCCAGAAAGACGCCGAGGCGGGGAAACTGACCTACCCGGGCCTGATGGGGGTGGAGGGTGCTCAGGCGGAGGTTCAGCGGCTGCAGGCCGAGGCCCACGAGGCCCTGGAGCCCCTGGGGGCGGCTGCGGAGCCGTTGCGCAGATTGGCGGATGACCTGGCGGTGCGTCGAAAGTAAAATGACGGCGTCACCCGGGGGATGGGTGGCTCCGGGTTGTTCCAGGATTGCCCAAACCCGCCGGCTTTGGCGGCGTAGGATTCATCAAGGATGATACGCAGGCGTGCCCGCGGCCCTGCCTGGCCAGAGAGACCCGTAAGCCCATGCCCGAAGCCCTCTTACCCACGATTCACGGCCCGCGTGACCTCAAAAAGCTCGCGCCCGATCAGCTCCCCCAGCTGGCCAGCGAGATCCGCCACGAGATCTGCGAGCAGGTCTCCAAGACCGGCGGCCACCTCGCGCCCAACCTCGGCGTGGTCGAGCTGACCATCGCTCTGCATTACGTCTTCGATTTCGGGCACGACCGGCTGCTGTTCGACGTCGGCCACCAGTGCTACCCCCACAAGCTGCTCACCGGCCGGCTGGGCCTGCTCGACAAGCTGCGTCAGAAAGACGGAATGTCCGGCTTCCCCGAGCCCAAGGAATCCGAGTTCGACCTGTTCAGCGTCGGCCACGCCGGCACCGCGATCAGCACGGCCGTGGGCATGGCCCGCGGCGACGATGTTCTGGCGGGTGGCAAAGGCGAATCCGATCGCAGTGTGGTCTCGCTCATCGGCGACGCTTCGATCGTCAACGGCCTGGCGCTCGAAGGCCTCAACAACGCCGGCACGCTGCACCGCCAGTTCCTCACCGTCCTCAACGACAACGGCATGTCCATCAGCCAGCCCCAGGGCGCGATGGCCGGCTACTTCGACCGGGTCCGCGTCAGCCCGACGTACCACGACCTGAAGCGTCGCGGCAAGGAAGTCCTCGACCGCATCCCCGGCGGCTCGATCCTCGAAGAGGTCTACCACCGCGGCGGCGAGATGCTCAAGGCGATGATCTCCGACGGGCACATGTTCGAGCACTTCGGCCACATCTGTATCGGCCCGGTGGACGGCCACGACTTCCCGACGCTGATCCCCACGCTCGCCGAGATCAAAGACATCGACCGCCCGGTGCTCCTGCACGTCAAGACGATCAAGGGCAAAGGCTACGAGTTTGCCGAGGGCGACGCGACCAAGTTCCACTCGCCCAAGCCGTTCAAGCGCGAGGGCTGCCGGGTCGAGATCGACAGCGGCGGGCGGTCGTTCACCGCGGCTTATGCGGACGCGATGCTGGACGTGATGGCGAACGATGAGAAGGTCTACGCCGTCACCGCGGCGATGGGGCCGGGCACGGGCGTCGACAAGCTGATCGAAAAATTCCCCGAACGCACCCTCGACACCGGCATCTGCGAATCGCACGCGATGGACATGTGTGCGGGCCTCGCCAAGAGCGGGCTCAAGCCGTTCTTCGCGGTGTACTCAACGTTTTCGCAGCGGGCGCTCGACCAGGTGTTCCAGGAAGTCGCGCTGCAGGGCTTGCCGGTCCGGGTCTGCATGGACCGGGCGGGCTACGTCGGCGGCGACGGTGCGGTGCACCACGGCTTCATGGATATCGCGATGTTCCGCACTTTCCCCGATGTGGTCCTGATGGCGGCTTCAGATGAAGATTCGCTTCGGGGCGCGTTGGCGTTCATGAGAGACCACGACGCGGGAGCGAGCTTCCTGCGTTACCCCCGGGCCAATGTCGCCGAGCAGCCGGTGGAAGAAAACACCACGCCGTTTGAACTGGGCAAGGCGGTTTGCATCCAGCCGGCGAAGACCGACAAGCCGGACCTGGCCATCCTTGCCTACGGCACCACGGTGATCGACGCACGCTCGGCCCTCCCGATGCTGCGTGAACACGAACTCGATGTCGCGATCTACGACGCCCGCTTCGCCAAGCCCGTGGATATCGCTTTGGTCACGACGTTGCTCGAGGCCGGCACGCCGATCCTCACCGTCGAAGACCACCTGGTCGACGGCGGCTTCGGCAGCGCGGTCCTCGAAGCCGCCAACGCCGCAAGCCTCGACACCCGGCTGATCCACCGCCACGGCATGCCCGCCACCTGGGTCGGCCCCGACAGCCGAACGAACCAGCTTGCCGGCGCGAATCTCGACGCGGCGGGCATCGCCCAGCGTGCTCGGTCGGTGATCCAGTCGGCCAAGTCGTTGCGCGCCACCATGCCGGGGGTTTCGGTTGAGCGTGGCTGAATCCCACGACGAAGCCGGCACCGAAGAATCATCGGACAGCAAAACGAAAACACCTTCGAAACACGGCTGGCTCCACTGGGTCTGGCCGGTAGTTTTGATTGCGTCGCTCTGGGGTGTTTGGCATGAGTTTCACGAGCAGTGGTTCCCGCGCAACCTCGGCCCAATCGCCGAAGGCGTGGTGTATCGCAGCGGCCAGATCGACCGCCGCTTGATCTATGGCTTTCTTGAAGACCACGGGATCGAACGAATCGTCGTGATGAGTAACTACGAATACGACGACCCCGACCACGTTGCGGAGAAAGAGGCTGCGGAGTCGTTGGGGATCGAGGTCGTCCGCCACTCGATGCGTGGCAATGGCGTAGGTACGCCCGAAAGTTACGCGGCGGTGGTGGCATTGATCGACGACGCGGTGCGAAACGATATTCCGACCTTGGTGCACTGCAGTGCCGGCGCACAGCGGACCGGCGGGACGGTCGCCGCCTACCGCTTGCTGGTTGAGCAAGCTGATCCTGCTGAGGTGTACGACGAAGCCAGGTCATACGGGTGGGACACCGACGACGACCACACCTGGCCCGCTTTTCTGAACGACAACATGCAGTCCATCGCAGTTTTGCTGGCTGAGCAAGGTGTATTGGAACAGGTGCCCGATCCACTGCCGGCCTTCGGCCCAGGTTGAGACGGTCGGGCACTGTGCCCGAATGCGAGGCGGGGCCCGCACATCAAATCCACACAGTAAATTCATAGAGTCCACACTCGCCGCTAACGGGAATCGCCTGTTGAGACGCCACACTGTCTCGCATGACTGAAGCTATTCAACGTCGTCCGCTCCGTGCAGTGGTGATTGGTGTGTTGATCTGTTTGGGCTTGGCGGGCGGCGCGGTCGCGGCGCTTGAAGACCAGCTGATCCCCCGCCGGCTCGGCACTGTGGTCGAGGGCAAGGTCTACCGCAGCGGTCAGATCGATCGCCGCCTGATCCGCAACGTACTCGAAGGCCACAACATCGAACGCGTCGTGCTCTTGCACGGCTACGCCACGCACAACCCCGATCACGTCGCCGAGATACAGGCGATCAAAGCCCTGAGCATCGACTACGAACGCTTCCCTATGAGCGGCAACGGCCTGGGTACCCCCGAGCAGTACGCCGGCGTGGTCGAGCTGTTGCACGACGCGGTGCAGAACGATGTCATCACCCTGGTCCACTGCGGGGCGGGCACCCAACGCACCGGGGGCACCGTTGCGGCCTACCGTCTGCTGGTGGAGAAGGCTGATCCTTTCGAAGTCACCCGTGAGTCGATGCGGTATGACTGGAGCCCCAGCGACCCCGATTCTTTGTGGCCGGAGTTCCTCAACGAGAACATGGGCGTGATCGCTCAACACCTCGTGGATGCGGGCGTGATCGATGAAGTCCCCGATCCGCTGCCGATCTTCGGGCTGCGTTGAGCCGGGAATACATCGATCGGTTTCCGGGTTTGTGAGGTATGGATCAATCCACATCTCACCGGTTCAGCTACGGCTTGATAGTACTGACCCTCGTTGTGGCCGTCGCCGCGTTCTACGGCGGTTGGTGGGCAAAAGGGTATGTCGTCGATCCCCCGGAGATCGACGTGACGCCGCTCTTTGCTGAAGGCGAGATTCCCGATGCGCCCGAGGTCACGATCCTGGTGGCCGATGCGCCCGAGCTAGCGGAAGGCGAGTTGCCGCTCGACGCGATCTTCGCTTTGCAGACCAACAATTCAAAGGGATTCGAGCAGGCGGTGGAGGTGGTCCGCGACGGGTGGCGGCCCGGCTACCTGCCCATGCTGCTCGAGACCGCCCGGTTCAGTCGGCATTACCACCGGCAATGGATGAGCCGGGTGATCGACGACCTCAGCGGGCAGAACTTCGAAGGGGATTCGGACCGGGCCTGGCGCTGGGCGTGGGCTCAGGACTACGAGCCCCACCCGCACTACGGCCTGTTCAAAGCGCGTCTGTACCAAGAGCTCGACCCGCGCTTCGCCGCGTACTTCGAAGACGACACCCAGTCCGCCACCATCCGTCTGGACGAGGTCCGTTGGGGCGGGGTGCAGCGGGATGGCATCCCGCCGCTCAAGAACCCCGAGATGGTGACCGCCGATGCAAAAGACGCTGCCTATCTCGATGACGACAACGTCGTCTTCGGCATCGAGCTCAACGGCGACGCCCGGGCCTACCCCAAACGTATCCTCGCCTGGCACGAGATGTTCAAGGACACGTTCGGGCCCGAGGACAACCCGGTCTCGATCAACGGCGTGTACTGCACGCTCTGCGGCTCGATGATCGTTTACGACACCGTGGTCGACGGCACCCACCACGAACTCGGCACCTCCGGCTTCCTCTACCGCTCCAACAAACTCATGTACGACCACGCCACCGAGTCGATGTGGTCCACCCTCACCGGCGAACCCGTCATCGGCCCGCTCGTCGGCCAAGGTATAAAACTCAAACCCCTCCACGTGGTCACCACCACCTGGGGCGTGTGGAAGAAGAAGCACCCCGACACCACCGTCCTCACCCTCAACACCGGCCACCGCCGGGACTACGGCGAGGGCGTCGCCTACCGAAGCTACTTCGCCACCGACCGCCTGATGTTCACGGTCCCCCAGACCGACAACCGCTTGTTCAACAAAGACGAAATCCTCGCCCTCCGCTTCGGCGGCGACGACGCCCCGCCCACCGCCGTCGACACCTTGATGCTGGCGGATACCCCCGTCTTCCAAGGCACGCTCGGCGACACCGAATACGTCGTGCTAACCGATCCGTCGGGCGCCAACCGTGTGTACGAAAGCGGCGGATTGATCTTCGAGCAATACAGCGCTAACGACACCGCGACCACCCGCGACGGCCGTGTCTGGCAAGTCACCGAAGACGCGCTCACCACTGCCGATGGTCAAACCCTGAGCCGCCTCGCCGCCCACCGCGCTTTTTGGTTTGGGTGGTACTCGGCCCACCCCGATACAGAATTGATTCAATAATCACTTGGTCCCGCTGGGCCCGCCGTCTTTGAAGTACTTGTCGCGGATGGCCTGTTCCAGGTCGACGTTGTTGATGTTCGCCAGGGTACAGAGCCAGGCGAGGACGTCTGCGAATTCGCCGGCCGGGTCGTCGTCGCCCGAGGTGTCGCCGCCTTCGCCGACAGACTTGTGCAGGGCGGTGGCGAGCTCGCCGACTTCTTCGACCAACCACATGAAGGTCCCGGCGGTGCCGCGGGCGCTGTCGGTGGCGTGGTACTTGTCGTAGATGTGCTGCTGAAAGTCGCGGAAGGTCAGCGGCGGGTGTTGAGCGTCGTTGGGCTGGTCGGGAGAGGCGTTCATGCGGGTGATTGTAAAGCCGGGGGCGTCGGGGCGAAGCGGGGTTTGATGGATTTTCCGTACACGGCCGGGAGCACCAGTGCGAGCAGCGCCGCGGCGGCGAGGTGATCAAACACGCTCAGCCCGTGTTCGTGGGCGGCCAGGGCGTGGCCCGGGATGAACAGTTGATCCAGGGAGAACAACGCATCGAGCAGCAGCCCCGCGACGACCGCGGTTGTGATTACGCTCAGCAGGTACAACACGCCGGTGCGTCGCCCCAGCAGGTTCCAGGTCACCGAGATGGTCGCGGCGTTGGTCGCAGGGCCGGCGATCAGGAACGCCAGCACGGCGCCCGGTGAAGCGCCGGCCACGAGCAGCCCCATGCCAATCGGAATCGAGGCGGTCGCGCAGACGTATAACGGTGCCCCGACCAACACCGCAGCAAACATCGCCAATACCCCGCCGCCGAGGTACGGGGCCAACGCAGCTTCGGGGACCAACGCGGTGAGCAACGCTGCGACGACCAGGCCCACCACCAATGCTCCGGCGATGTCGGTCGGCAGCGTGACCAGGCTGTAACGTGTCGCTTGTTTCAGCTTCATGCCCAGCGTGGGTGTTTCGGGTTGGGTTGACGAGCAGCAAGTCGATTCCGCTTTCGGCTCTGAACCGCAGCATGACGATTCGGCTTTCGGTTTTGATCCGCAGCACGAGGACTCGGAGGGTTCGGGTTCGCTGCAGCACGACTTCTTTGACGAACAGCAAGACGTGGTCTTCTCGGGTTCAGTTGAGGGTGCGGCGGTATCGGCCTTGGATGCCACATCGATCAGTAGCCCACCGAAGATGCCGTTGATCAACGCCACCACCGGCCGCACCACCGCGAACACCGGCCCCATCAACGCGTAGGTCGCCGCGATCGAGTCCACGCCGGTCTGCGGGGTGGACAGCAGAAACGAAGACGTCGCGCCCCGGCTCGCGCCCTGGCGATACAGCGAGGCCCCCAGCGGGATCACCCCGCAGGAACAAAGCGGGAGCGGCGCACCCAGCACGGCCGCCTTCACCACCGAGCCCAGACCTTTGCCGCCCAGGTGCCGCTCGATGAAGGCCGAGGAGAAAAATACCGACAACACCCCCGCGGCGACGAAGCCGAGGATCAGCCACGGCGCCATCTCGGCGAGGGTGCCCCAGAAAGCGATCGCGATGCGGGTGAGGGTGTCCATGCCACCACCATCATAGGTCAGCCGTTGGCCGATCGATCGCCCACCAGATCAAGCCACGCTTCGGGCAGGACTTCGAGCCAGTACCGGCCGTGGCGTTTCTGGACGTAGACCTTGCAGCCGAACGTTGCGGTGAGCGATTCGGGGGTGATGATCTGGTCGGCCGGGCCCTCGGCGACGATGCGTCCCTTTTGCATCAGGCAGACCTTCGCGGTCATCGGCGAGAGTTCTTCGACGTGGTGCGTGATCATCAGCACCGCCGGCGGGTGGGGCGACCGGAGGATGTGATCCACCGTGGCCAGGACCTGCTCGCGCCCCGCGAGGTCGAGCCCGGCGGTGGGTTCGTCGAGGATGAGTAGTTCAGGCCGATGCACCAGGGCCCGGGCAATGAGGGCACGGCGTTGTTCCCCGGTCGAGAGCACGCCGAAGCGGTGGTCCAGGCGGTGCCCCAGGCCGACGTGCTGGAGGGTGGCGCGGGCGTGTTCGCGTTGTCCTTGGGTGGGGCGGTCGTAGAGCCCGACGGTGGCGAAGTATCCGGTGCAAACCGCTTCGGTGACCGAGAGCGAGGCGTCGACCACGGCGCCGTTGATATGGAAACTGCCGGGGCCGGGCGTGGAATCGGTGGTGGGGTTGACGACGCCAATGTGTTGGCGGAGTTCGCGGACGTCGGTTTGCCCGAGCGTTCGGCCGAGCACGGTGACCCGCCCGCTCGTTGGGTAGAGCTGGCCCAGCAGCAGGCGTGACAACGAAGTCTTACCGCAGCCGTTGGGCCCCAAGAGCGCAACGCACTGGCCGCGGTCGATGGACAGCGACACGCCGTCGAGGATCGTGGTGGCCCCGCGTTTGAGCACCGCGTCGCGCACCTCCACGGCGAGGGCTCCGGTTTTGAAGGGTTCGTTCGATTCCGTCGTCATGCGAGCAGGGTACCATCGTCGGCATGAACGCCACGACCCGAGCCCGACACGAGCGCGACTTGATTGAACTTACCGGCCTGCCCACCGCCACCGCCAAGGAGGACCGCGTTATCGCCTGGGTCGAACGCTGGGCCAAAAGGCGCAAAAACGTCGAGCTCAGCCGCGACCGCTACGGCAACCTGATGCTCATACGCACTGGCGTCGAATCCAAGTCGCCGATCATTTTTACCGCCCACCTTGATCACCCCGCGTTCGTGGTGACCGGGGTGGATGGCAAAACAGTCACCGCTGAATTCCGCGGCGGCGTGCAGGATGCGTTCTTCGTCGGGACGAAGGTCCGGTTGTACCGTGGTGAATCTTCGGTGAAACCTAGTCCGCCCGGCACGATCCGTGAGCTGCGGCCCGCGAAGAAGGGCGGATTTAAAACGGTGGATGTGCAATTCCGCCAGCGGATCGAGGCCCAGCCGGGCGACATCCTGACCTGGGATGTCGGGTCGGCGCAGATCAAGTCGGGCCGACTCCACGCCCCCGCATGCGACGACCTCGCGGGGGCGGCGGCGATGTTCGCGGCGTTTGGTGAGCTGCTGAAGATCCGCAAAGACCCGCCGGATGTGCGTCTGCTGTGCACCCGGGCGGAAGAAATCGGATTCGTCGGGGCGATCGCGGCATGCAAGTCCGGCATCATCCCCAAGAAGGCCCGCCTGATCGCGCTGGAGAACAGCAAGAGCTTCGCGGATTCGCCGCTGGGCGGCGGCCCAATCGTCCGGGTGGGCGACCGCACCAGTACCTTCGACCCCGGGCTGACGTTCGCGGTGGGGCAGGTGGCCCAGTCGATCGCGGCGGAAGACGAAGGGCTCAAGTGGCAACGCAAACTTATGACCGGCGGCACCTGCGAGGCCTCGGCCTACCAAGCGCTCGGCTACACCGCGACGTGTGTCTGTCTGCCGCTGGGCAACTACCACAACATGGACGAGCAGGCGGGCAAGATCGATCGCGAGGTCATCCACCTCGACGATTACCACGGCCTGGTCCGCCTCCTGATGGGCATCGGCCGATCGCTCGACGACCCGGAGACCGCCAAGCCCCTTACCTCTCGGCTCAACCAGCTCTTCGCTGACCATCGATCACTTTTAAGCTGAACCGCAGTCATTTTGAAGCTGCGCAGATACGGCCCGCCGCGCAGGGGTTGCGCCGTATCGCAGGTGTTGCGCGAAGGTGACCGTAGTTCAGGTCGGGAGCGGGTCAACTTCGTGTGATTTAAAAATAAATCGATCGTGTAAATACTCTTGAAAATGAAGGGTTTTATACGTTATGGCGTGGGCTGATGACCGCAGTTCGTACGGTTTGGCACGGGTGGCACCGGGCTTGCGATTTACACGGGGACACCGTTTCCCCTTTTTGTGAGCCCGACTTGAGCCAAGCCCTGCACAATACCACGACCGGCAACACCCAGATCAACTGGCTCGAACTCGCCCGCTTCGCCGCGGACGGGCAGGGTCACAGCGATCTGGGCCGGGGCATTCAACGGCTGGCCACGCTGGCCGCCGCGGTTCACCGTCAGACGGTGGCACAACCTTCATCAACGGTAAGGACGGAGAAAGACACTCAGTGGGTTCAGGGAAGAACCCTGCAGGCTGACCCCTCGGTCACGGAGGACCGATCATGAACTACGGCCTGTACCTCTCCGCATCAGGCGTCCTGACGAACTCGTATCGTCAGGACGTCTTCGCAAACAACCTGGCGAACGTGAACACCGTCGGCTTCAAGCCCGACCTGCCCACGATCACGCCACGCCAAGCCGAAGCCCAGGAAGACGCCACCCCCTTGGGCACCTCGCAGGACCTGCTCGACCGCCTCGGCGGCGGTGTCCTGGCGGGCACGCAGCGCACCAGCTTCTCGGCAGGCCCCATCGAGCAGACCGGGCGGGACCTGGACGTCGCGCTGACCGATGAAAGCAGCTTCTTCGCGGTGCAACAAGTCAACCCGCAGACTGGCGAAACCGCCGTCCGGCTGACCCGCGACGGCCGACTGGCGATCGACAGCCAGGGCTACGTCGTCACCGCCACCGGACACCGCGTGCTCAACGGAAGCGACCAGCCCATCGCGGTCGAGCCCGGCGTGAAGGTGACCATCAGCCCCGACGGCCGGCTGCAGCAAAATGGCGCCGAGGTCGGCCAGCTCCAGGTCGCCACCGTGAACAACACCGATCAACTCCAGAAAGCAGGCGGCAACCTGTTTGCCTTCGGCAGCAACGACCCCCGCGTCATCACGGACACCCCGAACGTGCGCGTGGGGGCGTTGGAATCCTCCGGCACCAACCCCATCAGCGCCATGATGGCGGTCATGGCCAGCGGTAAAGCCGCCCAGAGCAACGCACGCTTGATCCAGTACCACGACCAACTCATGGATAAAGCGGTCAACACGCTAGGAAGAGTCGCGTAAACGCGACAGTTATGAGTGATCAGTGAACAGTGATGAGTTCATAGATCACCCGATTCAAACTCATCACTGTTCACTGAATACTGAGAACTAAACTATGGCAGTCCTCGCCCTCCACTCTGCATCCACCGGCCTCAACGCTCTCTCGACCGAGCTGGACGTGATCGCCAACAACCTCGCCAACGTGAACACCACCGGGTTCAAGACCCAACGCGTGAACTTCGAAGACTTGATCTACCAGCAGAAGAAGCAGCCCGGCGTCGAAAACGCCAACGGCGACCACAGCCCCGCGGGCCTGCAAGTGGGCCTGGGTACGCAAATCAGCAACACTCAATACAATTTTGAGCTCGGCTCGGCCGTGACCACCGGCCGTGAACTCGACGTCTACATCGAAGGCGACGGCTTCTTCGAGGTCCAAATCCTCAGCGAACAGGGCGGCGGCGTCGGCTACACCCGGGCGGGCAACTTCTTCACCAACCGCGATGGGGAATTGGTGCTGGGTAACTCGCAAGGCCCGCGTGTCCAACCCGGTATCACCATCCCGGACGACGCGGTGAACATCAGCATCTCGGCCGACGGCACCGTGGCGGTGACAAATCCGGACGGAACAAATTCGGATGTTGGCCAACTCCAGCTTTCGACCTTTGTAAACAAAGAAGGACTTAAGTCCATCGGCGGAAACATCTACGTGGAGTCCGATGCCTCGGGCCCACCGATCCAGGGCAACCCCGGTGAGGGCAGCTTCGGCACCATCCTGCAGGGCCACCTCGAGAACTCGAACGTCGACCCGGTGACCGAACTGGTCTCGCTGATCAAGACCCAGCGGGCGTTTGAGATGAACAGCCAGACCATCCAGGCTGCGGACGAAGTGCTGCAGGTCGTGGGCAACCTCCGCCGGTAAGAACGTAGCCCGTTGAGATTCGCTTGAGTTAAGTAAACTGAAAATGAAGCCAATTGTAACCATTCTGAGCCTTGCCCTCGCGTCGACCGCCGCGGCCGACTCGGTGCGTCTGCACGAGCAGGCCGGCACCACTGGGCCCGCGGTTCGGCTGATGGAGATCGCCGAACTCGAAGGCGAATACGCCCAGACCCTGGGCGAGCTGGTGGTGGGGCGCTTCGCTGAGGGTCAGGATGAGCTGACGGTTCAACTCGCCACGGTCCGCCGGGTCTTGAGCGAATCGCAGGTGAACTGGTCGGATCTATCTTTGCGGGGTCGCTCGGTCAGTGTGGTCACGCGTCTGGTTGATGAAGACGTGTTGCCTGCCCCCGCGGTGGTGAATGACCGGGCGGTTGTTACCAATAACAAGTTGGCGGTGGACCAGGTCAATGCGGCCATGACGGTTAGCGGCTTGTTGATCCAGGAGATCGAGAAGCTCAATAACGCGACCTCCGAAGAACTAGAGATCACCTTCCGTGGCGACGCCGATGCGGCGGCCTGGTTGAACCGCAGCGCGGCGGTGGGGCGGTACGAGATCGAGAGCATGAGCCGCAGCGGGTTAGGCCGGGTACCCATGAAGGTCCGTCGGTACGACGCCGCCGGCACGGTCGAAGAAGCGACACTCACCGCCGATGTTTCCCGCCGGGTGACGGCCGTGGTTGCGACCAAACAGATCCGCCGAGGCGAAGTGTTTTCCCGGGAAAACACCGAATTGCGCGAAGTGTTCATCACCTCCAAACTAGGCGAGACGTTGGACTCGCCGAACCTCGTGCTGGGTCAGCGCTCAGCGTCGGCTCTCCGTGAAGGAAGCGTGCTGTTGGTGGACCACGTTGCGCCGGACGTACTGGTGAAGCGTGGCGACCTGGTGACCGTGGCCTGCGTCAGCGGGTCGCTGGTGGTGCGGACCGTTGGCCGGGCTTCCGAGGAGGGGGCGATGGGCGACATCATCGCGATCAAGAATCCGCAGACCCGTGAAACGGTCTACGCCACCGTTTCGGGCAAGCGTCAGACGACGATTAAAACTTACGATTCGGCGCAAGTCGAGAAAACTGAAGAAGGGGCGTGGTAATGCATAAGTCGACTTTACTTTCCGTTGCGATCCTGAGTGGCGTGGCCGGCAATACGCTGGGCCAGGAGCTCAGCTCATCCCTGTACAGCACCGGCGATGAGTTCTTTGCTGACCCGTTCGCAGACGAGATGCTGACCGAAGGCGTGGTGCCGGCACCGGGTATGCAGACCGACGACCGGACTTTGTCCCCTGCGATCGCGGCGACGAGCTTCATGGCTGTGACCGCGCCCGAGCCCCGCACCTTCGCGGTCAACGACCTGATCACCATCATCGTCCGTGAAGACACGCAGACGACGTTCTCTTCGTCGCTGGAAACGGAAAAAGCTTCGGAATGGACCGGCGAGATTGCTGAGTTCCCGCGGTTCAACCTCAACGACCTGCTGGACCTGACCATCGTGCCCAACACGTTCCCGAACGGCACCGTGAAGGTGGATGTCTCGGCCGACAGTAATTTCGAGGGTGAGGGTGATTACGAGAACACCCAATCGATGACCGCTCGTATCCAGGCCACGATCATCGACGTGAAGCCCAACGGCAACGTCGTGCTTGAGGCCCGCAAGACGATCCGCAGCGACGACGAGCAGTACACCCTGGTCGCGACGGGTATCTGCCGGGTGGACGACATCACGGTGGACAACACCGTCCTGTCAACCGAGATCGCGGATTTGTTCATCGACAAGCAGCATGAAGGTCATCTCAAGAAAGCGGCCGACAAGGGCCTGCTGACCGAGATCATGGACTTCATCTTCCCCTGGTAAGGCTTTGAGGGAATTGGTTTTGACTATCCGAACGCAATCAACTGAACGAAGCACCATGAAGCAGTCGCAAACCTCTCGAGCCAACCTGATCTGGATTCTCGCGGTGCTCGGCTCGCTGCTGATCGGCACGCAAGCCATCGCCCTCGAGGTCGGCAGCATCGTGCGGATCAAGGGTTCGGAGACCTCCACCCTCGTCGGCATGGGCCTGGTGGTTGGGCTCGACGGCACGGGCGACGGCGGCGACTTCGCCCCGGCCCACCGCCCGCTGGTCGAGGTGATCTCGCGGCTGATGGACGACCAGACCAGCCTGCGTGAACTGGAAAACAGCAAGTCGGTCGCGCTGGTTGCGATCGAGGCGACGGTGCCCGCCGCGGGTGTCCGCGAGGGCGACCTGCTGGATGTGTATGTGTCGTGTGTCGGCCCGGCCAATTCGCTGGCGGGCGGACGCCTGTTTCTGATCCCGATGGTCGGCGAACACGTTGACTCGGACATCATGGCCCTGGCTCGCGGTGCGGTGAAACTCGAAGACCCCAACACCCCGCGCACCGGCAAGATCGAGAGCGGGGCCAAGATGACCAAGTCCATCCGGGCCCGCTACATCAACGAGCGTGGTTACATCCAACTGGTCGTCAACGAAGCCAACGCTTCGTGGACCACGACCAACAATCTCGCCGCTCTGATCAACGGTCTGGTCTCGCCCGACGGCCCCGAGGCCGCGCGGGCGATCGACGCGAAGAACGTGTTCATCCGTGTCCCCGAGTATGAACGCTCCAACCCCGCGTCGTTCATCGCCAACATCCTCGAGGCCTACATCGATGGCTCTCAGGTCACCGGCTCGGCTCGCGTGGTCGTGAACGAACGCACCGGCACGATCGTGATGTCCGGCGATGTCGAGATCAGCCCGACGATCATCAGCCACGACGGCCTGACCATCACGATGCTCAAGCCCGAGCCCCAACCCGAGCCCGGCGAGGAACTGCCCCCGCAAGAAGTCACCGAAGACTTCATCTCGCTCGACCCCAACAACCGCGGCGGGGCACGTCTGGGTGATCTGCTCGCGGCATTCAACCAACTTAAAGTTCCCGCCGAGGACCGCATCCAGATCGTCAAGCAGATGCACGAAGCGGGGCAACTCCACGCGGAGCTGGTGATCCAATGATGCTGACGCCCCCCCCGAGTTTGGACAGCCTGAGCGCCCCGGCGATTTACACCGAAGGGCGTGAGTCCCGCTACACCGGTAGCCGGGATTTCGCGGCGGAGTTGGACCGGGCTGCGAAAACCAGCGGCGAAGTCGAGAACCCCGAGCTGCGTGAAGCGGCCGAGCAGCTTGTTGCCACCGCGTTCATCCTCCCGTTGCTGGAGCAGGCCCGTCAAGACCCGTTCAAGAGTGATCTGTTCCACGGCGGCCAGGGCGAAGAAGTCTTCGGTCAGCAGTTGGACGTGATCTACGCCGAGAACATCACGCAATCGGCCAACTTCGGGATCAGCGACGCGCTGGTCCGCCGCTTCGAAACCACTTTGAACCATGACCCCGAATCGCAGGTGAACCTCCGTGGATAAAACGCTCCGCCTCAATCTCGATCACCTCGAAGCGGTGCTGGCCCAGGCGCTGGAGCGTCAGCGTCAGATGCTTTCGCTGCTTGAGCGCAAGCGGGTCGCGCTGCGTCAGGGCAAGGACCAGGACATGGTCGACCTGACCCGGCTAGAGCACGCCACGGTGCAGACGATCAGCGAGGTCGAAAAGCGTCGGCTGCAACTGGTGGCGGACCTGACGTTGGCGATTGATCCGGCGGCAAAAGAACCGCTGAAGATGAAAGAGCTGGCCGAGCGTTTGCCGGAGCCCTACCGCGGACGCTTGCTGGTGATGCGGGCCAAGCTCGTCGAAGCTATCACGCAGGTGGCCGAGCAGACCTCGGTGGTCCGCCGGGCCAGCGAATCTTTGATGAAACACGTCAACGGCCTGATCCGGACGATCGGGGTCGTTTCCAACGGCGGGGCGGCTTACGGCCAAACCGGCCGGATCAACAACGAACCCGCTCGCATGAGCTCGATCAACCTGACTGCTTAACACCTCACCGAAACCATGGGACTCTCCTCTTCCCTCAATATTGGACGCACCGGCCTCCTCGCCCAACAGACGGCGATTGAAGTCACCGGTAACAACCTCGCGAACCTGGCGACGCCGGGTTACAAGGTGCAGCGCGTCGACCTCTCGGCGATCGGCGACCGCCGGGTGGCGGGGGACCAATACGTCGGGCAGGGTGTCCAGATCGAGGCGATCACGCGTCAGGTCAGCGAAGCGGTCGAGGCACGGCTGCGCACCGCGATCGCAGACCAATCTGCGGCATCCGCAACCGCGGACCAGATCTCGCGTCTCGAAGCGGTACAGAACGAACTCACCGGCCGCGACCTGACCACGCGTTTGGGCGAGTACTTCAACGCCTGGTCGCAGCTCACGACCAATCCCCAGGACCCGTCGCTGCGGACGCTGGTGACCGCGGAAGGAACCTCGCTCGCATCGTTCATCCAGGACCTGCGCAGCGGGTACAACGACATCACGGCCGAATCGACCACGGCACTCGAAGAAGCGGTAGCTTCGGCAGACAGCATCCTGGACCGCATCGAGTCGGTGAACCAGGCGATTGCGGGGAAAGAGGGCGGGGCCGGCCAAGCCTCGGCGCTGCGTGACCAGCGTGACCAGCTGCTGGCGGAGCTGGCACAATTCCTAGATGTCTCGACGGTTGAACAAAACAACGGCAGCATCGACGTGTACGTCGGGTCGCTGCCGATCATCCTCAACGGCCAGTCGCGTGGCGTCGAGCTGCGTACCCGCACCGTGGATGATGAGGTGCTGACCGAGGTGGTCATCAAGGCCGACGGCAGCGCTCTGGATGTGTCCAGCGGCGAGCTCGGCGCACGGATCGAGTTCATCAACGGCGACCTGAAGGAAGCCGTCGAGTCGCTCGACCTGATCACGGGTCAGTTGATCTTTGAGACCAACCGCATCCACAGCCAAGGCCAGGGCACCGAGCTGATCCGAGACGTGACCGCGACCAATGCGGTGACCGATGTCACCGCGGCGCTCAACGACCTGACCCTGACCGAGCTGCCGTTCACCGCGACCAACGGTTCGTTCGAGATTAGCGTGGTGTCCGAAGCCACCGGCCAGGCGACGACCACGGTGATCGATGTCGACCTGGACGGCATCAACCCCGCGACGGACACGACGCTCACATCGCTGGCCGCGGCGCTGAACGCGGTGACCGGGGTCAACGCCTCGATCTCGCCGACGGGCAAACTGCAGATCAGCAGCGATTCGGCAAACAACCGCTTGTCGTTTTCCAACGACACCTCGGGTGTCCTGGCGGCGCTCGGCGTCAACAGCTTCTTCACCGGGGAAGATGCGTTCGACATCGCGGTGAACCAGACGGTGCTTTCGGACCCGTCGCTCCTCGCGGCCGGCCAGGAACGCCTGGCGGGCGACAACCGCAACGCGTTGGCGTTGGCGGCGCTGCGTGACGAGCCATTGACGGCCCTCAACGGGTTGTCGGTGACGCGGGCGTGGTCGCGGCAGGTCGAAGAGGTGGGGACCAACCTCGCCCAGGCCCGTGACGACCAGGAAGCGTTCGGCGTGGTGCGTGAGAACCTTCAGGGCCGACAGGCCGCGATCTCCGGCGTGAACGCGGACGAAGAAACCATCAACCTCCTCGCCTACCAGCGGGCTTATCAGGCCAGCGCCCGGTTCATCACCGTGGTGGACGAACTGACCCAGACCCTACTCAACCTCGTGTGACCTAAGCCATGTCCTCGATCTCCTCCCTCAGCAACCGAACGTCGAGCCTGTTCAGCAGCCAACAGGCGCTTGACCGTTTGCAGCAGACCCAGCGGTCGCTCGCTGAGGCGCAGGAACAGATCTCGACGGGGCAGGCGATCAACCGTGTCTCGGATGATCCTTCGCAGGTGGCGTCGGTCTTGCTGATCGAACGCCGACTGCTCGAGCGGGAGCAAGAGGCACGCAACCTCGATCTGGCGTCGCAGACCCTGAACACCGCCGACCAGGCGCTGGGCGAGGCGACCAACACGCTCATCGAAGCCAAGACCATCGCGCTCTCGCAGATCGGCGTGGGCTCGGATGCGGACACGCGCAACGCGCAGTCGCTGGTGATCGATGCCCAGCTCTCGTCGCTGGTCGACATCGCCAACACCCAGTTCAACGGCGTGTCCGTCTTCGGCGGCAACAACGGTGCGCAGCTGGATGGTCAGGTATTCGAGAAGTTCCTCGGCGGCGTGCGTTACATCGGGACCGGGTCCAACCTGCAGACCGATGTCGGGGCATTCAGCAGCCAGGACTTCACCAGCCAGGGGCGGACCGCATTCGGCCTGTTCGAGGCGGAAGTGAACAACAACCGTGACCTCGACCCGCAGGCCACCGGGGCCACCCCGCTCAGCGCGATCACCGGCGGCACCAACAGCGGTTTTGTGCCCGGCTCCTTGAACGTGACGGTCAACGCGACGACGGTTTCGGTCGATCTCAGCGAGGCCGACTCGTTGGACGACGTCGCCACGATCCTGACCGATTCGATCACCAACATCGTGCCCGGCGGCGGTGCGGTGACGGTGGGCCCGGTGGGCCTGGTCGTCACGGGCAACGGTGGCAACACGGTGACCATTTCCGATCCGCCCGGCACGCGTACGGCTCAGTCGCTCGGGCTGGAAGGCGTTAGCAGCACCGGCGGTGTCCCCACGGCGGGCGTTGACGTTGGCGTGCAACTGACGCCGTTGACGGCGCTGGCCAGCCTCGGCACCGCGGTCGACTTCGCCTCGGGCCTGGTCATTACTCAGGGCCAGCAAACGGTCACGGTTGATCTTTCGACCGCCACCACGATCCAGGACCTGCAGAACACGATTGCGGACCTGGACCTCGGTTTGCGTTTGGACATTGCGGAGGGCGGGCAAGAGCTGGCGATCGTCAGCACCGTGGCGGGCCTGGAGTTCTCCGTCGGCGAGAACGGTGGAAGCACCGCGACCGACCTGGGCATCCACAGCTTCAACGGCGACACCCGGCTTACCGACCTTCGCCAAGGTATTGGCCTGATCACGCAGGAAGGCGAGGACGACCTGTCGATCGCGCTGCACGACGGCACGACCTTCTCGGTCAACCTCGACACCGCGACCACGGTCGCCGAGGCCATCACTCTGATCGATGCCGCTGCGGGCGCCGCGGGCGTGGCCCCGGGCGATTTCACGGTCGCCGTCGCCGCCACCGGCACGGGCCTGGTCGCCACCGACAACACCGTCGGGGGCAGCGACTTTGCGATTACCAACTTCGGCCAGTCCCATGTTGCCGAGCACCTTGGCCTTCTTGAGAACGCCGGGGCGGCCACCACGATCAACGGCGAAGACACCGCGACCCGCCGGGTCGACAACGCTTTTACCGATCTCATAATTTTGCGCGATTCTTTGAAAAATAATGACGAGTCTGGCATCACGCTTGCTTCTACTCAATTAGAAGACGACATCGATTCAGTCGTCAGTGCCCGCGCCATCGTCGGCGTGCAGGCCCAACGCCTCGAAGAGACCCGTTTACGCAACGAGGATCAAACCTTGCAGGAACAAAGCGTGCTCTCCAGCCTGAAAGACGCGGATTTGACCGAGGTCATCTCCCGATACCAGCAGTTGCAGCTGCAGCTCCAGGCGTCGCTTCAGACCAGTGCGCAAATTCAGCAACTTTCACTCTTGGATTTCTTGCGCTAGTGGCGCAAAACATGCGCGGCGGTTCGGTTCCACGGCTAACCGAGCTGATCGCAGAAATACAAGCGGCAGGACGCCGCGACCGCAAACCGGATCGATCTCAACAAACCGATGATCCAAACCACGCGGGAAACTCAGAAGCAGGACGCCAGCCGTGAAGGACCCCAGACGATGAAGATTCAGACCACACGTTTCGGAGAAGTCGAAGTCGAGGACACCCGGGTGCTCAACTTCCCCAAAGGGTTGTTGGGTTTCCCCAAGTACCAGGACTATGTGCTGATCGAATCGGGCGACCAGAGTCGGCCCAACGAAGAGAGCAACTTCTGGTGGCTGCAATCGATCGACCTGCCCGAGTTGGCGTTCGTCGTCACCGACCCCACCCTGTTCGTCTCGACCTACAAGGTGCCGATCCACCCCGAGCAGATGCTGGGCCTGGGCCTGAGCTCGATCGACGACGCCCAGGTGTTCGTCATCGTCAACAAACGCGGCAACGTGCTCACCGGCAACCTCCAGGGCCCGCTGGTGATCAACGTCGCCAGCCGGTGCGGCGAGCAGCTCGTGCTCAGCGACCGCCGGTTCACCACCCGCGTGCCGCTCATCGAGCTGCACCAGGAAGCGCCCACGGCGATGTCCGCCTGAGACCCAGGCAGACGGGGAGTTTGCACGCAGTACTCCTCCGATTGGAAACGACGTTTTGAAGTCATGGACAACCTAAACGTTAAATCCCGACTCTTGATTCAACCCTCCCCCGCGACACACGGACGTGTCGCGTCACGGCCCACGGAAGGAGCCAAACCCTATGCTGGTGCTATCCCGGCAACGCGACGAAACCATCATGATCGGCGACGAGGTGGAGATCACCGTCGTCGACATCCGCGGCGACAAGGTCCGCTTGGGGATCAACGCCCCGCGGACCATCCAGGTCCACCGCAAAGAAGTCTACGAAGCGATCCAACGCGAGAACGCCGAGGCCGCCAACGTCCAGCTCGACGACATCAACGGCCTGGACCAACACATCAAACGCAAGCAGCGCCCCGCGTGAACCAACACTCGGCCCATCCCGTCAACAGTTCGGCTCGTCCCTCGAGCCGCCCCGCGCGTCGCGGGCAACACGGCCAGGCCTGGAGTCTTTCGGAACCGGATCAGCACAAACTCACCCTCACGGGTCAGGGCGACAGGGAAGTTCAGCCCACGGTAGCCACGCCAAACCGGCGATGACACCAACCCGGTAGACAATCAAGGAGGATTGTCGATGTCTCGGATTAACACCAACGTTTCTTCGCTCATTGCTCAGAACAACCTCGCGCGGACCAACCGCGACCTGGAAACCAGCCTGCAACGGCTCAGCACCGGGTTGCAGATCAACCGCGGGGCCGACAACCCCGCCGGCCTGATCGTGTCCGAGCGGTTGCGGAGCGAGATCCAAGGCGCCACGCAGGCCATCGATAACGCCGAGCGGGCCACCAACGTCATCGCCACCACCGAAGGCGCGTTGCAAGAGATCAGCACGCTGCTCACCCAGATCAAGGCGTTGACCATCGAGGCCGCCAACACCGGGGCCTTCAGCCCCGAAGAGATCGAGGCCAACCAGCTCGAGATCGACTCGGCCGTCGAGTCCATCACCCGCATCAGCAACACCACCAGTTTCGCCGGCCTCAAGCTGCTCAACGGCAGCCTCGACTACCTCGACTCGGGCGTGGTCACCAGCCAGATCAGCGACATCAACGTCTTCGGGGCCAACTTCGGGCTGGACGACAACATCAACGTCCAGGTCGAAGTCATCAACTCCGCCGAGAAGGGCACCCTGTTCCTCTCGGGCAACACCGCCGGTGCTCCCGGGGCACTGCTCTCCAGCGTCAGCTTCGAACTTCAAGGCAGCCGCGGCGTGCAGGTGTTCAACTTCGCTTCGGGCACGGCCCTCTCGGCCGTGGCCGCCGCGGTCAATAATGTCCGCGACGCGACGGGTGTTACCGCTCGCCTCGCTTCGGCGACCAACCAGACCTCCGGCCTGCTCTTCGAATCTGAAGGCTACGGCACCAGTTCGTTCGTCTCGGTCCGCAAGCTCGACGACGGCGACTTCTTCGACACCTTCGACGCTCAGGGCGGCAGCCAGATCAACCGTGACGAGGGCGCAGACGTCCTGTCCCTGGTCAACGGCAACCTCGCCCTCGGCGACGGCCTGGACATCACCCTCAACACCAATACCATCAACCTCGGCCTGACGCTGACCTCCGGCGCCGCCCAGGTCACCGGCACGCCCTACAGCTTCACCGTCACCGGCGGCGGGGCCAACTTCCAGATCGGCCCGCAGGTCAACTCCCTGCAACAGGTCGGTTTCGGCATCCAATCCGTCGCCGCCAGCAACCTGGGCGACACCGCCTCGGGCTTCCTCAACTCGATCTCCACCGGCGGCGACAACTCGCTGGTCGCGGGCAAGACCCGCGAAGCCTCGGAGATCATCGACAAGTCCATCGACCAGATCGCTCAACTCCGCGGTCGGCTCGGGGCCTTCGAACGCAACACCCTGCAGACCGCCGTACGGTCCACCGCGATCACGCTCGAAAACCTCACTGCTTCGGAGAGCTCGATCCGCGACACCGACTTCGCCCAGCAGACCGCCGAGCTCACCCGGGCCCAGATCCTGCAACAGGCCGGCACCTCGACCCTGGGTATCGCCAACAGCAACGCCCAGAACGTGCTCTCGCTGCTCGGCTAAGCCGAAGGCTTAACTTTAACCCCGGGCCAATGACCCGGGGCCCCTTTGGGGTTACCCATGTCCGAACCCTTCACCGCCCCGACCCTCGTCCCCGACGCCGTGCGCAACGCCGGCGACGGGGTTTTGTTTGAGGCGGCCCGGGCGTTGGAAGCCAAGAAGTGGCGAAAGGCCGAACGCCTCTGCAGGCAGGTCCTGCGCATCGACCCGAACCACCCAACCGCGGTCCACCTGCTGGGCCTCGCCGCCCACCGCGGCGGGCATGTGTTCGATGCGTTGTCGCTGCTGCGTCGGTCGATCGAGTTGGACGACACCCAGCCGATCTGGTGGTTCAACCTCGGCGTCTCCTGCGCCGCCGGCGACCGCCACGCCGAGGCCAGCGAGTGCTACCGCGCGGCGCTACGCCTCCAGCCCTACCTCGTCCCCGCCCTCTACATGCTCGGCCGTTCGCTCCAGACCATGGGCCTGCTCGACGACGCTGCCGCAGCGTTGGCCCAGGCCCTGCGGATTGAGCCGGGTCACGAAGAAGCGTCCGACCTGCTCCAATCCATCACCCGCGACCTCCGCGACGCGGCTTAAAGTCGTATAGGCACTTGATAAGAGATCGCTAATCAAAAGGAAACATCAATAAGATGTTCCAAAGTGCGAAACATGGAGGCCCCTTTGGGCTCCAGACTGTGATGCTTCTTGAGTCGGGGGCGACAAGAGTGAGAAACTGAAGCTTAAGTTTTGCGTTTGAAATCTCGTGTTGTGGAAGTTCCTTGAGATGACTATTGATATTAAAGCCGTTGTGGATGTTCATTGCCTGAGTTTCACCTGAGTGGTGAGATGCGATCAGCTCTGTAGTCAAGACAGTCCACCGATTTTGTTCAGAGAAAGCTATTACCGGGCGGCCTATCTGTAATTCTGGGAAACGGATTGAGACCTCGGATACAAGATCGAACGGGATAGAGCCTGTGATTATGGATGGGTGTTCAGCTAAGTTATTTTTTCCCAGACGCCAAAGAATACGATTCTCAATCCAATCGTCTCTTGTTGAATTCATAAAAGTGTTCCAAATAGAAATGGCGTTATGGACTGATTCCAATGATCGGTATGAGATACGTTAGACGGTGACTTCTCGTATCCACCCATCCGACCGCCGGTCGCGGTGCTTGCCGGGCTTGCGGGGTTTATCGTCGTTGAGCGTTTCGGGGTACTCGATAAATACCGCGGCGAGAAGTTTTTCGTTGCTACCCGCGCCGATGGTTTCGAGGAACTTCGCCGAGCCGAGTTGACCGCCGCTGGACCAGTAGGTACCCATGCCGTGGGCGGTGAGCAGCAAAAGCAGGTTCTGAACCATCGCCCCGGTGGCCGCGATGTGTTCCTCATCGATCGCACGCTGCGCGGGGGCGGGGTTGTCGCCCGCCTGCGGCAGCCAAGTCACCAGCACTAACGCCCCACACCCGTACATCATCGGCGGGATCTTGTTGGTCGGCTTCATCTCCGGGAACCAGTCCCGCATTTTCGGTGCAAATTGCTGGCACTGCTCATGCCACAACACATGCGCCCGCCAGGGCTCCGCCAACCCGTCCACCTCCCGCGCATGATGAAACGGTGCCCAACCCGCGGTGCGAAGCGAATCCAATACGGCGGTGTTGTTACGCTCGGCCGCTTCTGTTGAGAATTGAATCGGGTTGGCGGGGTCGCCGAAGACTTTGAATGTGGCTCTCGAGCGTATCGTTGAGCCAACGATTTCGGGGGCGTTATTTTCGGCTTCGTTATTCATGGTTATCAGAAATCGGCTACACGATACGGCGGGGATCGGTGTCGGTGGTGAGTCATCCACGGTTGGATTTTGTCACCGATCCCAGTGCTCCGTGATGATAGCTTTGATTCGAGGGTTCTCGGCATCTGTGTCCCCGATGGCTTGGCGTTCGGTCTTGAGTTGAGCTTTTAGTTCATGGATCACCTCACGATAGGCCGGGTCGTCGTAGCGGTTATCCATCTCATGAGGATCATTGAGTAAGTCGTAAAACTCCCAGGCGGCGGGCGTGTTCGCCCAGTAGCGATTGCCTTCACGCCCTTCGACCTGCTTGCCGTTGTGGGTGTCGGTGTAGTCCATGCCATAGAAGAAGATGAGTTTGTAGCGCTCGGTGCGGATGCCGAAGTGGGCGGGGTTGTTGTGGCCGTGGGCCATGTGCATCCAGTAACGGTAGTAGGTGCCTGTGCGCCAGTCGTCTGGCTTGGGCTTGTTTTCCAACGCGTCGGCGAAGCTTCGGCCCTGCATCTTTTGAGGCTTGGCGATGCCCGCGATATCCAGCAGCGTTACTGCGTAATCCGTGTTGTTGATCAGCCAATCGTTCGTACTGCCCGGTTGCACCACGCCCGGCCAACGCACGATCAACGGCATCCGGATCGATTCCTCGTACATCCACCGCTTATCAATAAAGTCGTGCTCCCCCAACAGCATCCCCTGGTCGCTGGTGTAGATCACGATCGTGTTGTCGGCGAGGCCGTTGTCTTCGAGGTAATCCAAGAGCCGTTTGAGGTTGTCGTCGATCCCTTTGACACAACGCAGGTACTCGCGGACGTATCGCTGATGGGTCTCGCGGGTCATTTCCGCGTCAGTCAGGTCCGTTCGCCCGAGGTCTTCTTCGATCTGTTTACGGTAGTGCCGGGCTAAGTTTCGTTTTGTGGGCGAAGGCGAAACGGTCGATCCGATGACGCCGACCAGTTCGTCGTCGACTCCGCGAGTGGCGACCGAGCCAAAATTTGGCCCCGGCTGGTCGTAGAGGTTGTCGGGTTCGGGTATATGGGTGTCCCCGAGATACGGTTCGTATCTCGGGGCATAGATGAATTTGTCGTGGGGTGCCTTGAAATGATGCATCAGAAAGAACGGCTTGGTCTTGTCACGCTTTTGATCGAGCCATTCCAGCGACAAATCGGTCAGCACGTCGGACGAATGGCCCTGGGTGTCGACCACCGCCACTTCTCGTGACAGGGTGCTGTCGTATCGGATCGTGCGGAGCTCGCCGCCTTCGCTGACGTGCAGCGTGGGGTTCATGTATCGGCCCTGGCCCGCGATCACGCCGAAGTAATCAAAGTGGTTCGGCGACGACTTGAGGTGCCACTTTCCGATCACGGCCGTGGTGTAGCCGGCGGCCCTCATGTCTCGCGGAAGGGTGTGCTGCTCGCCGGGCAGGACGTCGTAAAGATCGTAAACCCCGTTGGTGTGGGAGTATTGCCCGGTCAAGATCGTCGCGCGGCTGGGCGTGCAGATCGAGTTGGTACAGAACACGCGATCGAATCGCATGCCTTCTGCAGCCAGCGCGTCGAGGGTGGGCGTCGGGTTGAGCGGTGCGAGCCGCCCCTGATAAGCACCGATCGCCCGAGCGCAGTGGTCGTCGCTCATGATGAAAAGGATGTTGGGCGGGTCGCTCGCGCCATCGGCAAAAGCTGGAGCTTGGGCGGCAAGTGAAAACGCGATCAAGCATAGGACATAGCTGCAGACTCGCATTTTCTGCTCCAGTAATCGACTTGTTGCTCAATTTGAACGCCGTGATGTTGAGGCGGGACAAGATTTGCCAGCGAAGGCTGGGGTTAGGCCTGCGAAAGTTCGGGCGCCTTCATTTCCAGGAAATTCGTCAGCAACTGCGGCCCTTCGACGGTGAGGAAACTTTCGGGGTGGAACTGCACGCCTTCGAGCGGGGCGTCGCCGTGGGGGAGGCTGCCGGGCTTGGCACGCAGACCCATGATGACGTTCTGGCCGTCGTCTTCGCACCAGGCGGTGATGTCGAAGTGGTCGGAATCGAAGGTGTCTTTGAGGATGACCAGGCTGTGGTAGCGGGTGGCGGTGAAGGGGTTGGAGAGGCCGGCGAAGAGGCCCTGCCCGTCGTGTTGGATGGGGCTGGTCTTGCCGTGCATGAGCTTGGTGTGGCGGTCGACGGTCATGCCGAACTTGTGGCCAATGGACTGGTGCCCGAGGCAGACGCCCATCAGTGGAACACGGCCGGCGAAGGCGTCGATGATGTCGCAGCTCACCCCAGCCTCACGCGGTGTGCACGGCCCGGGCGAGATGATCACGTGGTCCGGGTTCATCTCGAGCGCTTCTTCCGGCGTGATCTTGTCGTTGCGGACCACGCGGAGGTCCAGCGACGCGTCGATCTCGCCGAGGCGCTGGACGAGGTTGTAGGTGAAGCTGTCGTAGTTGTCGATGAGGAGGATCATGAGGGGATTATACGGAGGCATCAGGTCTGTTGGTGGGCCCGCCACAGACCCGCTGGGAGGCCGACCACGATCCCAAGCGCCAAGACGAGAGGGCTGAAGCCGGCAATTAGAATCAACTGTCCCGCCATGAGTACGCCGCCGAATAAGGCTCCAGCCAAAATGTTCGCTGCGACACCATTAATCCGCTGTGGCATCAGTGCATTAAGCATGCAGACCGTGGCAACCACTATGGTTACCGGGTCGAAAACGATGTAAAGGCAGCAGCCCATTTCCACAAGATCGTTTGGCGATGATGATGTCGAGGGGCTGAATCCCAATGCAATGAGGAAGCCGAGCCCGTATGGCACGATCCAGGCTAAGGCGATTGATCCCAGGAAATTCCAGGCCCGATGAGTGGGCACTGCTTTGTTGAGCTTGTTCTGTCCGAGTTGATCCGAGGTCAGATACGTCCGGGGATTTGTCAGGCTGAACGGTAAGCCGCATTCCGGGCACTCGCCACTCATAAGCCCCCGAAGGTTGTAACCACAGCCTTTGCAATATTTGTCACGGACCTCAGCCCCACGCTGATAGTCAGAGAACGAGGCGTCTTTGCTTGGGTGCGGGCGGTCTTCCCGGATTGGCATAAGAACCGAAGATAACTCAAGCCGGTTGTGTAGTCACGGAATGATCTAGAGTCGACAAGCTTGGAGTATCTGGCAATTCTGATGCGCAGCGAAAATAGGTGTCGCTCGAAAAACTACGCGTTCGCCGCGTCCATCGTCGGGTAATCGGTGTATCCGCGCTCGCCCGCATCGACGTTGTAGAGCGTGTACGGATCGGCCAACTCGTTGAGCGGGTGGCCGAGGCGGAGGCGTTCGGGGAGATCGGGGTTGGCGATGTAGGGCTTGCCGAAGCTGATGAGGTCGCAGGCGTTGGCGGCCAGTTCGTCGTGGGCGCGCTGGGCGTCGTAGGCGTGGTTGAAGATCAAGGTGTTGGAGAAGTTGGCGCGGGCGGCGGCGTTGACCTGGTCGTTCTTTTCGCCGGTCCAGGGGGCTCCGAGGACTTCGAGGTGGCCCAGGTTCTTGGCGTCGAGGGCCTGGAAGATCTCGGTGAAGTGTCCGAGGATGTCCGAGTCGCGGATGCCGTTGTGTTCGCCCAGGGGGGAGAGGCGGATGCCGACGCGTTCGGGGCCGAAGACGTCGATGAGCTGATCGAGCACGGCCATCGGGAAACGCATGCGTTTTTCGAGGGTGCCGCCGTAGGCGTCGGTGCGCTGGTTGGAGGCGTCTTTGAGGAAGTCGTTGATGATGAAGCCGTTGGCGCCGTGGAGCTGGACGCCGTCAAAGCCCGCGGCTTTGGCGATCTCGGCGGCGTGGCGGTGGTCGACGACAAGCTGCTCGATCTCCTCGGGCGTCAGTTCGTGGGGCGTGGGCATGGGCTTTTTGCCCTGCGGAGTGTGGCGTTCGCCGTTGGGGATGGGGATCGGCGAGGGGCCGACGGGGCCCATCCCTTCGGGCAATAGCTCGGGCACGGTGGCTCGGCCGGCGTGGAAGAGCTGGGCGAAGATGAGGCTGCCCGCTTCGTGGACCGCGTCGGTGACGAGCTTCCAGCCGTCGCGCTGGGCGTCGGAGTAGATGCCGGGCATGGCGTGGTAGCCGAGGCCGCCGGGGTTGATGTGGGTCGCTTCGCTGATGATCAGGCCGGCGGTGCTGCGCTGGGCGTAGTAGGTGGCGTTGAGGGCGTTGGGGATCTCGCCGGGGAGGGTGGATCGGCAGCGGGTCATGGGGGCCATGACGACACGGTTTTTGAGCGTCATCGGGCCAAGTTGGTAAGACGAGAACAGCGGCGGATCGGACGGCGAGGCCATGGTGAATCTCCGGGAAAGGACGCGGCCATGGTAGGCAGGGGCCTCGGAATTTTCCATACATTTAACAACACGGGCGGTCAGGCCTCACGCCACGTGCGGATGAACCCCGCAAACGCCCCGACGATCGCCCCGATCAGGATGATCGCGGGGTGGAGGCCGACGGTGAGCAGGATGCCGAAGGCGGCGCCGAGGGGGAGCGTGACTACGAGCTTGGGGTTGTGGTGTTCCTCGATCGTTTCGAGGGCGAGCACCACGCCGATGAGGATCCACGGCGTGAGGGCGAGAATGCCGAAGGCGAGGACGACATCGGCGAAGCGTCCGCCGAGGCTGTCGCCGACGAAGTGGATGATCGGCCGGCCAAGGATGAACCAGGCGAGCAGGCCGTAGCCGGCGACGCGGGGTTTCTGGAGGAAGAAGTTGTCCTGCGTGGGCAGGGGGGTGTCGCGGGTGGTGGAGTCGTCGTTCGGGTCGAACTCTTTTTCGCAGCCGGGGCAGGGGCTGACCTCAACGAGGGTGAGATCGAACCCGCACGCACGGCAATAGCGGGCGGGGTGCATGATGATCTCGAGGTCGCCGCGGGGCGGGTTGTCGGAGACTTCGCCGAGCTCGTACTCGCCCGAGGCGGACGGGGTGTCGTCGAGCGCATCTTCTTCGCTGAGTTCGTAGATGTCTTCGTCTTCACGCATGGGACATCTCTGCAGTTGAAGGACATGTGGCACACTGATCATAGCCGCGGCGCTACGTATCGCTGGTCGCGGCATGGGATGGCCGGGGACGCGTAGCGTCCCGGCTATTGAGTTACGACCTAGACGATCGCAAGGAATTTTACGCGGATCAGTTGGCGATCAGGTTCACCATGCGGCCGGGGACGACGATGACCTTGCGGATTGTTTTGCCCTCGAGGTGGACCGCGACGTTCTCCTCGGCCTTCGCGGCTTCGACGATGGCGTCTTCGTCGGCGTCGGCGGGGACGGTGACTTTGCCCCGCATCTTGCCCATGACCTGCACGGGGTATTCGATGGTGTCTTCGACGAGCAGGCTCTCGGAGTACAGGGGCCAGCCGGCGTCGGCGATGGTGTCCTTGGGCGTGTGGTCTGTGGCGTGGGGCAGCCGCTCCCAGAGTTCCTCGGCGACGTGCGGCGCCATGGGGGCGAGCATCTGCAGCATCGCCGCGGCGGTGAACCGCGGCACGCGCTCGAGCGGCACCAGCGCGTTGTTGAGCTCAATCAGCGCCGCGATGGCGACGTTGAAGCTCATCGACTCCATCGCGTCGGTGACACGCTTGATGGTCTTGTGGGTCAGACGCAGCAGGTCGTCCGGGGCGTCGTGGTTGTCGATCAGCGACTCGCCGGTGTCTTCGTTGACGAAGTTGCGCCAGAGGCGGTTGAGGAAGCGGTGGACGCCGACCATGTCTTGGGTGTTCCAGGGCTTGGACTGCTCCAGCGGCCCCATATACATCTCATACAAGCGAAGCGTATCCGCGCCGTACTCTTCGCAGACATCGTCTGGGGCAATCGCATTTTTCAGTGATTTACCCATTTTTCCGTAGACCCGTTTCACAGGCTTGCCATCGAAGAAGAATTTCGCGGATTCTCGTTCGCGGCGGTCGAGATCGAAGGCCTTTTTGCCGTTTTCATCTACGACTGAGAACGCATCGACATACACATCTCTTTCGTCACGGAACGCGTCTTCCTGGATGTAGCCCTGGCTGAACAGCTTGCCGAAGGGTTCGGGTGTGGAGACGTGGCCGAGGTCGAAGAGGACCTTGTGCCAGAACCGGGCGTAGAGCAGGTGGAGCACGGCGTGTTCGACGCCGCCGATGTAGAGGTCGACCCCGCCGGCGTGATACCCGCCGGAGGATTTCTCGCTGAGCATCCAGTACTTCTCGGCCGCCTCGCCCACGAGTGCGTCGGCGTTCTTCGGGTCGAGGTAGCGCAGGTAGTACCAGCACGAGCCGGCCCAGTTGGGCATGGTGTTGAGCTCGCGGGTGTACTCGACGCCGTCGATCGAGACGGTCTTCCAGTCGTCGCCCGCACGGCCGAGCGGGGGCTGAGGCGGCGCATCCGGATCGTCCGTGCCGCGCGGCTTGAAGTCTTCCATCTCCGGCAGGTTCACCGGCAGGTCGGCCACATCCACGGCCCGCAGCTCGCCATCGGGCCCGTGCAGAATCGGGAACGGCTCGCCCCAGTAACGTTGTCGGCTGAACAGCCAGTCGCGTAGGCGATACTGCACCTTGGCCTTGCCTTGACCCTTCGAGGAGAGCCAATCGGTGATGAGCTTCTTGGCCTCGGCAACGGGTTTGGCGTTGAGCGAGACGTCGTCGTTGGCGGAGTTCACCAGGTCGCCGTCGCCGGTCCAGGCCTGGGCCTGGATGTCGTGGTCGGCGGGGGATTGCACGACCTCGATGATCGGCAATTCGAACTTCACGGCAAAGGCGTGGTCGCGCTCATCGTGCGCGGGCACCGCCATGATTGCGCCGGTGCCGTAGCCCATCATGACGTAGTCGGCGATCCAGATCGGGATCGACTCGCCGTTGACGGGGTTGGTGGCGTAGGCGCCGGTGAAGACGCCGGTCTTTTCCTTGTCGGCCTGGCGGTCGACGCTTGTCTTCGCCGCGGCATCGGCCTGATAAGCCTTCACGGCCTCGGCCTGCTCGGGCGTGGTGATCACGTCGACCAAGTCGTGCTCCGGGGCGAGGACCATGTAGGTCGCGCCGAACAGCGTGTCGGGGCGGGTCGTGAAGACGGTGATCGTTTCGTCGTTAGCCCCCGGATTTGCCGGGGGGTCGGTTGTGTCGCGCTCCCCGGCAAAGCCGGGGGCTAAAGGTGCAACCGAGAAATCGACTTCCGCGCCGATCGACTTGCCGATCCAGTTGCGCTGCAGCAGCTTGATCGGCTCGGGCCATGCGACGTCGTCCAAGTCTTCGATCAGTCGATCGGCATACGCGGTGATGCGCAGCATCCACTGCTTCAGCGGCCGTTTGTACACCGGGAAGTTGCCACGCTCGGACTTGCCGTCGTTGGTCACTTCTTCGTTGGCCAGCACGGTGCCGAGCTGCGGGCACCAGTTCACCTCGACGTCCGCAAGGAAAGCCAGGCGGTACTCATCCAGCAGCCGCCGCTGCTGGTCGGCGTCGAGCTCGTGCCACTTGTGCACGCCGATGCGTTCCCCAGCGATGGCTTCCATGTCCTCATCGATGCCCGACCAGGTGAGGTCGCCGTTGAACGTGATGTAGTAGTCCTCGCCCTGGAGCTTCTCGATCAGGTGCGCGATCGGCAGCGCCTTGTTCTGCAGCGGGTCGTAGTAGCTGTGGAACATCTGGAGGAAGATCCACTGGGTCCACTTGACGTACTCGGGGTCGGTCGTGGCGAAGCTGCGGTCCCAGTCGTAAGCCATGCCCAGCCGCTTGAGCTGCTTGACCATGTTCTCGATGTTGGCCTCGGTGGTGATCCGGGGGTGGACGTTGGTCTCGATGGCGTACTGCTCGGCGGGCAGGCCGAAGGCGTCGAAGCCCATGGGGTGCAGGACGTTGAAGCCGTGGGCCCGCTTGTACCGGGCGACGATGTCGGTGGCGATGAAGCCCAGCGGGTGGCCGACGTGCAGCCCGACGCCCGAGGGGTAGGGGAACATGTCCATGCAGAAGAACTTGGGCTTGCTGGCGTCAAAGCCCTCGTCGCCGGGGTTCCCGACGTGGAAGGTCTGGTCCTGGGCCCAGCGGGCCTGCCACTTGGCTTCGATCTGTTGGAAATCGTATTTCATGGGACCGCTCAGTTTACCGGCTGAGCGGGGGGCCGTATTTCCACCCGAACAGGCGATATCATGCTCACATGCCCGACCGCATCTCCCTCATCGACTGCTCCCTCCGTGACGGCCACCAATCGCTGCTGGCCACGCGGATGTCGACCGAGCAGTCGCTGCGGGTGCTGCCGCTGATCCGTGACAGCGGGTACTCGATCCTGGAGCTCTGGGGCGGGGCGGTGCTCGACTCGTCGCTGCGGTTCACCGGGGACGACCCGTTTGAGCGCCTCGAACAACTGCGGGCCTGCCTCGACGAGACCGATCGGCCGATCCAGATCCGTTCGCTCTGCCGGGGGCAGAACCTCTTTGGCTACACGCCGTACCCCGACAACGTGGTCAGCGAGTTTCTCAAGGAAGCCATCCGCACCGGCACGCCCAAGCGTTTCAATCTGGCGACCGCGGCCGAGGCTTTCTCGCCCACGGAGCTGGTCGTCAACACGCACCGCATGCGCATCTTCGATGCCCTCAACGACCACCGGAACCTGGTCACCGCGATCATGGCGACCAAGACCTACAACGGCCACGCCGAGGCGGCGATGTCCTACACCGTCAGCCCGGTGCACGACCGCCAGCACTTCATCAGCTTCGCCCGGCGGGTCATCGAGGCCGGGGCCGACTCGCTGGCGATCAAGGACATGGCCGGCCTGCTGCATCCGTCCGATGCCTGGGAACTGATCGAGGCGATCAAGCAGGAGTTCCCCGCCGTCGAACTCACGATGCACAGCCACTGCACCAACGGCCTGGCCACCGCGAGCTACGTCGTCGCCATGATGGCCGGCGTCGATCACCTCGACACCTGCTACGGCCCGATGGCCCACGGCACCGCCCAGCCCCCGGCCGAGCTCATCAAGTACTTCGCCGATGAGTTGGGCATGGAGACCAACGTCGATTTCTCGACTGCACCCGAGATCGACGCGAAGCTCCGCGAGATCCGGGAAGAACTGCGTGAGGTCGACAAAGACCCCGACCACGCCGGCCGATCCTGGCCCGCCGAGCCGACCGCCGAGGTGCGGGAGAAGGTCAAGCAGGCCATCGCTCTGCTCAAGAAACGAGACAAAGCATCCTGCGACGAAGCGATCGACCTGATCGAGCAGGGCATCATGGAGCCGCAGGGCTACCCCGCGATCGACAAGTCCCAGCTCGAGGGCCAGATCCCCGGCGGCATGATCTCGAACCTGCACAACCAGCTCAAAGAGCAGGGCCAGCTCGACCAGCTCCCCGCCATCCTCGAAGAGGTGCCGCGGGTGCGCAAGGCCGCGGGCTACCTGCCGCTGGTCACGCCGACCAGCCAGATTGTCGGGACGCAGGCGGCGTTCAACGTGATCCAGGGCAAGCCGTACCGCATCGTGAGCCAGCAGTTCCGCGACGTCATGATGGGCCACTACGGCAAACTACCCGGCCCGGTCGACCCGCAGGTGCTCGCCGCGGTGTCCGACGGCAAGCCGCCTTTCCACGGCCGACCCGCCGACCGCGTTCCGGATACCGACATCGCCAAGCTCTACCGCGACTGCGGCGAGCTGATCAAATCCCACCGCGATGTCCTGCTGCTGCTGCTGTTCCCGATCCCCGCCAAGACGTTTCTTGAGCAGCGCGCCAAAGCGCAGTCCGGGGAATAGCCGCAGCTCAGAATCGCCAGCTCAAGCCCAGGTAAAACATCGGCCCGTCGTGGCCGACGTTGGGTTGCAGGGCGTTGCCGTTGGACATGTGCAGCCAGCCCGCCCCGGCGAGCAGATCCATGCGTTCTTCCAGGTCGTAGCGGATACCGACCCCGGCGCGGAGCCGGCCGTTGGCGTGCGTGCCCGAGCGGGGCATGCTTTCCGGGCCGACGTATTGCAGCCCGGCCCCCCACTCCAGGAACGCCTCCCACCCGTCGTATTCCCACGGCGTCCAGCGCATCTGCAGGTCGAACGACGTGATCCACGGCCGGTCCTGGTCGGTGTTCTGGGCCACGCCGAACCCGAGCTGCGGCACGACCTCGACGCGGTTGACCGGGTCGAATTCGTAGGAGGCTCCGACATGAGCCTGCACGGCACCGCCTTCGTCGCCGTACGCGAACGAGACAAAGGACTCGGGCCGCCACCGGATATCCTGATCCCCCGTTTCATCGAGAACGGATTCGCCATTGTCAGCGAGCAGGGCGGGGGTTGGCGTGGCGTCGTCCTGTTCGGCCACCGCGAACACCGAGGGAAAATACTCCGGCCACTGAGCGGCGCATAGCATCGTGGCGTGGCTTCCTGCGGCTCCGGGGAGGGCCATGCCAACGATAAGGAACAGGATGACAAGGGACGGAAGGGGACGGAGTTTCATGCCCAGGCTCCGTGGGGGGATGTCAATATCCTTTGTTTATCGTAGACCATCTGCCCGGCTGATCGCGTGAATTCTCGGCGAAGTTTGGGGCGGAAGCCCATCGATTTTGATACGCTTCGCCCCTATGAAAGATCGCGCCGATATCGCTAAATCCACCGCCGCGGGCCTCCGAGCTTTCGCGGCGCAGCCCAACCCTTCGCCCGCTCTGATCGGCTTCGACGGCTTTGTCGATTCGATCATCTCGGTGGTCGACAAACGCCACAGCGTCGAGAGCTTCGACCCGATTCCGACCATCGCCGACTTCGGCGCCCGGGTGTCCGCCAAGGCGGGGCAGTCCAGCAACTACGAGCTGGTGGTCAACCTCGAAAAGCTCGGCGGCAACGGCCCGATCATGGCCAACGCGCTGGCCTCCGCCGGAGTGGCGATCAGCTACGTCGGCTGCCTGGGCTACCCGTCGATCCACCCGGTGTTCAAGGAGTTCTCCGAGGCGGCCGAGGTCTTCAGCGTCGCCGAGCCCGGCTTCACCGATGCGCTGGAGTTCGATGACGGCAAGCTCATGCTGGGCAAGTACGAAACCATCAGCAACCTCGATTGGCCGACGGTCGAGACGGCGGTCGGGGCCGACATGTTTGCCCAACTCGTCCACCGCAGCCGACTGATCGGCTTGGCCAACTGGACCATGCTCAACAAGGTCGAAACCATCTGGTCGCACATCGGCGACCTGCTCGCGGCCGAGAATGCAGCCGAACGCAAGAAAATCTTTGTCGACCTGGCCGACCCCGCCAAGCGGACGCCCGCCGACATCCGCGGGGCGTTGGACCTGCTCTCGAAACTGCAGGGCGCGGCGGACGTGACCCTGGGCCTGAACCTCAGCGAATCGACCCAGGCCTCGGAAGTGCTGGGCCTGGATGTGCCGAGCGACCCGGAAGCGGCGATCGAGGCTTCTGCCGCTGCGATCCGCGAGGCGATGGGTATCTACTGCTGCGTCATTCACCCCCGGAAGGGCGCGGCGGCCGCGATGCTCGACGCCGAGGGTGGTGTCCAGACTGCCTCGTTCCTCGGCCCGTTTGTCGCCAAGCCCAAGCTCTCGACCGGCGCAGGCGACAACTTCAACGGCGGCTTCTGCCTGGGCTTGCTCGCGGGCCTGCCGATCGAAGAATGTCTCTGCACCGGCGTGGGCACCAGCGGCTACTACGTCCGCAACGCCCACAGCCCCAGCCTCGACCAGCTGGCCGAGTTCTGCGACCACCTGCCCCCGGCCGAGTGATTCCGCTCCGCGGCCTCCGGCTGGCGTGGGGTGTGAAGTAGGGTGGGCATCGCCCACCGTTGTTTCGTCAGCTTTTCCACGCTTTTCCGACACGGCCGGGCTCAGGCTCGGGCCGGTTAAACTGTCTTGTTGGAGATTCCTATGAGCACGGCCAGCAGCTTTGAATTCGGAGACCGGGATCGCAAACGCAAGGGCGTGATCGAGATCGGCCCGCTGTTCGACAAGCAGCCGCCTCACGCGCTCGAGGCCGAGATGGCCCTGCTGGGCGCTATGATCCTCGACTGGCAGGTCGTCGGCGACGTGCTGCAGGTGCTCAAGGGGGCTGACGATTTCTACAAGCCCGCCCACGCCGCGATCTTCGAGTCCGTCGTCGAGTTGTACGACCAGTCCCAATCGGTGGACATGGTCCAGCTCAACCAGAAGCTGGCCGACAAGCAGATGCTCGAAGAGGTCGGCGGGCTGGAAGCGCTGCTGTCACTGGTCGACGCGGTGCCCGATTCGTCGGGAGCGACACGCTACGCCCAGATCGTCCGCGACAAAGCGATCCTTCGCCGCCTGATCGAGACAACCGGCCAGGTGCTGCACGAGTGCTACCACAGCGACGAGCCGGTGTACGACCTGCTCGACCGGGCCGAGACGCAGATCTTCGAGATCGCCGAGAAGAAGGGCGACGATGAGCCGGCAGCGATCGACGTGCTGCTCAAAGAAACCTTCGAGAAGCTCGAGCGCGAAGACGGCCGGGCGGTGACGGGGTTCGAGACCGGCTTCTTCGAGCTCGATGAGATGACCAACGGCCTGCAGGCCGGCGAGATGGTGATCATCGCGGCCCGCCCGTCGATGGGTAAGACCGCGTTTGCCGTGAACATCGCCGAGCACATGGCGGCGATCAACAAGGTGCCGGTGGCGATCTTCAGCTTGGAAATGTCCAAGCAGCAGCTCGCCCAGCGGATGCTCTGCTCGCGGTCGGGCGTCGACTCGAACAAGGTGCGTCGCAACATGCTCAGCCGCGACGACTTCGGCAAGCTGACGCTGACCGTCGGCGAGCTCTCCGAGGCGCCGATCTACATCGACGACACCGCGGGCCTCACGCTAATGGGCCTGCGTGCGAAGGCACGGCGGATGAAACAACGCCACGACATCCAGGCGGTCTTCATCGACTACCTCCAGCTCATGTCCGCCCCGAGTGCCGGACGCGACGGCCGTCAGAACGAGGTCTCGGCGATCAGCCGTGGCGTGAAGGCGCTCGCCCGTGAGCTCGAAGTCCCCGTTGTGTGTTTGAGCCAGCTGAACCGTGCGGCCGAGCAGCGTGAAGGCCACCGCCCCCGCATGAGCGACCTGCGGGAGTCGGGCTCGATCGAACAGGACGCTGACGTCATCATGATGCTCCACCGCGAGGACTACTACCACCGCGGCGACGAGGAGTACGAAGACAACAACATCGCCGAGGTCATCGTGAACAAGCAGCGTAACGGCCCGACCGGCACCGTGAAGCTCAACTTCCACGGCCCGACCACCCGCTTCCTCAACCTCGCCACCGGCAGCCAGATGGGCGCGGCGGGTTATTGATTCACAGATTCTTATTGGCCAGCCGAGTTAAGTTATCCGATAGACTCAGCACCATGAAATACGAATCTGAGCTTCAAATCGCTGTGTCCGCCGTTCGTGCCGCCTCGAAGGTCTGCCAGCAGGTCCAGGCCAACCTGGTGACGGCCGCGACGCTGGAGAAAAAGGACAAATCGCCCGTTACCGTGGCCGACTTCGCGTCGCAGGCGGTGGTGTGCGGGGCGCTCAAGGCGGCGTTCCCCGGCGTGCCGGTGGTGGGCGAGGAAGATTCCAAGGAACTGCGGGAAGACGAAGCGGCCGAGTTGCGGGCCAAGGTCGCCCAGCACGCGGGCATGAGCGAAGCCGAGGCCCTCGAAGCGATCGACCACGGCGGGTTCGACCCCGCCAGCGACCCCGGCGTCACCACTTATTGGACCCTCGACCCGATCGACGGCACCAAGGGCTTCCTACGCGGCGAGCAGTACGCGGTGGCCCTGGGCCTCATCGAAAACGGCAAGGTCGTGCTCGGCGTGCTCGGCTGCCCGAACCTCGACGGCGGCCTGCTCATGACCGCCGTCCGCGGCGAAGGGGCCAAGAAACTCTCGATCGACGGCGAAGGTACCGACGGTGAAACCGTGGGCGTCAGCGACATCGAAGACGTCTCGCAAGCCAACTTCTGCGAATCGGTCGAGTCCGGCCACAGCGACCAGGACGCCTCGGTGAAAATCGCCTCGGAACTCGGCATCACCGCCGAGCCGTACCGCATCGACAGCCAGTGCAAGTACGCCGCGGTCGCTCGTGGCAACGCCGCGATCTACCTCCGCCTGCCCACGCGCCCGGGCTACCGCGAAAAAATCTGGGACCATGCCGCGGGCATGATCGTCGTCGAAGAAGCGGGCGGCACCGTCACCGACGTCCTGGGCAAGCCGGTGGACTTCTCGCTCGGCCGAACGCTGGAAAACAACCGTGGCATCATCGCGACCAACGGCAAGTTCCACGAACGCGTGGTCGAAGTCGTCTCGGGTGCGATCACCGTGGTGGATTGACACGCGGGGTTAATGCTAAATAATTGACGCTCGAATCCCTCATTCTGAGGGGTTTTGTCTCTATTGATTTAGTGGGATTCCGATGCGAAAAACAAACGCGATGATTCTGGGCTGGTGTTTCGTGGCGCTCTTCATCCTGGCGGTGCCGGTATCGGCCCAGCCGGAGCCGGCTCGCCCCAACGTCTTGCTGATTTGCATCGATGACCTGCGCCCCGAGTTGGGCTCTTACGGCAAAGACTACATCCAGTCCCCGCACATCGATCAATTGGCGGCGCGCGGCCGACAGTTCAACCGGCACTACGTGCAGGCTCCGACGTGCGGCGCTTCGCGGTATGCCCTGCTCACCGGCCTGTACGGCCCGGTGGGGAATAAGGCGTTGAGCGATCGGGCGGATCGACTGAACAGCGGCGCCGATGTGCCGCCGACCATGCCGGCGTGGTTCCGACAGCACGGCTACACCACCGTCTCGGTGGGCAAGATTTCGCACTTCCCTGGCGGGCGGATGGGCAATGGATGGAATCAGGACGATCGGCCCGAGCTGCCCCAATCCTGGGACCGACACCTGATGCCTGCGGGGGATTGGGAGACGCCGGTTGGCGCGATGCACGGGTTGGCCCACGGTGAAGTTCGGAAGAAGCCCGGGGCGATGCATGTGTATCAATCCGCGGAGGGCGACGACTCGATCTACCCCGACGGCCTGATCACCGAAGAGGCGATCCGCCAATTCGATGAGCTGGCGGCGGACAGCGGCAAGCCGTTCTTTCTGGCGGTGGGTTTCATCCGTCCGCACCTGCCGTTCGGTGCCCCGGCCCGTTACATGCAGCCGTACGTCGGCGTTGAACTCCCGCCGATCCCGCACCCCGCCAAGCCCAAGGGGGTCTCGACGTGGCACGGGTCGGGTGAATTCAACCGCTACTTCCTGTGGGACCGCGACCCGAACGTGGACGCCGATTTTGCTGATGAGGTGCGTCGGCACTACGCGGCCTGTGTGACGTATGTCGACGCCCAGGTGGGTCGGCTGATCGAAAGGCTCGAAGCGAGTGGGGCGGCGGAGAATACGATCGTGGTGCTGTGGGGCGACCACGGCTGGCACCTCGGGGAACACGCGGTGTGGGGCAAACACACGCTGTACGAAGAATCGCTGCGTTCGCCGTTGATCGTGGTGAGTCACCAGATGCAGCAGCAGGGCGTTGCTACCGACGCGGTGGTCGAGACGATCGACATCTTCCCCACGCTCAGTGATCTCGTCGGCCTGGCCAATCCCGAGTTTGCCGATGGGCGTTCGTTGCGTGCGATGCTGGAGGACCCGGCCGCGGTCGGCCACGAGGCGGTCAGCTACCACCACCCTGGGCGGACGCTCCGGACCGACACCCATCGCCTGGTCCTGCACAACAGCGGGGCGGTGGAGCTGTACGACCACACCACGCCCGAAGCGGAGACACGCAACCTCGCGGAGGAGCAGCCCGCGTTGGCCCAGGCCTTGGCGGAGCGGCTGGATGCCAAGCTGCCCAAGCGTTCGCCGGCGAAGTAATTCCCTTCGATGCGGAAATGAATCCTGTGTCAACGAGGCCAGACGAAATAGCGCCGGGCCGAGCACGGGACAGCGACCGGATTGATCTTGGATTTCGATGTCGGGTGTGTTCGATTAGCCGGTCACATCGATCGCCAGCCCCTTGCTGGGGTCGATCGGCTGGGCGGCGATCTGCGACGCGGCGTCGAGCAGCGACAGGGCGGCAGCGCCTTGCTGCTTCTGGTGGTCCAGCGATTTCTTGGCCACGGCCATGCTCACCTCGGCGGCGATGGTCGATTGCGTCAGGGCGCTGGCGTCGGCGGCGGAGAAGCTGCTCATGCAAACGCTATCGGCGTTCCCTCGAATCGGGATTGAGCGTGGTATTTGGTTATCGGATGAAGGATCAGGCTTCGACCGGAGCGGCGGGCGTTTCCGGGACGAGTTGGCGGTAGACCGTGGCGATGTCCAGGTCGTGGCGCTCGCGTTGCAGGAAGACGCTGATCTTGCGGTAACCCGCGGCCTGGATGAGACGCAGGGCCTGGCGGAAGTTGGAGCCGACACGCTTGGGCGAGTGGGCGTCGGAGCCGAGCGTGATGGGGATACGTCGGCGGGCCATCTCGTAAAGGATCCGCGACCCGGGGCAGGCCTCGTTCATGGGGCGACGCCAGCCGGAGGTGTTGAACTCCATCGCGACGCCGGTCGCGGCGATGCGGTCCAGGCTCTTGCACACGTCGCCGAGGATCTTGCTCACGCTCCAGTGGCGGGGCATGAGCATCTTGATCAGGTCGGGGTGGGCCAGCGAATCGAACAGCCCCGTCTCGGCCGAGTCGGCCAGGTGCTGGAAGTACAGCTGCTGGAACTTGAACGTGTCTTTTTCGTAGTACTTCGCCTGGTATTCGGGGACCTGTGGGTGCACCGAACCGAGCACGAAATCGAAGTCGTGCGAGGCGAGTTGTTTTTCGAGATAGGTCTCGTAGCCCGGCACGTAATCGGCCTCGAGCCCGAGCCGAACATCGACGCGGCCTTCCATGACGTGGCGGGCGCGGTCAACGTACATCACGTATTCATCGAGCTGCGCTTCGTCCATGCGCATGTCCGCGGCGTAGCCGTCGGGCATGGGGTTGTGGCAGGTGACGATGACACCCGACAGGCCGCGTTTCAGGGCGACCTGGGCGTATTGCTCGATGCCGCCCTTGGCGTGCTTGCACAGCGGGGTGTGCATGTGCGATTCGTAGAGCCCCAGGCCGTCGGCGTGGTTGCGGCGCGGGGGCTTCGGGGATTCGCTTGGCGGCGGGTCGGCCGCTTCACTGAACGTGAGCGACAAGCCCGGCCCGGCGTTGATGTCCGTCGCGGCGACATCGGGCTGCGAAGTCGGTGGGGTGGTGTGGGTCGGGGAGTCGCCACGCGGGTTGGGTGTGGCGTCCCAGAAGGTCAGCGAACGCGGCGCCTCGTTGGAGGCGTCAGTCGTCGAGTTCTTCGGCGTCGGGTTCGTTTCCGGGGTCGGCTTGTTTTCCGGGGGTGGGAACATCCCCAATGTCATCGGCATCGTCGGGCGGCGACTGACCCTTGGCTGCATAAGTTGCGCGGATTTTTGCGCGTTTCTCGGCGCGCAACCGGCTCGCCTCGTCCGGCCACTCGTATTCGATCTCGCCGGTCTCAGGATTGCGCCAGTCGGTGCTTGCCTGATCGTCACGATCGTCAAGGTCGTTGCGATCCGACTCGGGGCGGAGCTGCAGCTTGATGTCGCCACCGAAGTCGGCCTGAACGACCTGGACGCGGCGTTGGCGGACGAGTTCGAGGGTCGCCAGGAACAGGCCGATCATCTCGCTGCGTGATTTGCGGCCGACGAAGATCTCGCGGAGCGTCATGCCGTCGGTTCCGCCGTCGCGTTCGAGACGGTCGGCGATGTCGTCGGCGTGGAGGGAGATCGGGGTGTCGTCGTAGGTGACTTCGTGGTCGCCGGTGAACCCGATGGCGTCGAGCATCCGGCCGAACGCGGCGCACAGGTCCATGACGTTCACGTCTTCAAGGTCGAGGTCCACCGGCTTGGCCGAGTCCTCGGCCTCGTCTTCCGGGCTGGCGGCTGGGGGCTTGGGCGTCTTGGCCACGGCGGGGAAGCGCACGTCCCATTCGCTGCGGCGCTGGTCGAGCGCCATCGAGGCGTCCTTGTACCGCTTGTAGGCCAGCAGCTGCTGGACGAGTTCGAAACGCGGGTCGACGTTGGCTTCTTCGGTGGGGTCTTCGCCCTCTTCGGTCTCGGCCTGGACCTGGGGCATGAGCAGGGCGCTCTTGATCTCGACGAGCGTCGCGGCCATCACCAGGAACTCGCCCGCCCGGTCCACGTCCATCGCCCCGGGCACCGCCTGGATCACACGGAGGTGTTCGAGGTACTGCTCCGTAAGCTGAGCGATCGGAATGTCCTGGAGGTCGATCTCGTGGCGCTTGACCAGGTAGAGCAAGAGGTCCAACGGCCCCGCGTAGGCGTCGAGCTGGACGCGGTAGTCGGTGGATTTCGGATTGGGGGTTTCGGATTTCGGAACTGCCGAAACACCGGGTTCTGGATCGGTCATATCTCGCTCGTTGACGGAAAAAGGCAGGTTCATGTTAACCTAATCGCTCAATGTCCCCGAAATCCGAAACCCCCAATCCGAAATCCGGCGAAACCGACTACGCCGCATTTGCCCGCGAGGTGCTCAACGCCGAGGCCGACGCGATCCGCCGGATCGAGATCGGCCCGAGCTTCACCGCCGCGGTACAGCTGGTGCTCGATGCGACGTCGGGCCCCTCGGCCGAGGCCCCGGGCGGCGGGAGCCTGGTCGTGTCGGGCCTGGGCAAGTCCGGGCTCATCGGCCAAAAACTCTCGGCCACGTTCTCCAGCACCGGCACCCCGTCACACTTCCTTCACCCGGTCGAGGCGATGCACGGCGACCTCGGACGCATCCGCCGGGGCGACGCGGTCCTGCTGCTGTCCTTCGGCGGCAACACCGAAGAACTCGTGACCTTGGCGGAACTGCTCAAGCAAGACGGCGTGCCCATGATCGCGCTGACGAAAAACGACGGCCCCGGCAACGGGCTCGCGCGACAGGCCACCGTCACGCTCCCGGTCGGCGACATCACCGAGGCCTGTCCTCACGAGCTCGCCCCGACCAGCAGCACCACCGCGATGCTGGCGTTGGGTGACGCCTTGGCCTTGGCTGTGAGCCGGGCCCGGCGGTTCACTGCGGACGATTTCCAGAAATTCCACCCCGGCGGCGGGCTCGGCCGGCAGCTCACGCCCGTGGTCGAGGCCATGCGTTTTGCCGCCGGTCAGAACCTGTCGCTGATCGACCTGGGTACGGTGGTGCAGGACGCCTACGCCTTGGCTGAGCAACACGCCAAAGACTCGGGCCTGCGTCGCCCCGGGGCGCTGCTGGTCGTACACCCCGACGGCACCCTCGCGGGCATCGTGACCGACGGCGACCTCCGCACCGCCCTGATCCGCACCGGCCCCCAGGTCTGGTCCGAGCCGATCGACCAAATCATGACGTCCAGCCCCACGACGCTATCCGACACCGCACTCGTCCGCGACGCGGTGCACATCGTGCGTGAAAAACGCTTCGACGAAATCCCTGTCGTGGCAGCCGACGGAAAGCCGGTGGGCTTGATCGACGTGCAGGACCTCGCGGCACTGAAAGTGATTGAAGGCTGAGTAGGGGTTGGGATTTCGGGGTTAGGTTTTGGGGGTAATGCATGACGAGCGTGAAGTCTTACCAGGATCTGGAAGTTTGGCGTGAAAGCATCGATGTGGTTAAACGAACCTACGCTTTGGCGAGAACATTGCCGGAGATTGAGCGGTTTGCATTGGTAACTCAGATGCAACGCGCTGCAGTTTCCGTGCCCGCCAACATCGCCGAGGGATGGGCTCGCGACTCGACCAAGGAGTACCTCCGGCATCTGTCTATCGCTCGTGGCTCGCTGGCCGAGTTGGAGACATTTTTCGTACTCTGTATCGAGTTGGGATACAGTCAGGCAGATCGGTTGGTTGAATTGCAAGCCGATTCCGAAACGCTCGGCCGGCGACTTAACGCGCTGCAAGCCTCATTACGAAAGCATACTTAATGGCTTCCCCCAACCCCCAACCCCCAAATCCCAACTCCGTCCGTCTCCTGGTCTTCGATGTTGACGGAGTTCTCACCGACGGCGCGATCACGTACCACCGTGAAGGTGGGGAGTCGAAGAACTTCCACACCAAAGACGGCTTGGGCTTGCGGGCAGCGATGCAGTCGGGGGTGAAGGTTGCGATCATCACGGCCCGCCAGAGCGACATCGTCGCCCGGCGGATGAGTGAGCTGGGCATCCAGGACGTGGTGCAGGGCTGCAAGGACAAAGCGAAAGAGGTGGCTCGCCTGGCTGATGCGTTGGGCGTGGCTTTGGAACACACCGCCTACCTTGGTGACGATCTGGTCGACCTGCCCGCGATGCAGAAGGTGGGCTACCCCATGGCCGTGGCCGACGCCGCGGCGGAGCTATGTGAGATGGCTGCTTTCGTGACCCAGCTCCCCGGCGGGCGTGGTGCGGCCCGTGAAGCGGTCGAGCACGTCCTCAAGGCGCAGGGCAAATGGGACGCGATCGTCGCGGGCTACCGCGGCTGAGCAACTTCAGTTGGATGGCGGTTATCGATTGCCCAGGCCGCCGCGGTACTTCTTGACCTTATCGATGAGAAGCATGGCCAGGAGGTAGGCGTCGCGCTTGAGCGGGATCTTGGGCACGATGAGGTGTTGTTCGTCGTCTTTGGTGAGCACGACGAGCTCGTAGAAATCTTTCGATTCCCCTTCGCCGGGCTTGTTCACTTTGAATCGGCGGATGTTGTTCAGCGGTACCGCGACCCCCAGGCCGGGCACCGGGGGCCAGGGGCGGGCGATGAGGCCGACCTTGTTGATGCCCATCCGGGTGTGGGCGAACGAGGCGTAGATCGAGGCAACCAGCAGCGCCAGCGTGCCGATGGTGATGGCGATCTGCACGACGCCGAACTCGGTGATCGGCGGCACCAGGCCCAAGCCCCACACCGTGATGATCCCGATGATCACCGCCCCCAAGGCGAACCAGAACTTGCGTCGCCCCGGGGTGATGTGGGAGACGATCAGGATCTTGGGGCTGTCGTTGATCGAGACCCAGGTCGCCATCCGCTGGTGCTCGGTCAGGTGTTGATCCAGCGTCCAGCCGTCGCCCTGGCCCTTGGGGCGCCGGGTCTCTTTTTCAAGTTCCTGGGCGAGTTCGTAGGAGCTGAGCTTGCTCATAGGCCAAAGATTAACGCGGCTTCGGCGGTTTTCCAGCCGAATGAGGCCCGGAGGAACGAATTTCAGGGTTGACCCCAGAGCCAGAGCGGCCGTAGGCGGTTTATTGCATCGCCAGCCGCAGTTCCTGGAGCTCGCCGACCGCTTTTGCGTTGCCGTCGGCGTTGGCCCGTTTGAGCCCCGCGTCCAGAACGGCCAGGCCGGCCTCGTCTTGGCCGATCTCGCTGAGCATCTTGGCCTTCTGGTAGTAGGCGTAGTGGTAGCCGGGGTCGAGGGCCAGGGCTTTGTCCAGCCACTCCACTGCGGACTCGGGATCGCCCGACTTGGCGTGTTCCAGGGCGATCATGTACGGCACATCCGCGTCCTCGGGGTCCACGGCCAGCAGCTTCATCAATTGGGGCAGTCGATCACTCATCACCCGGATCATAACCCCCTGAGAGCGGTTTTTTGGCGAGCCGCACCGAATGCCGCGCAACATTTCTGGGCACGAGACGTCTAATTTGTGTCAGGTCTGCGAAACCCGCCGCGATACACTAATCGTGCAACAATTTTCAACTTTCCCTTCTTTTGGAGCTTCCTATGTATCGCTTCTCGAATTCACTGCTGATGGCCGCGCTGATGGCGTTTCTGATTTCGCCCGTGGCGGGGGCGGCGGACAGCATCGAACTGACCATGAACATGCAGCCCGGCCAGAGCAAGACGCTGGTGCTGGATATCGATCAGAAGATCAGCCAAAACATGATGGGCCAGCAGATGCAGATGGACCAGCTCATCGGCATGACGATGACCTACACCGCCCTCGACCGCCCGTCGGATAACGGCGGGGTCTGGATCGAGATCAACTACGACCGGGTCCGGTTCAAGATGGGCGGCATGATGTCGGTCGATTTCGATTCGGACGTCCCGGGCCAAAACAACAACCCGATGGCTCAGAGCTTCGGGGCGTTGGTGGGCCAGAAGCTGACGATGGAATTCCTGCCCAACGGCGACGTCCCCACCGTCGAAGGGGTTGCGGAGCTGCAGGAAACCATGATCGACGCGATGAACCTGCCCGAAGGCCCGCAGCGTGAGGCCGCCGAAGAGGCGTTCAAGCTGCAATTCAACGAAGAGATGATCAAGCAGATGGTCGCGGCGATGGGGGCGATGTACCCCGACGAGGCGGTGAGCCGGGGCGACGCGTGGGAAGACACGATGCAGATGAGCGGCATGACTCCGATGTCCATCACTACCAACTACACCCTCGAAGACTTCGACGACGCCACCGCGACCCTCGGCGTGACGGGCAACATCGGCCCGCACCCCGACGCCGAGCCGGTCGTGATGAACGGCATGGAGATGGACGCCGAGTTCAACGGCACGCAGACCGGCCAGGTTGTCATGGACCGCGCCTCGGGTTGGGTGATCTCATCGGTCGTCGATCAAGACATGGAGGGCGGCATGACTATGAACCTGCCCGACGGCCAATCGATCGACATCGACATGATGATCAAGAGCAAGATCACGATGAAACCCGTGGAATGATCCGTGGACCTCAGCGTCTTTCGAACTGATCCATACCTCCCAGGCCCCGCTCATGCACGAGCGGGGCTTGTTTTATGGCATGGGTTTTCCTTGCTCCGTGGTCGGACACGGGTTGTAATGCGGCGATGAAGATCGGCATCCTCAGCGACACGCACGACCGCCTCCCCACGTTCCGCCGGGCGCTGCAGCTCTTTGCCCGGCTTGAAGTCGACGCCGTGTTTCACGCCGGGGACCTGATCGCTCCGTTCGCCGCCAAGCTGTTAACCGCGGACGCCGACATCCTGCCGCCCAAACTCTTCCCCGAACACGTCCACGTCATCTACGGCAACAACGACGGCGAGCGCGACGGCCTCAAGAAAATCCTGCCCCAGATCGTTGACGGCCCGCTCCGCGTCACGCTCGACACCCCCGGCTGCGGATCGGGAACGACCACGGTCGCGATGGCCCACTTCATCGACTGGTTCAAGCCCGACGACCTGGCCGGGGCAGATGTGGTCATCTCGGGCCACGACCACACCCCGAGCATCCAGAGCCGTCCCGATGGCGACCGCGACGTCCTGTTCATCAACCCCGGCGAGTGCTGCGGCTGGGTCAACGAACGCTGCACGGTCGCTCTGCTGGACCTCTCCGGCCCCTCGCCGAAGGCGGACCTGATCGACGTGAAAGGTTGAAAGTTTCTCGGCCAGCAGGTCACCCGGGAAACCGCTAAACTGCCGCGAATTTAGCGCGTCTTGCTGGAGGGCCCCACGGGCACCCCGGTCGAGGAGCCTTTGACGCGCCACGCCTCCCCCCGCGACTCACCCCCGTACGCCCATGCCCAAACGCACCGACCTCAAGACCATCCTCATCATCGGCTCCGGGCCCATCGTCATCGGCCAGGGCTGCGAGTTCGACTACTCCGGCACCCAGGCCTGCAAGGCTCTGCGTGAAGAGGGCTACAAGGTCGTCCTGATCAACTCCAACCCGGCGACGATCATGACCGACCCCGAGTTCGCCGACGCGACCTACATCGAGCCGATCAACCCCGAAGCGGTCGAAAAAATCATCGTCAAGCACAAGGGCACCGACCTGCACATCGACGCGGTCCTGCCCACCCTCGGCGGCCAGACCGCGCTCAACTGCGCCTGCGCCCTCGACGAGGCGGGCACCTTCGAGAAGCACGGCGTCGAGATGATCGGCGCGACCCGCGAAGTCATCTACCGCGCCGAGGACCGGCTGCAATTTAAAGAAATCATGGACCAGATCGGGCTTAAGAGCCCCAAGTCCGGCGTGGCCAACACCATGCAGGAAGCCTGGGACGTGCTCGAAGAAACCGGCCTGCCCGCGATCATCCGACCCGCCTTCACTCTCGGTGGGACCGGCGGAGGCGTGGCCTACAACCGGGAAGAGTTCGAGGACATCTGCCGCCGCGGCCTGGATGCCTCCATGACCTCGCAAGTGCTCATCGACCAGTCGCTGCTCGGCTGGAAGGAGTACGAGATGGAGGTGATGCGTGACAAAGACGACAACGCCGTCATCATCTGCGCGATCGAGAACTTCGACGCGATGGGCGTGCACACCGGCGACTCGATCACCGTCGCCCCCGCCCAGACGCTGACCGACAAGGAATACCAGTTCATGCGGGACGCCTCGCTGGCGATCCTGCGGGCCGTGGGCGTCGAGACCGGCGGCTCGAACTGCCAGTTCGCTATCAACCCCGCCAACGGCGACATGGTCGTGGTCGAGATGAACCCCCGGGTCTCGCGTTCTTCCGCTCTAGCGTCGAAGGCGACCGGCTTCCCCATTGCGAAAATCGCGGCGAAACTGGCCGTGGGCTACACGCTCTGGGAGCTGCCCAACGACATCACCGGCCAGACCGTGGCCTGCTTCGAGCCGAGCATCGACTACGTCGTCACCAAGATCCCGCGGTGGACCTTCGAGAAGTTCCCCGAGGCCGACGAAACCCTGACCACGCAGATGAAGTCGGTCGGCGAAGGCATGAGCATCGGGCGGACGTTCAAAGAGTCGATGCAAAAAGGCATCCGCTCTATGGAGATCAAACGCTACGGCTACGGCCTCGACGCCAACGACAAGTGGCTCAACGCCCAGCGCGGCGTCACCCACGCCGACGGCACCAAGGTCGAGTTCCCCATCGATGCGGGCAAGCTGGTCCGCAAGCTGGAAGTGCCGTCCCAGGGCCGGTGGTTCTACATCCGGTACGCCTTCAAGATGGGCTGGACCGTCGAGCAGGTCCACGAAGCGACGATGATCGACCCGTGGTTCCTCGATCAGCTTAAACAGCTCGTCGACTTCGAAAACACCTTGGCCAGCTACGACAAGCTCGAAGACGTGCCACGCGACGTGTTGTTCGAAGCCAAGCAGCTCGGCTATAGCGACCCGCAGCTGGCGAACCTGTATCTCGGGTCGATCGCGGTTGAGAACATCATGGCCGTGCGTGCCCGCCGCAAGGAGCTCGAGATCGAGCCGGTGTACAAGCTAGTCGATACCTGTGCCGCCGAGTTTGAAGCAGTCACGCCGTACTACTACTCGACCTACGAAGCCCCCTTTGCGAAGGGCGACGGCACGTGCGGTGTGGACGACGAGATCCGCGTCAGCGATACCAAGAAAGTCGTCATCCTCGGCGGCGGCCCCAACCGCATCGGCCAGGGCATCGAGTTCGACTACTGCTGCGTTCAGGCCGCGTTTGCCGCCCAGGAGCTCGGCTACGAAGCGGTGCTGGTCAACTCCAACCCCGAGACGGTCTCGACCGACTACGACACTTCTGACCTCCTGTTCTTCGAGCCGTTGACGCTGGAAGATGTGCTCAATATCTGCGAACGCCTCAACGGCAAGCCCTTCGGCGAAGAAGGCGGCCTGCTCCATGGCGTCGTCGTCCAATACGGCGGCCAGACCCCGCTCAACCTCGCCGGTGGTTTGAAAGCCGCGGGCGTGCCGATCATCGGGACCAGCGTCGATTCGATCGACCTCGCCGAAGACCGCGACAAGTTCGCCGCCCTCTGTGACGAGCTCGGCGTCAAGCAGCCGCCCAACGGCATCGCCTACGACGTCGAGCAGGCCATCGAGATCGCCAACCGGATCACGTACCCCGTGCTGGTGCGGCCGTCGTTTGTGCTGGGCGGACGGGCGATGGAAACCGTCTTCGACGACGACCAACTCCGGTACTACATGGCCAAGGCGATCGGCGCGTCCGACCTCGCGGGCCAGCCGATCCTCGTTGATAAGTTCCTCGCGGAAGCGACCGAGTGCGACATCGACGTCATCGCCGACTTTGGCGGTGACGATCCGCGAGCATTGGTCTGCGGCGTGCTCGAACACATCGAAGAAGCGGGTATCCACTCGGGCGACTCGGCCTGCACCATCCCGCCGTACTCGCTGTCGGACGAGATCATCGAGCAGCTCAAGGCCCAGTCGCGCAAGATGGCCGAGGCGCTCGGCGTCCGGGGTCTGATGAACGTGCAGTGGGCGGTGAAGGACGGCGAGATCTACGTGATCGAGGTCAACCCCCGTGCGTCGCGGACCGTGCCGTTCGTCGGCAAGTCGACCGGCGTGAGCTGGGCCCGCCTCGCCGCCAAGGTCATGGCCGGCAAGCAGCTTGTCGAGCTCGGCGTCACCGAAGAAGTCACGCCCACCCACACCTCGATCAAAGAATCGGTCTTCCCCTTCGGCAAGTTCCCCGGCGTGGACGTCATCCTCGGCCCCGAGATGCGGTCCACCGGCGAGTGCATGGGCGCCGACGCCGACTTCCCCGTCGCCTTCGCCAAGGCTCAGATGTCGGCCGGCTCCAAGCTTCCGCTGGAAGGCAAGGTCTTCCTCTCGGTCCGCGAGAGCGACAAGCCCGCGCTGCCCGAGGTGGCCAAGGGTCTGGTTGATCAGGGCTTCGAGGTGCTCACCACCCGCGGCACCCACAAGTACCTGGCCGACCAGGGCATCCAGACCACGCCCGTGAAGAAGATCCAGGAGGGCGGACGCCCCAACGCGCTGGACCTGATGAAGAACGGCGAGCTGGCACTGATTATCAACACGCCGACCCGCAAAGGTGCCGGCACCGACGAAGGCAAGCTCCGGGCGACCGCGATCCGCAACGGCGTACCGATGATCACGACCATGACTGCGGCCAAGGTCGCGGTCCAGGCGATCGCGGCCCTGCGTCAGAACGACTGGGGCGTGAAGTCGCTGCAGGAATACTTCCCCGAGACCGCGCGGGCCTGAGTGGGAAATTGATTCGGTTTTGATCTTGATCGCTGGACTCCGCGTCCGGCGATTTATTTTTGGCGTGCGTCAGTCTTTGGCGTTGCTCTGCTTGCGCCACGCCTGGGGCGTGATGTTCTGGCGCTTGGCGAAGTCTCGGGAGAACACACTCTGCGCGGAGAACCCGCAGGCGGCGGAGACCGCGTTGAGCGACAGGTCGGTCCGCTTCATCAACTGCTTGGCCCGGTCGTGCTGGACCTGTTTCATCGCTTCGAGCGGGCTGACACCCATGGCCTGCATGAACAGCCGACGCAGGTGGCTGGGCGAGACCGAGACCGACCGCGCGACGTCCTCGACGCTGGGCCGCTGAGCCAGGTGCTCGGCGTACCACGCCAGGCCCGCCGCGACCTTGTGCTGAGCGGTGTCCCGGGTGTTGCTTTCGCGGTCCGCCAGGACGGTGATCGACAACTCAAGCAGCAGCCGTTCGGCCCGCAGCCGAGTGAGTTCGGTGGGCTGGATGTAGTCTTCCTCAAGCTCCAGGAACAAGCTCTTGAGCTTGGCGACCTGCTCGGGCGTCAGGGGGACCGAGATGGCCCGTTGATGTTGGCTCAATGCCTCGGGAACCTGGTCGAAGTGGGCGACCAGGATCTGGCAGGGCTCCTCGGGGACACCCGTCCAGCCGTGCACCCCGTCGGCGGGCATGGCCCAGAGCCGGTCTCCTTCGAGATGCGGGCGTTGCCCGGGGCGTTCGGTGGGGGCACATCGCCCCTCGACGACCGCCAAAAACTCCCAGCCTTTGCGGCGGACGGGGAGCGTGGGGTGCTCGAAAAAGCTGCGTTCGCCGTGGTTTAGGTACGTCAGCATGGTTCTAGCGTCGGCTTTGGAGGCGATATTGTCAAGCATTGGGCCGATAAAAAAACCTCCGCGAGGTGCGGAGGTTTGGGGAAAACGGTGTGGGGAGACGAATCAGGGCACCACTGCGGGGTTCAGCCGCGAGTTCTTATCGAGGAAGAAGATGCGGGCAAAGTCGTCCCAGATGGTCCGGGTATTGTTGTCGATGACCCGGGCGTAGGTGTTGGCGTCTTGTTCTTCGCTCTTGCCATAGGAAGCGAGTTCCGGAGTCAAATCGTTGCTGTAGTTGGTCGCACAGCCGCCGGTGAGCAGGAGGCCACCTGCGAGGAGAACGGCTGCCAGGGTGCGTTGGATCGCTTGAATCATCGGGGGGACTTCCTTGGGGGAACACGGATCAGCCAGGGGAGAAAAACATTGTCGGGGGCGACCCGGCTGCTGTCAACACGAATACGCAAATCCCTTCAGAACGGGTAGCATGAATCCATGAGTTTACTCGTGGGCTTGATCGTGCAGGCATTGGGATCGATGGGGCTGTTCGCCTCCCGGGCCTTCGTGCCCGCGTTCGCGGCGGCTTTGATATTGAGGCTCGGGCCCCATCTGCCGTTCGGTTTGAATGAGGCGGGCATGCTCAAGGCCTTGGGAATCGTGGCCGGGGCCACGCCGACCTGGTTCACCAGCAACGGCTGCCTGATCGTCCTGGGGATTTTGGCGGGCCTGGAGATCGCCGCGACCAAGAACCCCGACGCCCGGGCGATCCTCAACGAGATCGACAAATACGCCAAGCCGGTCATGGCTGCGCTCACGGTCATGGGGGTGGCCTCCGCGGGGGACGCCGAATTTGCCAACAGCATCATCGGGGCGGTCGAGTCCACCGGCGGGCTGGCGCTGGTGCCCGTGTTGGCGGCCGGGCTGACCTGGTCGGCGATCCCCGCGGCCTTCTCCGCGGCCGGCACCTTTGTCATCGCCTCGACCCGGTCGTTCGTCGTGGGCCTGCTCATCGGCGCCGACGAAGACGACGACGTGGGCATCCAGAAACTCATCAGCTGGGGCGAAGACCTCTGGGCCTTGTTCGGCCTGTTCTTCTTCATTCTCTTCCCGATCGTGATGCTGATCCTCATCGGGTTGGCGACCGGGTTTATCTACCTGATCAAGTGGTGGGTCCACCGCAAAGAAGAAAAGTCCAAAGTCCCGTGCACGAACTGTGGCGAGTTGATGTACCGCTGCGCGATGAAGTGTGGCAACTGCCGGACGCCCAACCCCAAGGTTTGTGATGTGGGTTGGCTCGGGCAGTCCGACACCGACGACCCCGCGGACATGGTCACGCAGCCGTACCAACTCGCCGCCGCGAAACGATGCCCGACCTGCGCGACCAAGCTCGAAGAGCGCAAGCCCCGACAGAAATGCGTGGCCTGTGGCGACGACCCGTTTGAGGACCCCGAATTCACCAAGGCCTACATCGATCGCATCGGCATGCGGGTGCCGTTGGTGCTGCTGATCTGTGCCGGGCTCGGCGCGATCTGGATCGTCGGTGTGATCCCGGCGGTGATTGTGTACCGCATGACGCTGGTCGCGCCGTTCCGCCGGTATATCCCGCGTGGCCGCAACTTCGTGATGAAGTGGGGGCTGCGGCTGGTGTTCTTCATCCTGCTGGCGTTGCAGATCTTCCCGGCGGTCGGCGCGGTGACCGTGCCGGTGATGGCGCTGCTCAGTTTCCTGGTGTACCGACAGATGTTTGTCTGCATGGCTGAGGACGACGAAGAATGCGCCAGCAAGCCGTCGTTGATCACCCAGACACCTGCGGCGGGCTGAGCGGGACGTTTCGCGTTACCCGTTAAACGTTCTATCGCGAGTCGGGTGATGGCACGATTGATCACTCGGCGGGCTGAAAACGCAGCTTCAGTTTCGTACCCACCGCCGGGATGACCGGGGTGTTCGCGGTCCACAACTCGGTTCCGCCGTCCTGGGAGTCGGTGGTGGGGCGGCTGACCAGTTCGTCACCGAAGTTCAGGAGCGAGACGACCGTGCCGTTCGTTTCGGCCATGAAGTGGTTTTGGCCTTTGAACTCGATGATCGTCGAGCCGGTGAACACCCAGCGGTTGCCGGGCATGACCTGGCCGTTTTCCTGATCGATTACCCACTGGTTGGCGGGGATCGGTTGATCGGGTTGGTCTTCGAGGACGAAAAACAGTTCGAGCTCGGGGCCGTGGGGCGCGAAAAACTGCAGCTCGCCGTTTGCGTCTTTCTCCGCCCGTGCAGGTTGTCCGGGCTCCAGGCCCAGCAGGATCAAAGCGGTTTGCAACTGGGTGGCCTCGGCGTCCACCGCCACGATCGATTCGTAATCACGGATGCCCGGTCGGCAGGCCAGCAGTTCCAGCCAGTCGACTTCGCGCCCCACGACGGTGGCCTGAACATCCACGTGCCGATTCACGCGGTCGAGGATCACTCCGGGGTAGATCTCTCGCGGTGTTTCCGGAGGCGAAGGCTGATGGGTTTGGTCTTCAGCAATGGGGGTGGCGCTGGAGCATGCGAGCATCGACCCGCACACCCACGCAAGCAGCACGGCAGTCCAGCCCACGGCTTTCGAAGAAGCGGGATGTTCAATCGGCTTTGCCGTGGTTATGTTCATGCCTGAGTTTAGCAGCCCCGACCCCGAGACCTCATGATCCAGAACCACGATCCCGACTACGAACCCCTGCACCCCGAGCGTCTAACGTGGTCGGTGCTGCTCGGGCGCTGGGTCACGTTTGCCAAGTCGGCGTTGGCTCTGCCGAGCGATGACGCGGGGCGTAGGCTGCGGGATGCGGTGCCGGACATCATCACGCTGCAGGCGGTCTGGTTCTCGTTGGAAAACCTCGATGAGCTGGATGCGGACGAACGGGCGCTGGGGCTGGACAAGGCCCAAGTGCTCATCGAGAAGCACACCGCGGCGCTAGAGCAAGCCTGGGCGGAAGAGCCGATGCCTAAAGAACTGCTCGAGCTGATCCACGATGCAAAAACCGCGCTGCAGGAGCAACGCGGCCAGGAGGGTTAATCGGTTTTCAGGCCTCGGCTGAGGCGGGGCGAGACGGGTCAGGCCGCATCGCTTCGGGCGGTCGAGGGGCGAGGCCGACGCTTCACCGCGGGGCGTGGCTTGGGCACCGGTTTGCTGATGCCGGCCAGGGATTGGGCGGTGGTGACGGCCTGCTGGATCTGAGCTTTGACCGGGGTGGGGATCACCTCCCGGGCCAGCCGTGACAGCGCCGAACGGCTGGCGATTTCCTTGTGCGGGTGGGTGAAGGCGAACTGGCCATCGGTCTCGGGGACCCAGCCGCGGTACTGGCTCTTGACCTCGTCGTACTCCTCACAGGTGATGCCCAGCGCCTTGCAGGCGTAGCGGGTGAGGAAGTCGAACGAGACCATACCCCGCTCGGCGCGACGGCGGATATCCGCCACGTCGGCGTAGGTGTTATCGTAGTCCTGCAGGCGGGTCGAGACCAACAGCTTGCTGCTGCGCATCAGCGTGATCGCCTCGCGGGTGTAGCCCACAAAGCCGCCCTGAACATTGGGGTAGCCAAGCGGCTCCTGCCCAGCCCAGGTGACCCACTCCAGCGTGCCGAAGACCTTGCAGCCCGTCGGCAGGTAACGCAGCCGGCGGTGGACCCAGGTGTCGGTGTCGATCTTCACGAGGTAGGGCGTGGGGTTCTCGGCATAGAGATCGAGCATGCGCTGGATCATCCGGCCGCCGTACTCCGTGGCGTAGAGCCGAGCCCCCGCGACATACCGGGCGTTATGCCGCTGAGCGATCTTGGGCCAGACGGGGTTGTCGTCGCCGTCCGAGACCATCAGCACCTTGGCGTTGGGGTAGACCCGTCGCAGGTTCGCCAGACACCACTTGGCCTCCCGCACATCGCGGTAGACCTGCAGGTAGAAGGTGATGTCGTTGTCGTGCGGGCGGTACATCATGGATAAGCTTTTATCGGAACTTATTCGTGGGGAACTTGAGGTTTAACTGATCGCAAACTGAGCGTCACAAGTGAACTACAGCGAAACGACAGCGGCCCCGAAAGTCAGACCGATGGGTTCAGGAGAACGCAATTCGGCGGTATACACATCGGACGGCAGGGGACGTGAGAGGCAGTTTTAAAGCCACCACATCGGGCCGATGCAAGTGAGGTCGAGCCAGGCTCGAACGCGGAAGGGTAGGGAAAAAAAGCAGCTTAGGCAAACCCAAAGCGATCAAAACAACCAGTGGGTAATAATCGCCGTATAAGTGGAGCTTATCGCTGGTTTAATAAATCTAGATATGAGCCAATGGTCGATTCCACACCGGAAAATAACGATTCGGCGACCAGGGCGTGTCCAATGCTGACTTCTTCGACTCCACCAACATGCTCGAGGAAGAGCCCGAGGTTGGCTTGATCCAGATCGTGACCCGCGTTCACGCCTAGGCCGGCGTTCTTGGCTGCTGCGGCCGTGTCCGCGAATCGGGTCACCGTTGCCCGCTGATCGGGGGTTCCGAACGCCTGGGCGTACGACTCGGTGTAGAGCTCGATCCGGTCGGCCCCGGTTTGCTTGGCCGCCTCGGCGGTGGCCGGATCGGGATCAACGAACAAACTGACCCGGCATCCCTGGCTCCGCAACTCCTCGACGATCGGGAGGAGTTCGCCGACCACTTCGGGCTTGGTCAGTTCAAAGCCGTGGTCTGACGTGTTCTGGTCCGAAGCATCGGGCACCAGGGTCGCTTGGGTCGGGCGGACGCGGCGCACGATGGGCATCAGGTGGTCGCCGTGGGAGAGGTCGAGCGGGTTGCCCTCGATGTTGAATTCCCGGTCGGCGTATTCGGGTGAACTTAACAACTCCGCGAGGGCATCGACATCGGTGATGCGGATGTGGCGTTGGTCGGGGCGGGGATGGACCGTGATGCCGTGGGCCCCGGCGTCGAGCGCAGCCCTGGCGAAGTCCACGACCGAAGGCACCTCGCCGGAGCGGGCGTTACGAAGCAGAGCCACCTTATTCACGTTGACCGAAAGAGCCGTTGACATGCCTCAACGATAGCACACCGCGCTTCACCTGGGCGACTGGGTGTTCTCCGTGACCCCGCGGACCTGGAACGCCAGGATCAGCGACCAGAAACACAGCACCAGGTTCTGCACCGGCAGCTGCAGCGCCAGCGGCAGGCAGTAGATCACCATCACGGCCGGCACCCACACGCCCCAGTTGCTGATCACCACCGGCAGCACGGACTGCATCCACCATCGCTTCCAACGCGTCAGCGACCGTCCGCCCAACCCGATGCCCCGCAGCGAATAGCCCGCGTCCTTAAACGCGTAGGCCGCCACCGTTGTCGGCACCGCCCAGATCGGGCAGTAGATCCCCATGTCCACGATGATCTTCTTCGTCAGCGTGAGCACATCGCTTCCCTGGCCGAACCACATCGCCTGCAGGCGGTACATCCCGTCGACCTCCAGGCCCTTGATCCCCCAGAACACCACAAGAAACCCAAGGTGGTGCCACGGGGTGAACCGCCGCACGCTCGGCCGAGCCCGCTGCACCAACCAAGGCAGCACGCCGCCGAAAAACGCGGTGCTGGGCACCACAAACATCCAGCCCAGCTCTGCTTTCAGATCCGCCAGCGCGTTCAACGCCGCCGTGACCGGCGGGACGTACCAGTAGCTCACCAGCAACCCCACCGCAAACACACTCAGCACCGCGCCGGGCACCGCGTTGGCCCGCGCCGCGGCGAGGCCCGCCTGCCACGGATGGATCGCCGGGTCGGGCGAGCGGGAGGGGGGTAACGACATGCCGGCGGCAGGTTCGGACATGGTCGAATGATAGCCGCAGGCAGATACGGGAAATGGATTAGCGTTTCGGCGGGTCGGCCAGCATCACGACGCGCAGGTTGTAGTGCACGAAGCTGTCGAGCTTGCCCCTTAGCCAGAGCAACGGTGCCCGGCTCGGGTCGCCGGGGGCCACGATCGGGCGGAGGTTGTCACGCTTGGAGTTCTGCGTGATCGGGGTCCACGACCACGTCTTGCCGAAATCCTTGGTGTGGCCGCAGAAGATCTCGTAGTGGCGCTGCTGATCGGCGGCACTGATCAGCGGCTTGCCGGTGACCGGGTCCGCGTCCGTGGAGATGTAGACCGTATTCACGGCATACGGGTGGATCACCGCCAGGCCGGGATAGTCCACCTCGGGGGGGTACAGGGCCCGGCCGGCAAAGGCCATCTCGTGCTCGACCCAGCGCTCGCCGTCGAAGCGGGCGTAGTGGTAACGCAGGTCGTTGCCGCCCGCGTGAAGGTTGTCGCGCACATCGCCGCCGTCCCGCTGCGTCGAGAAGATCATGACCGGAAGACCCTCGGCATCGAGTCGCAGGTCAACGGTCCACGCCACGTGGTTGCGGTTGCCTTCGTAGACCCGGGTGAAGGAGGGCGGTTGAAGCTCGGCCTTGTCGCTGGAGGACAAGGGGCCGATCACGCGGCCGTCGCTGTGGCAGAGCATCATCTTGTCGTCGATGAGCCGGGCCGTGCCGTGGTAGATGCTGTTGTCGTAGCCGCGTGGGTGTTCTTCGGTGGTGGCGAAGTGGATCGTGTCGCGGTGGTTCGAGGCGTAGCGGACATACGGCCGACGCCCGTCGTGCCCGGTGCTCTTCGGGTCGTCTGGCTTCGGGTTCCAAGTCATCAGCTTCCCGCCGTAACGCCAGGTTTCCCCGTGGTCGTCCGAGACGAGGTAGTTGGGTTTGTAGCCGCGACCGCGGTGGAAGTTGAACAGCCGATCGGCCGCCCCGTCGAGGGAGTAGAGGTTGGAGTAGCAGTACTTGCCACCCACATCGAGTTCCCGCTCGGGGAGCCAGGTCGTGGGGTCGTTGGGGGACTCGGTGATCCGCCAGCGGCAGAGTTGGTCGGAGCTGTGCTTGCCGTAGACCGCGAGGACCCGGCCGTCGGGCTGGACGTACAGGCCGGGCACGCAGTGGTCGTCTTCCTGGAGGTGGGCGTGCAGGACCGAGCGGGTGGTCTGGCCGGAGGCGAAGTCGTAGGTCGAGACCTCGATATTCCCCACGCGCTGATTGCCGCCGGGCCCGCGACCGCTGGCCACCGATGCGACCCACAACCGGCCCTGGTGGATCAACGCACGCTCGTCCTGGTACCAACACCAGCCGCCGTTGTTGTTGATCACGATGCTGGTGGGGGCCGTTTTCTCTGACATATGCGGTCGATCCTCAACTCACAGTTTACGCCGGTTCGACGTTGACGGCGCAGCTGACCGAGTTGGCGATGAAGCAGTGCTCGTGGGACTTGTGGTGCATGTCGTCGATCGTGGCGGCGTCCGGCGTGGTGTCGCCGCCGAACACGATCGCGGGCCGGAGCGTGACGGTGGTCATCGCCATCTTCTTGTTCTCCAGTGTGCCCAGCACGCCCGAGGCGTTGTCGACGTACGACTCGACGACCAGCCGCTTCTTCGCCGCGATCGCCAGGAACGTCAGCATGTGGCAGTTCGACAGCGAGGCCACGAACATCGTCTCGGGATCGACCTTCTCGGGATCGCCCATAAAGTCCGCCGCCGCCGAGCTCTCGACCACGTGCCCGTTGGCGAAGGTCACGGTGTGGTTCCGCGAATAGGTCTGGTAGGTGAACTCGGCGTCGCCGCGCTGCCACTCGATCTTGGCGGTGTGTTCGCTCATGTTAAAGGTCCTCGCATTGCATCAGTTCGACGGTCTCGCCGTCGGGTCCCTTGAAGAACGCCAGACGCAGCGTGACCGCGGCGGGCCCGGCCTCGGCCTGGTTCTCAATCGGTACGTCGTTCGGCTCCACCGTGATCGTCATCCCCGCCTGCCGGACACGCTCCACCACCTCGTCGAGGTTGTCACACCTCAGGCAGAAGTGCAGCAGGCGGGCCTCGTCCGGCGACGCCGGGTCGTCTTCGCCCCGCTCAAACACCTCGACGTAGTTGCCGTCGCCGATGTCGAGCATGACCGCCCGGGTATCCCCATCCATCAGCCACTGCATCTTCGGGCTCGCGCCCAGGGTCTGGGTGTAGAACGCGACCGAGCGGTCGAAGTCGGGGGTGCGGAGGGCGACGTGGTGGATCCCCCCGCCACGCAGATAAGGGTTGGTATGACTCATGTACAGAATCATACCCCGTCGGCATGGTGACAGCCGTATGCCGTAGTCAACGGCATGCGTGACAGACAAGAAGGAGCTTGGCGAATCAACCGCGTATTACGCAGTGCGCCGACGAGCCACGAATCCCAGAAGACCCGTCACGATCAACGCCGCGGCCCCGGGTTCGGGGATGACTTCGCCGATGGGGATGGAGGTTTCCATCTTGAAGTTTGAGTCGTTGTGATAACGCTCGGCGTAGAACAGGTCGAACTGGTGGTTGGTGCCGACCTCGGCCAGGCCGATGATGTCGTCGAGGTTGATCGAGCCGGAGACGAACGGCTCGGAAGCGCCGGTGGCGGCGTGGAGTCCGCCGAGGTCCAGCGCGAGTTCGCCGTCGATGAAGACCCAGAGGTCGTCGTCGCCGCGGAACGAGAAGGTCTCGCCGCCTTCGTACATGAACTCGGTGCTGATATGCATCGTCCAGTGCCAGTTGTGGCCGGACTCGATCGGGGTGCCGTTGTAGAACGGGATGCCGCAGTCCGGCGTCAAGCCGTCGGCGTCGAGGCTGATGGTGTTGCCCAGGCCTTTTCCGTCGAGCGGGAAGAAGGCGTTGCTGTCGATGCCGTAGACGTTGGAGCTGCCGATCTGGTCCAGCACCAGGGTCTCGCTCAGCATCACGTTGTAGGCCGCGTCCGGCTTGTACCACTTGTCGAAAAGCATCGCGTCGTTGTTGGTCGTGTTGGACGCCCCGGAGTGAACCGGCACGCCATCCACGCCCAAGGTGCTTTGCACGATGCCCGTGTCGAGGATCGAGTGACCCAACCCCCCGAGGAACGTCGGCGACTGATTCACCGCGTCCCAGCAGTGACCCATATCGAACTCGAAATCGGGGTGCGTGTTGACTGGGTCGGGCGCGAGGCCCACGCCGCTCGACTTGTCGCCGATGTTGTTCGTGCCGTTGAAATCATAAAACGTGACGTCGATTTCGAGCTGCTTCCCCTGCGCAATCGCATCGGTCCCCACACCCGCGATACACCACAACCCCACCACGACACAACATCCCTCAAAGGAAAACCGCATCTCGCACCTTTCGCAAAACAGCTCTTGACCTAACTCAGATGTACGAACCACTTAACCCAAAGAAATGACGTTCAGGCGTGTCGAAACACGCCGAATCAATCGGTACCCGTATATTTTGCGCTCAGGGAGTAAATTCAAAAATAGGTAAAAACCACTAGGGGTCGAAAATTACCCGCTGGCTTGCAGTTTCTCGACGATCCCGCGGTCTTCCAGGGTGGTCGTGTCCTGCTTGATCTCGTTGCCCGCAGCGATGTCGCGGAGCAGGCGACGCATGATCTTGCCGCTGCGGGTCTTGGGCAGGGCCTCGGTCAGGCGGATCTGGTCGGGCTTGGAGATCGGGCCGAGTTCCTTGGCGACGTGGGCGGACATCGACTTCTTCATCGCCTCGGCCGCGTCGCTGCCGGGGGCGGGGACCGCGCCCTTGGTGATGACAAAGGCCGAGATGCCCGTGCCCTTCACGTCGTGCGGGAAGCCGACCACCGCAGCCTCGGCCACATCGGGGTGGCTGACCAGGGCCGACTCGATTTCCATCGTGCCGAGGTTGTGGCCCGCGACAACGATGACGTCGTCGATCCGGCCGGTGATCCAGAAGTTGCCGTCCGGATCGACACGCGCGCCGTCAGCGGGGCAGTACATGCCCGGCACCTTCTCCCAGTAGGTCTGGACGAAACGCTGGCGGTCGCCGTAGATGCCGCGGAGCATCGACGGCCAGGGCTTGCGGATCACGAGGATGCCGCCGGAGTTGTTTGGGACCTCTTCGCCGTCAGAATTCACGACGGCGGCATCGATGCCCAGCATGGGTCGGCAGCACGAACCCGGCGTCGTGGTCGTCGCGCCGGGCAGGGGGGTGAGCATGTGCCCGCCGGTCTCGGTCTGCCACCACGTATCGACGATCGGGCAGCGCTCGCCGCCGATCTTCTCGTGGTACCACACCCACGCCTCGGGGTTGATCGGCTCGCCCACGGTGCCCAGCACCTTCAGCGACGACAGGTCGTGCTTCTCGACATGCTCATCGCCCCACTTCATAAACGCGCGGATCGCGGTGGGGGCGGTGTAGAACTTGGTGACCTTGTGCCGCTCGACCATGTCCCAGAACCGGTCGGGGCCCGGCTCGTTGGGGGCGCCCTCGTACATGAGCGTGCGCACGCGGTTGGGCAGCAGGCCGTAGATGATGTAGCTGTGTCCGGTGATCCAGCCGATGTCGGCCGTGCACCAGTACAACTCGTCGGGGTCGTCCGGCTTGAGGTCGAACGTGAGCTTCGAGGTCATGTAGGTATGCACCATGTACCCGCCGGTGGTGTGCATGATGCCCTTGGGCTTGCCGGTGCTGCCGGAGGTGTAGAGGATGAACAGCAGGTCCTCCGCGTCCATCTCCTCGGCGGGGCAGTCGTCGCTGATGCCGTCCATCAGGTCGTGCCACCAGTGGTCCCGGCCGACGGTCATGTGCACCTCGCACTCGGTGCGCTGGTACACGATGACGTTCTCGATCAGGTCGGTCATCTCCAACGCTTCGTCGACGTTGGCCTTGAGCGGCACGTTCTTGGCCCGACGCCACGATCCGTCGCAGGTGATCAGGAGCTTGGACTTACCGTCTTCCACCCGGTCACGGATCGCCGACGCGGAGAAGCCGCCGAAGATGATCGAGTGCACCGCCCCGATCCGGGCACAGGCCAGCATCGCGATCGCCAGTTCGGGCACCATGCCCATGTAGATCGTGACCACGTCGCCCTTCTGCACGCCCTTGGACTTGAGCACGTTGGCGAACTTCGACACCTCACGCAGCAGGTCGTTGTAGGTCAGGTTCACGACTTGGGGTTGACCGTCCGCGTAAGGCTCGGCCTCCCACACGATCGCCACCTGATCGCCCAGCCCCGCCTCGACCTGCCGGTCGATGCAGTTGTAGCAGAGGTTGGTCGTGGCCCCGACAAACCACTTCGCGTCGGGCGCTTCCCACTCCAGCACCTTGTCCCACGGCTTAAACCAGTGCAGCTGCTCCGCGACTTCCGCCCAGAACGCCTCGGGCTCGGCGATCGAGCGGGAGTGCAGTTTTTCGTATTCCTCGATCGACCCGATGTGCGCTTGCGCGGCAAACTCGGCCGGCGGGGCGAAGCGACGATTCTCCTGCAGGTTCGACTCGGTGGACTCGGCTCCGGACATATCAATCAGCCTTTCGAGATGAGAAAATCAGATGAGGCGACTCGGCAAACAACTCGGTCCGGGTCGGTCCCTTCATGGTAATTGCCGTTCCTGCACGCCACAACGGGCGGTCTTGACAGCAAGCGAGTCCTCCCTACAATCAGCGATTCGCTGGCGACGCCAGCCCCACGCCTCCTTAGCTCAGTCGGTTAGAGCATCGGATTCTTAATCCGCAGGTCCTAGGTTCGAGTCCTAGAGGGGGCACTTCCCAAACGCTCTGCAAACGATGCAGGGCGTTTTTTTGTTGGACACACTCGGTTCGCTGGAACCGTGAAGGCCGATCGCCCTGAGCCTGCTCACCCTCCCCTTTGATATACCGCAGACGCCGCTGCCCGACCGCAGCGAGGCGTTGGTCGCCGACGGCGAAGAACGCATCAGCGATTACCTCGGGGCGCGACGCGGGGGCGGGGCCGGTTTCGGCGGGGGCGGGGGGGCGTTCGTGCCGGCCGACTACCGGCGGGTCTACACCGGGCTGGCCGCGGTCTACGAGGCGGGCCTCGCGCCGACCGAGCAGTTCTGTGAATGGGGCAGCGGCTTCGGGATCGTTGCCGCGTTGGCGGCGCAGCTCGGGTTCGAGGCCTGCGGGATCGAGCTCGAGCGCGACCTCGTGCCCCAGGCCGAGGAATTCGTGGCCGAGCACGACCTCGACGTGCCGTTCGCCCACGGCAGCTTCATCCCCGAATCGGCCGAGCACCTGGCCGATGTGCAGGACGACCTGGCGACCCTCGGCCGAGGCGTGGCGGACGGCTACGACGAGCTGGGCCTGGACCCCGACGACTTCGGCCTGATCTACGCCTACCCCTGGCCCGGCGAAGAAGAAATCGTCGAACAAATCTTCGACGCCGTCGCCGCCCGCGGTGCGTTGCTGCTCACCTACCGCAGCACCGAGGACTTGGTGTTGCAACGCAAGGCGTAAAAAGCAGACAAGCGTTTTCACTTGCCTGCTCATTAATGGAAGTTCGGCGGGGGCTAATCCAAGAGGTGTGTGCCGTGCGTGAGTGCGGCACCCGCACGGAGTGCAGCGGCGACATGGATCGTCTCGGCGATTTCTTCTTGGGTGGCCCCGGCTTTGACCGCGGCCTCCTTGTGAAGCTCAAGGCAGTACACGCACTGCGTGGTGAGCGCGACGCCGAGCGCCATCAGTTCTTTGTACTTCGCGGGGATCGCGCCGTCTGCGAGGGCGGCCTGGTCGTACTCATAGAATTTGTTGAACGTGCCGCCATCGATCTTGCTGAGTGTGGGGAGTTTCTTGAGGTTTTCCATCGAGTGCATGGTGGTTTCCTTCTAGAGTTGAGCGGATTTCGGGTTAGTTGCGGCCGGCCATCACGCCGCCGTCCACATCCCAGACCGCGCCGGTGACCCAGCCGGTTTCGTCGGACAGCAGCTGGGTAATGACCGAGGCGACATCGGCGGGGCGACCAACGCGACCGATCGGGTGGAAATCATTGAAGCCCTGCAGGTTCTCTTCGATCTTGTCGGCGGGCATGAAGTTGCCGTAGATCGGCGTGACCACGACCGCGGGGGAGACCGCGTTGACACGGATGTTGTAGTCGCCGAGCTCCATCGCGAGGTGCTGGGTCATCGCGTGCAGGCCGGCCTTGGCCATGGAGTACGCCGACGACGGGGTGGCCTTGATCGCCTGCTTGGCCCACATCGATCCGATGTTCACGATCGATCCGCCGCCGTACTGCTTCATGTTTTCCGCGACCGCCTGGGTGATGAAGAAGGTGGCGCGGTTGAGTTCGAGGTAGCTGTCGTAGTCTTCTTCGCGGTGGTCGAGGAACGGCGTGGGGTTGAACGTGCCCGCCGAGTTGACGAGGTAACCGATGGGCGTGGCCTGCGCCTTGAGATCATTGGCAAAAGCCTGCACGGCCCCGCGGTCATAGAGATCGAGCTGGCTGGTCTGCACCGTGCCCAGCTCGGCAATCTCGGCCCGGGCGACTTCGAGCCGCTCAGGGTTACGGCCGACGATATGGACCGGGATGCCGCGGCCGGCCAGCTGTTTCGCGGTTTCAAGGCCCATTCCGGTGGTGCCGCCGATGATCAAGGCTTGGGGTGTGTTATTCATCATAAATTCCTTATTACCTACCAGTAGGTAGTTATTGGGGGTAAAAAAATCAGCCGCCTAACGGCCGAAACATTTGAAGCAGGGTTTTCGTGGCAGACTGCATGTGTTTGAGCCCGCCTTGGGTGCGGGCGATCAGCAGCGCGCCTTCCAGGGACGACAGGATGAACTGGGCCGAGGACTTTGACGAGCCGACGACCGCGAGCGTGCCGTCCTGGGTGCCTTCGTCGAGGATGCGCTTGATCCAGCCGTGGTTCTCCGCGAAAAACGCCAGCACCGCGTCCGCGGCGGGGCCGTTAAGCGTGAGCATCTCCGCGGCGAGCATGCCGCAGAGGCAGCCCCGGTCGTGAGGCGCTTCCCGCAAGGGCTCAGCAAACAACGCGGCATAGCGCTTGAACTTCTCGGCACCGTTGTGTTCGCTGTCGAGGATGTGCTGAACCGACTGGGCGAAACGCTCGCGGTACCGTGCCAGCAGCTTGACGACCATGTCGTCCTTGCTGGGGAAGTGGTAGTGCACGCTGGCTTTGCGGATCCCCACCGCCTCGCTGAGGTCCTGAAAGCTCATCGCGTTGAGCCCCCGCCGCTGGACCAGGTCTTGGGCCACGTCCATCAGGCGGGTCAGGGTGTCGGAGGGGGAGGTCGTCACACGGGAAGTCTACCTACCTATTGGTAGGTGTCAAGCCCCGAGTGCAAAATTGCAGCGATTTGCTTGGTTCTGTAATGGGCAGGCTTCACATAAAGAAGTGGGCCTCACTTCGCAGGGCAACTCTGTAAATGGGGCAACAGATTCGGTATCGTTGCTGTGCGTGCGGCGCTCCGTTTAACGTGTCAGGGAGCCGAGGGTTTGGTGTTACAGCGAAAGTACAGGTTAACGCCCGCGATTTTTGGGGCGAATAAAGCCTTCCACTTCGAGATTCCGCAACTCCAGTGAGACGCTGGGTACAAACATTGCTGTTTCTAAGTGCGAGGCCCGGATGGTGACGATGTCTCCTGACGCTCGGAGTTTGTCACCCACCTCCAGATTCCGTGCTTTTCGTGCGAGAGCATTGTTGCCGAAGACTTTGATCTTGGCGATCGACTGCCTGAGTGTTCGGTTGTGATAGGTGACATCAACCGGCTCAAAGTCCAGGTAGATCACCCAAGGTGAAGCCGCAGCGTCTTCGGTTAGTGCGGGATTCTCCAGCACCGTGATCGACTTGATGACTGCTTCGTCCCTGTACCAGTCGTTCCACACCGAGTAGTTGAGAAGCAATTCCGCTTCCTCTGCGGCGGCTTTTGACCAGACCCCCGAATCTTCGTTGGGCTGAGCCTGGGGAGGGAATTTTTTCAATAGATCGGTGATATCACGGATCGGTTTGCTGACCCATCCGGAAGATTGTTTTGGGGTTTTCGGCGGGGAAGTATTGCCGCTAGCTTTTGCTTCGGCGTCTCGCAATTTCATTTTGAGCAATGCGATTTCGGCTTGAAGTTGCTCAACCTCCGCGTCCGTTGCGGCGTGGGCGATGTCGGGTGCGTGTAGGGACAGACCGATGAATAGGGCCAGGCAGGCGGCGGCGATACGCATGGGAAAGCTTCCTCGGAAAAAGTTGTGGAATCTGAAACTTGGCGAGTCGCGTTAGGACCGCTCGTCCATCGGGGTGATGCCGTGCTTAGCGGGGCCGGTGTAGACCTGGCGGGGGCGGTAGATGCGGCTCTTGGTATCGCGGACTTCTTTCCAGTTGGCGATCCATCCGGGCATCCGGCCGATGGCGAACATGACGGTAAACATGTCGCTGGGGATGCCCATGGCCCGCATGATGATGCCCGAGTAGAAGTCGACGTTCGGGTAGAGCTTGCGGCTGGTGAAGTACTCGTCGTTGAGTGCGGCTTCTTCCAGACGGCGGGCGATGTTGAGAAGCGGGTCGTTGACGCCGAGCTTGTCGAGCACCTTGTCGGCCGAGGCCTTGAGGATGCGGGCGCGGGGGTCGTAGTTCTTGTAGACGCCGTGCCCGAAGCCGTAGAGCTTGCCCTTGGTGGCCTTGATGTCATCCAGGTACTGGTTGATGTCGACGCCGGATTTTTCGATCTCGTTGAGCTGGTTGATGACCGCGACGTTGGCCCCGCCGTGCAGCGGGCCGGAGAGGGCGGCGACGCCCGCGGAGACCGAGGCGAAGAGGTTGGCGCCGGAGCTGCCGACCATGCGGACGGTCGAGGTCGAACAGTTCTGCTCGTGGTCGGCATGGAGGATGAGGATGAGGCTGAGCGCCTTGATCACATCCGGGTCCATCTCGAAGTGGTCGTGCGGGTTGGAGAACATCAGGTGCAGGAAGTTCTCGCAGTAGCTGTTGGTCGGCTTGGGATACATGATCGGCAGGCCCGCCGAGGTGCGGTAGGCACCGGCGGCGAGGGTGCGGACCTTGGAGATCAGCTTGGCGGCGGCCTCCTCGAAGGTGCTGTCGTCTTCCATGTTCATGACCTCGGGCTGGTAGGCCGAGATCGCGTTGATGGTTGCCGAGAGGATGGCCATGGGGTGGCCGTTGGCGGGGAAGGCGTGGAAGGCCTGGATGACGCCTTCGTGGATCATCTGGTGCTGGGTGAGCAGCGAGCGGAAGTGGGCGACGTGGTCCGCGGTGGGCAGCTCGCCGTAGATGAGCAGCAGGGCGGCTTCGATGAACGAGCAGTTGGCACAGACGTCTTCGATGGGGATGCCGCGGTAGCGGAGGATGCCCGCCTCGCCGTCGATGAAGGTGATCTCGCTGCGGACGCTGCCGGTGTTGCGGTAGCCCTCGTCGAGGGTGATGTAGCCGGTCTGAGCGCGGAGCTTGGCGATGTCGATGGCGTGTTCGTCTTCGGTGCCGACGATGATGGGCAGGTCAAGCGGCTCGTGGCCGGGGAGCTCGAGGCGGGCGGTTTGGGCAGGGGCCGCGTTTTGGGTGGTCATCGTCAAAAAATCCGTCGTGACTGGGGCTGAAAGGTGAGAAAATCAAGTGTAGGGGCTGATCGGGCTTCACGCCAGCGGCTTCGATGCCAAAACCAGCTTAAACACTATATTGACCAAAGGTTCATACACTTTCGGCCTCCATTCCTCTCGGATCCGCCATGACGTTCATCCTCGCTCTGGATCAGGGCACCACCAGTTCGAGGTCGATCCTCTTCGATCGGGCCGGAGAAGCCCTGGGGGTGGCCCAGCAGGAGTTTGCCCAGCACTTCCCCCAGCCCGGCTGGGTCGAGCACGACGCCGAGGTGATCTGGCAGACCCAGCTCGACACCGCCCGGCAGGTGCTCCGCGAAACCGGGACCGACCCCCGCGACATCGCCGCGATCGGCATCGCCAACCAGCGGGAGACGGCCGTGCTCTGGGACCGCAAGACCGGCCAGCCGATCCACCACGCGATCGTCTGGCAGGACCGACGCACGGCAGCGTTCTGCCAACAGCTCATCGAAGAGGGCCACGCCCCGACCATCCGCCGGAAGACCGGGCTGGTGGTGGATGCGTATTTCTCCGCCTCCAAGCTCCGCTGGATGCTCGACCGTGTCGAGGGTGCACGCGACGCCGCCGAGCGCGGCGAGCTGGCGTTCGGCACGATCGATAGCTGGCTCATCTACCGCCTCACGGGTGGACAGCGTCACGTCACCGACCCCAGCAACGCCAGCCGGACCATGCTCTACAACCTGCACGATCACGCGTGGGACACGGAGTTGCTCGAGTTGTTCGACATCCCCGCGAGCGTGTTGCCCGAGGTGGTGGACAGCAGCGCGGTGGTGGGCGAGAGCGATGCGGATGTCTTGGGCGCGGCGATCCCGATTGCGGGCTTGGCGGGCGATCAGCAGGCGGCGCTCTTCGGGAACCAATGCGTCTCGCCGGGCGAGCTCAAAACCACTTACGGCACGGGCTGCTTCATGCTCATGAACACCGGCGATATCCCCGTGGACTCGGCCCACCGCCTGCTGACGACGGTGGCGTGGCGGATCGCCGGCGAAACGACGTATGCCCTGGAGGGCTCGGTCTTCATCGGCGGGGCGGTGGTGCAGTGGCTCCGTGACGGCCTGGGGCTGATCGTCAAAGCCTCGGAGATCGAAGCGCTCGCGGCATCGGTGCCCGACTGCGGCGGGGTGACCCTGGTGCCGGCCTTCGCGGGATTGGGAGCCCCGTATTGGGACGCGGACGCCCGGGCTCTGATCGCGGGGATCACACGCGGCACAACCAAAGCCCATTTCGCCCGGGCCGCGCTCGAAGGCATCGCCTTTCAGGTGGCGGACGTGATGGGTGTGATGGAGAAAGACGCGGGCCGGAAGATCGAAGCGATGCGTGTCGACGGCGGGGCGAGCGCGAACAACCTGTTGATGCAGATGCAGGCCAACCTCTCGCAATGCGAGGTCATCCGGCCACGCGTGACCGAGACGACCGCCTTGGGCGCTGCGTACCTCGCGGGCCTCGCAGTGGGTTTCTGGGAAAGCCAGGAACAGATCGCGGCGCAGTGGTCGGCCGAGCGAACGTTCGCGGCCGAGATCGCGGAGGAAGCGGCCGAGGCGCAGCGTGCGCAATGGTCCCGCGCGGTAGAGCGGGCTGCCGGTTGGGACCGCGCAGCGAGTGCCGAGGGTTAGGATCGCTTGGCGTCCGCCCGCTACCCAGTGGCAGACACGGGAATGGGTTCAAGGAGTATGTGTTCGATGGACGTAAAGAAGTGGCAGGTGGTCGATCTGAAGTTCTCTGCTGCGGAGCAGGTTGCCCAGCCGTTTGAGGTCGAGTTCGCGGGGCGGTTTGTGTGTGGCGACCGCGAGTTGGTCGTGCCGGGCTTTTACAACGGTGGGCAGGAGTGGGTGCTGCGTTTCTCGGCCCCCGCTGAGGGGGCGTGGGAATACACCACCACGTCGTCGCTGGAATCGCTCGCGGGCAAGACCGGGCAGCTCATGGCGGGCCACAACACCAACCCGCGCCAGCACGGTGGGCTGGTGCTTAACCCCGAATCGCCGCAGGAGTTTTTCTACGAAGACGGCTCGCCGTGTTTCGTGTTGGCGTTCGAAGCGGATTGGATGTTCGCGCTCGATTACGACAACGCCGAGGATGCACCCAAGAGCCGGCAACTGCTGGACCACCTCGTGGACTGCCGGGTGAACCAGGCGGTGTTGACGGTGTATTCCTACGACGTGGATTGGCCGAAGGATGCCAAGCTCGCCGACCACCCTGAGCATGAGTACGGCGGCCGGGATGATATCTATCCCTTTGGGGGGAGCAACAGTGAGCCGGATTTCTCAACGCTCAACGTCGCATTCTTCCAGAAGTTCGACCGCGTGGTCGCGCTGATGAACGAGCGGGGCATAACCGCCCACCTGATGATCTACGTCTGGAACAAGCTCGTGCAGTGGCCCGACGCGGAGTCGCTCGAGGACAACCGCTATTTCGATTACATCATCAAGCGGTACCAGGCTTATCCCAACGTGGTGTGGGACGTCTCGAAGGAAGCCCTCAACAACGCACGCTGCAGCGAGGACTACGGCCGGGAGCGGATCGAGCGTATCCGTAACCTCGACGCTTACGGCCGGCTGGTCACCGTGCACGACGGCGGGTTCTGCGAGCGGAACGCGGAGTTGGTCGATTTCATCTCCTGGCAGCACTGGAGTGCTTCGATCTACGACAAGATGCTGGCGGTGTACGAGAAGTATCCCACCCAGCCGGTGTTCAACATCGAGCACGGCGGGTACGAACTTTCTCACTACGAAGTCTTCCCCGGCGACTACACCAACCCCGAGCTCTGCCTGCGTCGCAACTGGCTGATTCAATTCGCCGGGGTGTATACGACCTATTACTGGCAAGGCGCCGCATGGAACGTGTTGATCCACAGCCCGTTCGATCAGCCTGACGGCTTCCCCGAGCCGAGGTTCGAGTATTACCGTCACTTCGCGGACTTCTTCGCCCAGTTCCCCGTATCAAGGTTCAAACCCGAGCCCGGGCGGAACTTCAGCTCGTTCTGCATGTCCGACGGCGAGGGCACACTGCTCTACTACATCCCGCAAGAACACGAGAAACTCTCGGTGTATCTCGCTCAGCCCGAGGGCACGATCCAGTGGTTCAACACCCTCACCGGGCAGTTCACCGAGCGGTTGCCCTCCACGGCCCCGTTCTACCAATCGCCTTGGCGGGGCGAGGCGGACGCGGTGGTGATCTGTCGGACGAAAGACACCGAATGAAAAAGCCCACGGGGTGAGCCGTGGGCTTGGTGGGTCAGTGCTTGTGGTCGTGTCCGTGATCGTGGTGGTGGTCATGGCCGCGTGACAGGTTGGGCAGGTCGACCTTGTTGCTGGGTGTCGTGTCGGCGGGCAGGTCGCCGGTGGCGAACTGGATGCCCGCGAGGTAGTGCTTGAGCAGGAGGGGGTTCCAGTAGATGTCGTGGCGGTGGCCCAGCGAGGTGTAGAACACCCGGCCGTCGCCGACCTTCTGGACCCAGGCCACGGCGAAGTCGCCGTCCGTTCGTTTGGGGGCGTGCTTGGGCTCATCGCTGCGTTCGGGGTCGAGGTTGAGCAGGATGCGCAGGCGGTCGCGGGAGTAGTGCTTTTCGCTGAACTGGTAGATCTCTTCTTTGATGCGGAAGTCGTCGATGCCGTCGAACACGGGTTTGTTGATGGCGTGCTCGGGGTCTTCGACGACGATGGTGACGTTCATGTTGGCGGTCCAGGGGTGGCCCCAGAACTGTCCGCCGATGGCTTGGCCGAACTCGTGATGGCCGTAGCAAGCGTCGCTCGCGGCGTGGATGCCGACGAGGCCCCCGCCGGCCTCGACGTAGTCGATCAGGTTGTCGACCAGGCGGTCGTTGCGCTGCTTCAACCAATTCCACTGTTCATCGGTGAACTGGTCACGGATCGTGACCCAGTGGTTGTCACGGGGCATGAAGATGTTGCCGGACGAGTTGAGCAGGACGACGGTGTCGAACTGCCGCAACGCATCCGGCTCGAAGTTGGCCGGGTCGTTGCTGGCCACGGTTTCGAATGCGCCCGTCGTTTCACCCATGCGGGTCAAGGCGTAGATTCCGGTGGGGATCGAGCCGTGTCGAAAGCCGGCGGTGGCGCTGTAGACGAGGATTTTGCGTGGCTGCAACGGGGCTACGATCGCTTCGGTGGGCATCGCTCCGTCGATATTCTTGGCATGATCAGCGGGCACCGGCTTGTCTTCGGGGTAGGTCGGCATCCAATCGAAGTCTTCAGCACCTGCAGTAGCGGGTAACAGCAGGGCAGTGCAAAGCAGCATGACATGAGATGCAGGTTTAAACATGAGAAAGAGTCCTGGAGTACAGATGACGCCCAAGCGGGGCAGTGGGGATGATTCGGTTAATGTATTTTAACTTGCTGTGTGAGCAAGAAAAAACCCCGCGAATCGCGGGGCTTTGAGAAAACGAGTTGGGGGGTCGATCAGGCGGACCAGCCGGACTTGAAGTTCTTGACTTCTTCCTCGAGGCGGTCGGCCAGGCCGTCCTTCTTGAGGGTCTTCTTCTCGGCGAGCTCGTCGCGGAGGGCCTTGCCGGGTCCGTTGAAGTGCTCGATCAGTGCAGCGGCGAACGGCTGAACCTGTTCGATGGTCAGGTCGTCCAGAGCACCCTTACCACCGGCGAAGATCTGGATGACCTGGTCGATGACGTCCATGGGCACATACTGGCCCTGCTTAAGCAGCTCGACCATGCGTTCACCGCGGGTCAGCTGGGCCTGGGTCGCGGCGTCGAGGTCGGTGCCGAGCTGGGCGAACGCTTCGAGTTCACGGAAGGCCGCGAGGTCGAGGCGGAGCGAGCCGGCGACTTCTTTCATCGCCTTGATCTGAGCGTTACCACCGACGCGGGACACCGAGATGCCGACGTTAATCGCGGGGCGGACGCCGGCGAAGAACAGGTCGGGTTCGAGGTAGATCTGGCCGTCGGTGATGGAGATCACGTTGGTGGGGATGTAGGCCGAGACGTCGCCTTCCTGCGTCTCGATAATGGGCAGGGCGGTCAGCGAGCCGCCGCCGTTTTCGTCCGACAGCTTGGTCGCACGTTCGAGCAGACGCGAGTGGAGGTAGAACACGTCGCCGGGGTAGGCTTCACGGCCGGGGGGACGACGAAGCAGCAGCGACAGCTGACGGTAAGCAACCGCCTGCTTCGAGAGGTCGTCGTAGACGACCAGGGCGTGCTTGCCCTTGTTCATGAAGTACTCGGCCATGGTGGTGCCGGAGTATGGGGCGATGTACTGCATAGGGGCCGACTCGGACGAGCTGGCGTTGATGACGGTGGTGTATTCCATCGCGCCGTTGTCACGCAGGGCCTGGACAACGCCGGCGACGGTCGATTCCTTCTGGCCGACCGCGACGTAGAAGCAGTAGACGGGCTCGTCGGTGTCGTGGGTGGCCTTCTGGTTGATGATCGCGTCGATGGCGACGGCGGTCTTGCCGGTCTTCCGGTCGCCGATGATCAGTTCACGCTGGCCGCGGCCGACGGGGATCATCGAGTCGACGGCCTTCACGCCGAACTGCATGGGCTGGGTCACGGGCTGACGGGCGGCGATGCCGGGGGCGATGATGTCGACCTTCGACGATTCGTCGGAAGCGATGGGGCCCTTGCCGTCGATCGGTTGGCCCAGGGCGTTCACGACGCGGCCCAGGACGCCTTCACCGACGGGCACCGAGAGGAGCTGGCCGGTGGCCTTGACGGTGTCGCCTTCGCGGATGCCCAGGTAGTCACCGAAGATGACCGCACCGACGATGTCGGTTTCTAGGTTCATGACCTGACCGAGGACGGTGCCGCCTTCGGCTTGGAACTCGAGCATCTCGCCGGACATGGCTTTGGACAGGCCGTAGACGCGGGCGATACCGTCGCCGACCTCGACAACGGTGCCGACTTCGGACACCTCGAGTTCGGTGGCGAAGTTGGCGACTTCTTGTTTGATAACGCTCGTGATTTCGTCGGTCTTAATTTTCATCGTATTTCTCGGTCGGGTCGGCGGGGCCGTGGGTTGGGGGTGCGTTGATGAATTAGTCGAGTTCGGCGGCGGCGGCACGGGCTTTTTCCCGGCCGGCGGCGATGAGTTGTTGTTCGATACGGTTGAGTTGGCTCTGGACGCTGGCGTCGATCATCTGGTCGCCGATGCGGAGTTTCAGGCCACCGATCAGCGATTCGTCGACGTGCTGGACGAGGTTGACCTGCTTGCCCATCGAGGCGCCCAGGCCGTTGGCGACACGGCCGGCGGTGGCGTCGTCCATCGGCTGGGCGACGAAGGCTTCGACGTCGAGCTGGTTGCGCTTCTCGGCCATGATTTGGCCGAAGGCGCCGGTGATGCTGGGCAGCGAGCCGAGGCGTTCTTTCTGGTTGACCACTTGGAGGAAGCGGTAGAGCAGGTCCGAGACCTTGCCGGAGAACAGACGCTCGACCATGCCGGCACGGGCCTGGCTGTCGATGATCGGGTTCTCGACCAGACGCACCAGGTCGGCGTCGGATTCGAGCAGAGACGACAGGTCGGCGACTTCCTCGGCGACCGAGTCGAGCTGGTTCTCCGACTCGGCGAGTTCAACGAGCGCCTGGGCGTAGACGCGGCCGATGGCATCGGTGGGGTTGGCGGGCATAAACAGGGTCCAAAGTCGAAGGTCTGAAAATTCAGGGTCTCAAGGCAAAAGGCCGAGGGGCGGGTTAACGCCGGTCGGCCGAGGGGGTTTAGTTGCTGTTGGCGCTGTTCTTGAACTGCTCGATCGATTCGTTGACCAGGCCTTGCTGGTCGCCTTCGTTGATTTCACGCTTCAGGATCTTGCCGGCGATCGTGGTCGAGAGGCTGGCGGCCTGGGTGTAGATGTCGGCCAGGGCCGCTTCGCGGGCCGCGGCGATGTCGGCCTTGGCCGAGGCCTTCATCGAAGCGACTTCGGCTTCGATCTTCGCCTTGTCGGCGTTGGCGGCTTGCTGGGCGGCGGTGCGGGCCTCGGCGACGATCGACTGGGCTTCCTTGCGAGCCTCGGCGAGCTTCTCGTTGTATTCAGCGAGGGCGGCTTCGGCTTCCTTCTTGGCCTTTTCGGCCGAGACCAGGTCGTTGCGCTGCTTGTCTTCGCGGGCCTGCAGGCCGCCGAGGATCTTCGGCCAGACGACGGTGCTGAGCACGGTGAAGAAGATGCCGAACACGATGATGGTGAAGAGCATCTCGGTCCAGACGATGTCCATCAGTCCGCGGCCGCTGTCGCCGGCGGCGAGGGCGAAGCTGGGGGCGGCGAGCACAGCAATCAGAGCAATCAGGTGGCGGGTCATGGTTTGATCCGTAAGGGGGTAAGCAGTTTTCGTTCAGCGAGGCAAAAAGCCGTTCGGCCGGGTTAACGGCCGATCGGCGTGTGGTTTCGTTTTAGCCGAAGAAGTTGCCGATGAAGCCACCGGCGACCACGATGCCGAAGAAGGTGAAACCTTCGATCAGCGCGGCGGAGATGATCATTTGGACGAGGATCTGACCGGCAGCTTCGGGCTGACGGGCGACGGCGGCGGTGGCGTTACCACCGATGTTGCCGATACCGCGGCCGGCGCCGAGGCCGAGGACGCCGATGCCGATGCCGCCGCCGATGGCAGCCAGACCGGCACCCAGGGCGGTGCCGCTGTCGACAGCGGCGATCAGGGTGATGAGCGAAGCGAGGATTTCCATTTCAAACTCCAAACAGGGGGTATAGGGGGTGGGGATGGATCACGTTGCCTGCGACTTGGGGGACCGGACGCGGGCGGGCCGGGGTTGGTTCATTTGGCGATTGTGTGATTGGGTGATTTGGTAATTGCCCGTTTTTGTCGCCGTGTTGTTTCATAAGGGAGGCTAGGTGTTTTGCCTTTCCAATCGCTCAATCACCAAATCAAGAAATCGCCAAATCAATGCGAAGAGGCCGTTCCGGTCAGGCCTTCGCCGACGGCGTCGCCGGGCATTTCGCCTTCGTCGAGGCCGGCTTCGTGTTCGTCGTGTTCATCGTGGTGCACCGCACCCAGCGAGGTGAAGATCACCAGCAGGAACGCGAAGATGTAGGCCTGAAGGAAGGCCACGAACAATTCGAGGAAGCTGAAGACTGCTGCACCCACGACGCTGATGCCGCGACCGAGTAATCCTGCGTAGACCGCGAGGATGATCAGCGAGCCGAGCACCAAGTGGCCGGCGACCATGTTGGCAAACAAACGGATGCACAGCGCGAAGCTCTTGATGAAGTAGCCGGCGAGTTCGAGGCAGAAAACCAGGATGCCCACAGCCCAGAGCACGAGCGTGATCGGAATGATCATGTAGCCGGGCGTGCCTTCGGGTGCTTTGGTGGGGACGGGCCACATGTGGGCGACAAAGCCCATGCCGTTTTCCTTGAGACCGACAACCACCATCATGAGCAGGGCGATGATCGCCAGGCCCGCGGTGAAGTTGATGTTGCCGGTGTAGGTGCCCCAGAGGTGGCCAGCGGCTTGGGAGTTGAGCGTGAGGCCGAGCATCGATCCGATCGGGATCAGGCCCAGCAGGTTGCCCAGCAGGATGAAGAAGAAGAAGGACCAGACCAGCTTGATGTACTTGTCCGTCAGGTTGCCCAGAAGCGGGCGGGTCATTTCGTCGCGGAGGAAGACGCAGATGGTTTCGATCAACTGAGCCAGGCGGCCGCGGGTGACGTAGTCCTCAGCCTTGGTTCCCGAGGCGACGGGCATGGCGTTGGCCGTGATCTTGAGGATCAGGATGCCCAAGACAAGAGCCACGAGCGAGACGAAGTGGTGGTTGGTGAACCAGGTGCTGTCGAAGACGGGGTAAGGAAGGACGTGGCTCATCGCCTCGAGCTTCTTTTCGGTCACTTCTTCGGTCGCCGGGAGGCTTTCAGCTGCGGCAAGGATCGGAGCCAACATTCAGACATCTCCTTCGAGGCCCGCACGGCCCGTGGGGGCGGCGGCGTTTGCATCAGAGGGTTCGGCCGAGGCGGGCTCGGCGTCTTCGGGGGCGGATTCGGCCACGGCGGGGGCCACGGCGTGTTCCAAGAGGAAGGAAGATACCAACTTCACTTCCACCATGAGCGTCAGCAGGTACCAACCCGCCATGTAATAGACCAGAAGTTTTGCGTGGGGGTAGCCCGACCACTGCAGAGCGAAGTACGCCGTCACACAGAGGGCCACCCGCAGCAGCATCCCGGCCATGAATCCCTGGGCGGCGCCGTGGCGGTGCTGCTTGGACAGGAACCACACCGGGACCAGCCCGACGATGCAGCCGACGCCGCAGATCGCCGCCGCGATCAGGTTCACCTGGGCGTGATCCGCCTGCCCCAACAGGTGGAGCCCCACCGAGATCAGCCCGGCGGGGAACAACGCCGCGCCGAGCACCTTGCCCGCCGACGGCATCAGCGGGAACGGCACCGGGGTGTCGTCGGGGTCGGTCGGGGTGGTCAGGGCGAAGGTCATGGCGAGGGCGGGTCTTGCGGGGGGGTGGGTTTCTTGGCGGGTCGGTTTGCGGGGTGTTTTTTCGTGTGGCCTCCGGGCGTGGGCATCTTGGAGGCTTCTTTAATCAAGTTGTAGCAGCCGCCGAGGGTGGAGACGAGGGCTCCGGTCAGGGCCAGCCAGGGCTCGGTGCCCCAGCGTTGGTCTCCGAGGTAGCCTAGGAACGTCAGGCCACCGATGATCAGTCCGAGTTCCAGCCCCATGCCCATCAGACGCCAAGGCGTCGGCGGGCCGCTGGAAGATCCGGGCTTGGGTTTGGGGATCAGCATCGGTCGAGCCTTGCTTGCTAACCGTGATTACCCCGCACGCTTGGCCTCTCCTGAGCCAACCCCCGGCCGTGCCCCCTCGAGTGCGGCCTACTCCAGCGCTGCCGCACCGCCGATGATCTCCGACAGCTCGGTCGTGATCGCGGTCTGACGGGCGCGGTTGAACTGACGTTTGAGCGAGGTCTTCTGCTTGCCCGCCGCGTCGGTCGCCGACTTCATGGCGACCATCCGAGCGAGTTGTTCGCTGACGACCGCGTCGTTGAAGCACTGGAACAGCGTGGTCTTCACCGTGACCGGCAGCAGTTCACTGAGCAGCGTCTCTGCGTCGGGCGAAAATTCGTATACGGATTTCGTGGTCGAGCCGCCGTCGCCTTCCGCCGCGACCGGCGGTTCCAGCGGCAGCAGGGTCTGCACGACCGGCGTCTGCCGGCTCATTGACTCGAACTTCATGTAGACGACCTTCACCGCGTCGTACTCGCCGGCGGTGAAAGCGTCCATGTATTTCTGAGCCAGAGCATCGACATCTTCGAAAGCCGGCGAGTCGCCGAAGCTGTAGCTCTCAGCAACGTCGAGGCCGTTGAACTTACAGAAGGCCTGACCCTTCTTGCCGACGACTTCGAGCTGGGTATTGTCCAGACCTTGCTCTTCGCGGATGTAGCTCAGGCCGGTCCGCATCACGTTGCCGTTGTACGCGCCGCAGAGGCCGCGTTCGGAAGTGAGGACCAGAACCAGTTCTTTGTTGGCGGGGGTGTCGGGCGGGCTGATGAGCGGATGGCTGATATCGCCGCCCGAGCCTAGAGCGGCGGCGAGTTCGCCGACCATCTCCCCGATCTTCTGGGTGTAGGCCTGCGATTGCGTGGCCTTCTTCTGCATCGCCTGAAAGCGAGCCGAGGCGATCAACTGCATCGTCTTGGTGATGCGTTGGATGTTGCCCACGGCCTTCATTCGGCCCTTGATTTCGCGGATATTTGCTGGCATGGGGTAGGCATCATAACGCTTATCTCAGGCGCAGCAACGCGGTTCACCCCCTCGATTAAATAGAGACATCTGGGGTCCGAATCGGACATGGCAAAAGGGGACGCCGCGAACCGCTCGCGACGCCCCCGGGCCGGTGTTCAGTTGGGGGTGGGGATCAATAACGACGGCAGCCGCTGCTGTTGCCCCATTGGCCCCGGCGGTCGTAGTCGTAGTGGCTGGACCGGTACGACGACCGGACGTAGACGCTCTTGTAGTAGCCCCGGCGGACGCAGACTTGGTAGGCCCGGCCGCAGTCGTCGTAGTGGGTGCGGTAGACCGGGGGGACCCAGACCTGTTTGTAGTAGCCGCCGCTGCGGTGGCCGTAGTCGCTGTGGTGGTAGCGGCTGGAGCGGTGGTGGCTGCGGTAGTGGGTGCTGGTCCCGTGCGAGCCGACGGTGATCGACCAGCTCGACCCGGAGGAGCGGCAATCGCCCGCCTGGGCGCTGGGGGCGGCGGTCAGCAGCGGCAACGCCAGGGCGGCGGCCCCGAACAGGGCGAGCGGCCCCGCGCGTCGGGTAGAGGGGGCGGTGGACTGGGTTGCATCGTGATTCTGAAACGGGATCTTCATCGGAAGTCTCCTTCTGGACGTGGATCGGCAGAGATCACAGGGGGTGGCCGCCGATCGATCTGGCCTCCCGCTGGATGGGCGGTCTGGCGCTGGCCTGTGCGTCAGAGGAGAATTTAGTTGCGTCTTTAAATCTTTAAATTCATTTATTTAAGTTATTTAAATAAATTTAATTGCCCTGCATCCCCCATTTCGAATCGTCGAGGGGGTGGCAGCGTGGATAAAAAATTTTCTAGTTTCAAGCTGCTTTCAGGATTAGACTTATGGCGTATCAAAGTGTGTCCGGCGGAGTTTTCGCCAATAAACCGGCGTGTTCATCCGTACTACCGGAGGCACGTCCTACGGCCCCCTCGGGCCGTGAGCCTCGTCCCCTGTGCAACAGCACGTGATCAGGGGCGATCAACCTCCAAGGAGTTTCCCATGCGAATCCGTTCTTTCCTTAGCTCGTTGGCCCTCGCCGCCGCGATGTGTCTGCCGCTGTCCCTGGCGAGCACCGCCTCGGCCGAGTCGGGTGCCCACCGTCAGCCACCGCCGCCGCCGGTCGACATGCCCATCGTGATCGACGAACTCGACTGAATCGTTCCTCGAACGCCGTGGTCCCCGAGTGGCTGCGCGCCCACTGTTCTGATCTGCCATGACCAAGCCCGTCGTCCATCCCGACTTCGACACCCCCGCTCGCCACGCCGGCGACGGGGAGGGCGAGTCGCGCCAGCGCTGGCGGACGGTCTTTGTCGACGGCACGATCCTCGACTCGACCACCCCCAGCTTCGACGACAAGCCCGCCGCCGAGCCCCGCACCCGGACCGTGACCCGGCTGGACGACGAGGTCGCCGCGGTCCGCAAGAACGTGCAGGATTCGGCCCGCGCGGTCCTCGCCTGGCTTTCCGCGGTCGTCGCACACGAAGGCAAGACCGACCTCGACGACATCCTCGACCGCTGCCTCCGGCCCGGCCCAGATATCGAGCGGGTCAACTTCGCCGCCATGGCCGAGGACATCTTCCGTGTCACCGGCGTCGAACTCTCGGCCAAACGCGTCCAAACCGCGGTGACCCACCTCCGCGCCGCCCGCGAAAAAGCCAACGAACAAGCCGCCGCCGCTGCGATGCCCGCCAAAGACGAGCTCGCCGAGCGTCTGGCCGAACTCGATGGCCGACTGCGTGACAACTTCGCGACGCTCACTACCCAAGAGCCCGACGGCCAAGCCGCGCTCCGCCGTGAGATCGGCACCGCCGTGCTCACCGCCGTCCGTTCCGCCGCTGGCCGTGTGATCGACCGCGACTTCGGCGAAGGCATCCCCGACACCGTCAACCTTCACGCCCTCGAAGGCCGATTCCTCGGCTTCGTCCGCGACACGCTCCGCCAACAAGCCGCTTTCGGCTTAGCGTCCGATCACCCCACGCTCGAACACGACCTCCGCCGGCTGCTCATCACCCTCGCCGACCACGACGCCACCGCCGAGGCCGACATGAAGCTGGTCATGCACGGCAGCGCCGTTGTCAGCTCGCTCCTCGGCGTCGACTCGCTGCCCGGCGTGATGGCTCAGCTCAACGTCCTCGTCTCCGGCCGGGGCCTTATCGACACCGACCTCTACGTCGCCGAGATGGTCCGCCTCGGCCACCTCGCCGAGTCGCTGCGGGATGACGCCGCGACCAAGACCTTCATGAACTGGGTGCGCCGCCTGCCCGAAGATCAGCGTCTGCCCTCGCCGATCCGTGTCGCGAGTTACTGCCGATCCAACGCGACCACCCGCCTGCTCGACAAGCTCTTCGCCGGCGACCTCGACCCCGACGCCCTCGCCCTGGCCGACGCCACTCAGCCGCCGCGCACCTACCTCCAGCTCGCGCTCGACACGCACGACCGCATGCTCGAGCTTGACGCCGGCTTCACGCTCACGCTCACCACGCACCTCTTGCGACACGTCGTCGTCGCCCACCTCACGCGCAACAAGACCGACGCGCTGGCCCACCTCGAATCGCTCGGCCCCGCCAAGTCGCTCGACCGCCTCGAAGCCCTCATCAAGTTCGACAACAACGACGAACTCGTCGCCGAGGCCCAGCAGCTGGTCATTCAGGCGCACCCCAGCCTCAAACGCCAGCTCGTCTGCGTGCGGTAGGCACCCTCATCGTTTGCAATCTGAATACGCCGCCATCGCTATCGCGTATCCAAAGTGTTGGACAGTCGTTCCTCACGGTGTGCCCGGTATCATGCAAACGCATTGATTTCATATCTGAGGCCGACCGATCGGCACACCGTGAGGAGTACATCTGTTGAAGCCACACCTCAACCGCCGCCAGTTTGTTAAATCCACGTTGTGTGCCAGCGCAGCTATTTCCTGGCCCGGTCGATCGAATGCCGGCGAGTCGTTCAAAGACAAGCTGAATCATGCCTCGTTCGGCGCCAGCGGCATGGCGAAGCAAGATATCCAAACGCTACTTCGCACCGGAGGGATCAACCTGGTCGCCGTAGCGGAAGTTGACGACATGCGGGCGCAATGGCTCAGGGCAGAGCATGCCGACACGCGCATTTACAAAGATTGGCGGGTGCTATTCGAGAAAGAGGGGCACCACCTCGACTCGGTCAATGTAACGACGCCCGACCACACGCACGCGTCCATCGGCGTAACCGCCATGAAGATGGGTCTGCACGTCTATGGACAAAAGCCTTTGGCGCACAACCTATATGAGACGCGGCGTATGAGTGAAATCGCCCGTGAGACCGGGGTGGTGACGCAGATGGGGATCCAGATGGCGTCATCAATCAACGATCGGCTGACGGTCGAGGTCATCCGTCAAGGCGCGATCGGCAAGATCGAATCGATCCACATGTTCAGTGACAAGGCCTGGGGGGACAACCAGCCACGCCCCGCGCGTGTGGACGCGGTCCCGGCCACGTTGGACTGGGATCTGTGGTGCGGCGGGGCCCCCAAGCCGGAGTACCTTGGCCAGGGCTACTACCACCCCGGAAACTGGCGGAGGCGATTGGATTACGGTTGCGGGACGCTTGGGGACATGGGGTGTCACATCTTCAACCCGATGTTTCGTGTCCTGGATGCGAAGCCACCGATTCGAGTTGTCTCGCTCGGCGACCCCGCCACCGAACACAATTGGGGAGAGAACGGCAGGTACACCTATACCTTCCGCGGCAACGGCCTTACCTCGGGGAAGACGCTAGAGGTGCATTGGCACGGCGGGTCACACCGGGTCCCTGAAGAGCTCCGCAAGGCTTTGGGCAGGCACGGCGATTACATGCCCAAACAGGGTTCTCTTTTTGTGGGCACCGATGGCATGGTGTTGAAGCCGCATCAACGCAAGCCGATGCTCTTTCCGCAGTCTCAATTCGACGATTTTGTTTTCCCCGAACTCGATCAGCGTGATCATTATGTCGATTTTGTGTCGGCGGCTAGCGGGGCGGCGGTCCGTCCGATCGCTGACTTCGCGGACTACGGCGGGCCGCTGACTGAAGTGGTCCTGCTGGGCATGTTGTCATCACGCTTCCCCGGCCAAGATTTAGAGTGGGATGCGGACAGCCTGCGGGTCACGAACTTGGAGCAGGCCAACACCTACATCAAACGTCCGAACCGCTCGGGGTGGGAGGTTGAGGGGCTATGAATAGGCGCAATCCGATCGCGATCAACCGCGGCGATCCGGCACTTCCGCGTCCGGGTCGCACGCTTCGCGCAGCAAACGGGTGATCGTGTGTTGATCCGCTTTCGATAGTCCGCGGAAGTCCACGCCGACGCGGGTGCCCTCGGGGGTCTGCGACATCCAGATCACTTTGACCTTGACCCGCAGCGACGTCGTGCCGTGGGTGAGGCGCAGGTAGCCGCGGTTGCCCACGACCATGCCCGGGCGTTCTTCGACGGTGCAGAACATCAGTCCGGCCTGGGACAGGTTGAGCACCGGGCCGTACTGGCAATCCAGGTCTTTGGTGGCGACCCGTAGGTAGTTCCGCCGGTCGAAGGATCGGCTGGCCCGCGCCCCGCGGTACTCGATCAGCTTGGTCTTGGGTTTGTACTTGTATTGCCCGTCGAAACGCTTCCACCCGCGGGCCGCGTCGCTGTCGCGTCGGCGGTTGGGTTTGGGGGCATCCAGTTCGGCGCTGTCGCCGTTGAGCAGTTGGGCCACGGTGCTGTCACCCATGAGCACCGAGTCCCCGGTGAGCGTTTCTTCGTCGGGCGGCCCGTCGATCAATGCGTCGAGGTACCGCTTAATCAGCCGCACCCGGCTCTCGACGTGGACGGCCTTCCGGCCCCCGCTCCAGAAGCCCCGGCCGGTGAGTTCGTCGTTGATCTGCGTCGGCGTCATCCACCGATTGGGCCAGCCCCCGCGACGCGCAACGATGTCCTCGAACGCTCGGCTGAAGCCGGTGTTCTTCTCTAACGTAGCCAGTGCTCGGTCCAGGGCTTGCATGAGACGATTGATCCTCGTCTCACAAAATCGGACGTTCTGAGCCCGCGCTTCAGCCCGTTCTCCGAACGAGGGATAACCCCGGGCGGGACGTGCCGTCTGGGGCGTGCCGCTGCGGGGGTGGTAGGGGTCGAATCGGTTGTAACGATCGGGTCAGCGCCCGCGGCGTTTGAACTTCGAGCCCAGGCCCTTAGGCGGCAGGTTCTTGGGGATCTTGCCGTCGGGGAACATGGCCTTGAGTTCGTCTTCGGTGTAGCCGGCCGCGGCGTCGAAGCCGCCCGCCACTTCGCGGTCGCCCACATCGCGGGGCTTGTCGCGGCGCTTCACGCCGGTGCGGCGTTCTTCCTGAACGTCCTTGGGCACCGGGCCGGGCTTGAAGTCGGGGAACTCCATCTTGGTGATCTCGGCCCCGGCCATTTTCTCGACGTCGGTCAGCATCTGGCCCTGCTCGGGTGTGACAAACGTCCAGGCGTGGCCACGACGCCCGGCGCGGGCGGTCCGGCCGATGCGGTGGATGTAGATCTCGGGGTCTTCGGGCAGGTCGTAGTTGATCACGTGGGTGATGTGGTCAACGTCCAGGCCACGGGCCGCGAGGTCCGACGCGATGAGCACATCGACCTTCTCCTTGCGGAAGGCCTCCATGACCTTGTTGCGTTTGGATTGGTGCAGGTCGCCGTGCAATTCGCGGACGTTGAGCTCTTTCTTCTTGAGGTACTCCGCAACCTTGCGGCAAGTCGCTTTGGTCTTGCAGAACACGACCGTCGTCTCGGGTTTTTCTTTCACGAGCAGCTTGAGCAAGAGCGCCCGCTTGTCCCACGGCTCCACCGGCAGGTACTTCTGGTCCACCATCGCCACGGTCAGCGAACCCGACACGGTGGTGATCTTCTCGGCGTCCTTCTTCATGAACGACCGGGCGAGACGCTCGATCTGCACGTCCATGGTCGCGGACACAAAGATCGTTTGGCGGCCGCCTTCGGTGACGGGTTTGTCGATCGCGGCGGGGATGTTCTTGAGGATCTTGCGGATGTCTTCGAGGAAGCCGATGTCGAGCATGCGGTCGACCTCGTCGAGGATCATGTAGCGGATGTGATTGAACGAGAGCTGGCCGCGGGCGTGGAGGTCCATGACGCGTCCGGGCGTGCCGACGATGAGGTGGCCGCCTTTCTCCATGGACTTCTTCTGGTCGCGCATCGACTCGCCGCCGATGATCACGCTGGTGCGGATGTTGGTCGCACGGCCGAGGCTGTCGAGTTCCCCCGCCACCTGGGCGGCGAGCTCACGGGTGGGGGCGAGCACCAGCCCCTGAGCGCGGATGTTGGGGTCGCACATCGACAGGACCGGCAGGCCGAACGCGGCGGTCTTACCGGTACCGGTCTTGGCCTGGCCGATGACGTCCTTGCCGGCCATGACCGGGGGGATCAGCGCGGCCTGGATGCCGGTGGGGTGTTCGAAACCCGAGGCGGTGAGGCCGGTGACGACGTCCTCGGAGAGCCCGAGGTCGGCGAAGGTGGTGGATTTGTCAAAGAGTTCGTTTTTGCTGTGCTTTTCGAGTTCGGCGGCTTCGCTCATGTCGGGTGGCTAATCACTTTCCCCCACGGCGGTGGTTCCGGGGGCGGGGCCGTGCGACATAAAAGTTTCCGCGTCGAACGGCGATGGGCATCAAGAGACGTCGGCGTTCGGCGTCAGTGTTCGCAAGATTCTAGGGGTGGGCGGGTTTAACCACAAATGAACAGACTTTGGTCACCGAGCGGCAATGAAGTATTCAATCCTTCACATCCTCATCCCGATACGATGTAGGCGTGAGTACGTTGAATCAGGAACAATCCACCGAGCCGATGAGCCGGGTCGAGATCGACACCGCGGCTTTGGAACGCAACGTCGCCACCGTGCGTCGGCTGGTCGGGCCGGACACCACGGTGTGCGGCGTGGTGAAGAAGAACGCGTATGGCCTGGGCGCGGTCACGATCGCCCACAAACTGACCAAAGCCGGCTGCGAGATGCTCGCGGTCTTCAGCCCCGAGGAGGCCGAGCAGCTCAACAGTGGGGCGGTGACCACGCCGATGCTGCTGTTCTACCCGCTGCGCCACCTCGCCCGGACGGACGGCCTGTATCGCCCCGCGGTCGCCGAGCGACTGCACCTGACCATCCACGACCCCGAGCAATTGGAAGCGCTCGATCAGCTCGGCCGAACGTTCGGCATCAAGCTGCCGGTCCACCTCTACGTCGACACCGGCATGTCCCGCTCGGGCCTGTCCCCCGAGCTCTTCGCCGAGATCCTGGAATCGCAGAAGTCGCGTCACTACACCCGCATCGCCGGGGTCATGTCGCACCTCGCCACCGCCAGCGGCGACCCAAAGCGGGCGCAGAAACAGCTCGACACGTTCGACAAGCTGCTCAAGCAACACGAGGCCGACATCCCCGAGGATGCGCTCGTCCACCTGGCGAACTCCTACGGCGTCCTCCGCTCGCCGACCTACCACCGCACGCTCGTCCGTCCGGGCCTGGGCCTCTACGGATACGGCGAGCATGACCTGGTCGGCGAGCCGTCGATTGAGCCGGGCCTGCGCTGGTCGCCGACGGTGCGCTGGGTCAGCCGGGTGGTGCAGCTCGGCACGTACCCCCGCCACGCCAAGGTCGGTTACGGCGCGACGTACACCCTCAAACGCAAGAGCATCCTGGGCTTGGTCCCGGTGGGCTACGGCGACGGCTACCCGCTCGCGCTGTCATCGACCAAAGACCGCTGCGCCAAGGTGCGCGTGCGTCACGGTGGTGTTTGGCACGAGTGTGACGTGCTCGGCCGAGTCAACATGGACCAGCTCACCATCGACCTGACCGACCTGGCCAAGTCGCTCGACGACGAGGCCGACGAGCAAACGCTGCGGGGTGCCGAGGTCGAGGTCTACAGCAACGACCCCGAAGCGGCCAACGCGCTGCACAAGCTTGCGGAGATGGCGAATTCGCAATGCTATGAATTGTTGTGCAGGCTCGGGGCGCACCTGCCGCGGGTTTATGTTTAAAGTCGAGCAAGAGTGATATTTTTGTAGGGTGGGCACCGCCCACCACCCCAAATCTCAATTGAACGCGGTGGGCGGTGCCCACCCTACGAAAGAAACCCCGTGTGCGTGACGAGGGTGACTCGCCGCGCACACGGGTTGAATTCAAATAAGTTTTTTCTTAACCGTTACTCTTCCGGCTTCAGCTCCGCGAACGTGCCGGGCACGTCGTTGAGGTAGTTCTGCATCAGCACCTTCATCTCGGCGAGCTTCGCGGCGTGGGCCGGGTCGTCGGCGAGGTTGGTGGTCTCGTTCGGGTCGTCGTTGAGGTTGTAGAGCTGGTCGGGGTCGTGGTAGTTGGGCATGAACGGCAGGTCCTTCTGGTGGAGGATGATCCGCTCAAAGAACGAGCCGCCGGCGGCTTGGCCCAGGTGGGCGTAGCGGGCCTCGGGGTCGATGAAGGTCCAGCTGGGGTTGTCCTTGGCCCAGGGGTGGTTCTTCTTGAGCTTCTCAATGGCTTCGAGTTGTTCGGGCATGCGCTCTGCGAGGGTGCGTTGCTTGCTGGGGGGCACGCGGAAGGCGAGGTACTTCCAGCCGTCGGACGTGGTGACCGAGCGGGTCAGGCCGACTTCGCCGTAGACCGAGTCGCGGACCGGAGTGTCGCTGCCCTTGAGCAGGTCGACGATGGATGCGCCGTCGAGCTCCATGTTCTCGGGCGGGGTGGCGCCGGCCAGGTCGAAGAACGTGGACGCGAAGTCGGTGTTCGCGGTCATATGGTCGAGCTTGGTGCCGGCTTCGATGGTGCCGGGCCAGTAGGCGACGGTCGGAGCGACCATGCCGCCGTGGTAGAGCGTGCCCTTGGACCAGTTGGCCATGCCGTGGTCGGGGAAGTAGATGATGAGGGTGTCTTCAGCCAGGCCGAGCTCTTCGACCTTGGCGACGATGGCGCCGACGCCGTCGTCGAGCCAGGTCGTGCCCCAGAGTTCCTTGGGGATGCCCGCTTCTTTGACGCGTTTGATCACGTCTTCACGCGAGGGCTGCACGCCGGTGATCGGCTCTTCGAGCATGCCCACGGGCGACATCCGCGGGTCGAGCAGCAGGCTGTCGGTCGGCTCGGGCACGTGGGTCAGCGTGGTCGAGAAGTACAGGTAGAACGGCTGGTCCTTGTTTTCTTCGATGAACTCGATGCCCGCCTGCGTCAGCCATTCCTGGTTGTGGACGTTGAGGCCGGCCTTCTTGAGGTTCTGGTCGTCGTCGGGGTTGCCGATGTAGATGTTCTTGGCGAAGTCGAAGCCAAGTGTTTTGAGGTACGTGCTGAAGACCTCTTGGTCGCCCTTGAGCTTCTGGATCAGGCCGGGGTCGGACGGGTCGGTCGGGTCGGCGCCTTCGGGGAAGGGGGGGCGCTTGCCATCCAGGCCCACGTGCCACTTGCCGACGAACCCCGTGGCGTAGCCCGTGTCTTGCAGCACGCTCGGCACGGTCGGTTGGTCGGGCTCGAAGCCCTGGTTCCACATCACGTAGGTGATGCCTTCGGGGGTGATCTCGTTGAGGAAGGCCGGCGACTGGCTGCGGCTGGCGTACTGCCCGGTGAGGCAGGTGTATCGGCTGGGGGTACACACGCTCGACGTGACGTAGGTCTGCGACAGGTACATCCCGCCCTCGGCGAGCGCGTTGAGGTGGGGCGTCAGCGCCGCGCCGCCGATGAAGCCCAGGTCGTCGTAACGCTGGTCATCGGTGATGATGAAGATGATGTTGGGCTGACGCTTCTCGGCCTCGGCCTGGGGCTCGGGCTCGGCCACAGGCTCGGGTGCGCTTTCAGGGGCTTGGCAAGCGGTGAGCGACATCACCAGCGAGGCGATGCACGCGAACGACAAAAAGAACTTGGGCATGATTGGGATCCATCGGTGAAAAATGAGGGGCGATGGTCAACAATATACCCCGGCGTGGTTAAGTTTTTCACCTCGGCAAAAAAGTTATGCCGAGACCTCTCGGCAGAACCGCGCGACCGCCCGGTCGAGCTTCGGCCAGTGCTTGTGCACCAACGTGTTATGCGTCGCGTCGTCGATCCGCACGATCGTGACGTTGTCCCGTTCCGCCGCCGCGGCGAGCTTGTGGACGTGATCTCTCCCCGGCAGGTACGGGTCCTTGCCGCCCTCGGCCAGGAGCACGGGGATCTCGATCTGCTTGAGCGCCTCGATCGCCGACGCCTCGTCGAGCTTGAAGCCCGCCTCGGCGGACGCGACATCGAACCCATCCTCAATCCACTTGCGGTCGAGCCAGGGCGTGAGCTTCCGCCGGAAACTCTCGATCGCCCCGCGGAAGTCGGCGAAGGGGGCTAGCCCCACCACACCCGCCACGCGCTCGTCGATCGCCGCGTGCTGCAGCACCGTGCCCCCGCCGAGGCTGAAGCCCATCGTGATGACCTTCAGGCCGTCGTCGATGCCTCCGCGTGGCTTGATCAACCCTCGGCCCGCCGCCGAGTCGATCACCGCCGTGATGTCGTGTTTTTCTTCGACGCCGAACGTCAGCCGCCGCCCGGTTGATCGGCCGTGCACGCGGTGGTCGAACAGCAACACGTCGTGCCCGCGCGCGTTCATTTTCCACGCCGTCTTGAAGTGCCGCTCCTTGGTCTCCATCAACCCGTGCGAGACCACGATGGGCAGACGCGGTTTCGCCTCGGCGTCTCGTGGCGAGAACCACGCATCGATCGTCACCCCGTTGGGTCGATACACCCGGAACCGCCGCCCGCCGCGCTCCCGCGACACCCGGCGGTGCACCGCACCCAGATACTGCCGCCCCGGGTAACGCCCCGCACTCAGCGTCAGCCGCCCCAAGGCCACCGACAGCCGCGAAGGCCCCTCGTCAAAATCAAACGGTTCGGAATCGGACATACCTCGATTGTACGAATCGTCGGCACTGCAGGTTTGCGAGATTTCCCCCGTGTATTCGTCAAGCATCAACCCCTCCCCATCGGGGGAGGTGGCCGGCGAAGCCGGTCGGAGGGGGCAGGTGAGTCCACAAACGGCCCCGAGTGTGCCACGGCAGCAAGTGCCCTCACCCCAACCCTCTCCAGGGGGAGACGGGGCCAATCCCGCATGACTCAATCACCCAATCGCAAAATCACGAAATCGCCAAATCTCAAACCTCCCGCTCCAGCACCTCCAGCGCCGCCGTCGCGTGCCCCCGGCTGACCTCGTGAAACCGCGTCGCCGTGGCCATCGCCAGCAACGCCCGCTTCACCCGCGCCAGCTCCGGCCAGTCCTCGCCCGCCGACAAGCCGTGTGTCTTGCGTTCCCGGGCGATCATCGACACCAGCTTCCGGCCGTGCAGCCGGTGCGGCGTCGACCAAAACAGATGCTCCAGGTAAACCGCGTCCTCCACCCAGTGCCCGACCCGCACCTCGGCGAGATCGATCAACGCCGCCGCTTTGAGATTCGGCGACTCGCGGTCCGCCTCGTCGTCGTGCGACACCCGCGTCAGCGCATTGCCCAGGTGCAGGTCCCCGTGGCACCACCCGTCGCCCGCCCGGCCGTCCCACAGCTCGACCCACTTGTCCAGCTTCTTGTGCGCCCGCTTCAACGCCGCCTTCCAACGCTGCGGCTCGGCACACCCGCGGGCCTGCACCCGCTTGCGCCCCTCGGCCAACATCGTCGGCCAATCCCGTTTCCGCGGCCCCCAACTCGGGTCGATCGGCGTGTCTTGCGAGGCCTGGTAAAACCGGCCCGCCGCGTTCACGATCAGGTCGAACTCCCGGCCCTCCCACTTCTCGTCCAACGGCCCGAACGGCAACCGCTCCATCACCACCCAGGCGAAGTCGTACCCGCCGATCGATTCGCCGTGCGCCAGCACACGCGGCACCACCCCGCCCACCGCCGACACCGGCCGGGCAAACCCAAACGATTCGTCCCCGCGCCCCATGTCGTTCGTCGGCGTCGGCTGCAGCCGGACCAGCCACCGCCGTTCGCGCGGCGGCACCGGCAGCTTGACCACCACGTCGTGCTCGGCCCCCCGGTCGTCGGAAAACGTCGCAAACCCGGTCAACGCGCCGCCGCGCTGCCAAGCCGTCCGGAACCAATTGATCTTGGAAAGTCGCCCGCCACAGGCATCGATCAGCGGCTGCTCGAGCGCCGCACCAAAGGGCACGCTCGCCGCCTCGCTCTGGGCCTCGGATTCGTCACCCTGCCCCATCAGCCGCCTTTCGGTGTGTCGCTGAGCATCTCTAACTCAGTATATCCCCCAGTCCCCCCAACCCGGAGCAAGTCTCCCACTGATTTCACGATTCTTATGGTTGTGGGGCAACTCAATGCCACAAAAAGAAGGCGAATATGTAATTAAGTTTTAATTTAAAAATATATTCAAAGGATGCGAGCTGCGTATTATTTAATTTTTAAGTTAAATAAATATATGCCCCCGTACGTTCTCCCCACTCCCCACTCCCCACTCCCCACTCCCTACTCCCTACTCCCTACTCCCATCGCATACCATGCCGCCCATGCGCGATCCACGAATTACCGCTCTGGCAAAGGTCCTCGTCCACTACAGCACCGGCGTGAAGCCCGGCCAGCTCGTCCGCATCGCCGGCGACCCCGTCGCGATGCCCCTGGTCGAGGCGGTCTACGAGCAAGTGCTCAAGGCGGGAGGGCACCCGCTGGTCCGTCTCAGCCCCGGCTCGTGCACCGACCTGTTCTACGAACACGCCAACGAGGAGCAGCTGCAGTACGTCAACCCGCTGCTGCTCGAAGAAGTCAAAACCATCGACGCGGCCATCGGCTTCTGGGCCGACACCAACACCAAATCGCTCTCGCGCGTCGACCCGAAGAAGCAGGGCCTGTCCTCCGCGGCCCGCAAGCCGATGACCAAGATCTTTTTCGAACGCGCCGCCGCGGGCGACCTCAAGTGGGCCGGCACGCAGTACCCCACACTCGCCAGCGCCCAGGACGCGGAGATGTCGATCGCGCAGTATGAAGACTTCGTCTTCAACGCCGGGCACCTCTTGGCGGACGACCCCGTCTCGGTCTGGCAAGAAATCAGTAAACGCCAGCAGAAGGTCGTCGACTTCCTCACCGGCAAGAAGTACCTGCACTTCCAGACCGCCGCGGGCACCGACCTGCACGTTGACGTCGAGGGCATGACCTGGATCAACTGCGACGGCCACGAAAACTTCCCCGACGGCGAAGTCTTCACCGGGCCGAACCTGTCCGCCGACAACAACTCGCCCGCGCCCGGCGGCGTGCAGGGCGTCGTGAAATACTCCTTCCCCGCCGTGCACCACGGCCGCGAAGTCCACGACATCGAACTCACCTTCGAGAAGGGCCGGGTCGTCGATGCGAAGGCCTCCAAGGGCCTCGACTTCCTCCTGGCGATGCTCGACCAGGACCCGGGCGCCCGCAACATGGGCGAGATCGCCATCGGCACCAACTACCAGATCACCGAGTACAGCAAGAACACCCTCTTCGACGAGAAGATCGGCGGCACCTTCCACGCCGCCGTCGGCGCCGGCTACCCCGAGACCGGCAACGCCAACGAGTCCGGCCTGCACTGGGACATGGTCTGTGACCTCCGCGAACCCGGCGGCGGCGGCACCATCACCGTCGACGGCGAAGTGCTGTCTAAGAACGGCAAATTCGTCTTCGACGGCTGGCCGGGGAACGACTGACCCAACGCTCCAACGCCCGGGGGGTGGCCATCCCCGGGCTTAATTCATTTTTTGTGTGTGTTGCCTTGCCCCCTCTCCCTCCGGGAGAGGGCCGGGGTGAGGGCGGGTTGAAGTTCTTGTGCGTTGGGGCTTGCACAGGTTGATGGTGAGTGCCCTCACCCCAACCCTCTCCCGGAGGGAGAGGGGGCCAAGGCAGCGTCAGTCGTGTGCGCACGGTGGGGCGCACATGAACGCAGAAAATCATCACCGCAGAAAATTTCTTACTCCTTGTCTGTACTCGCTTCCGTGAAACGGGCGGCGTTTTCGTGCGCACGTCTGATGCTTTCCGCCCCCTAGTGTCGGACCACGGTGGCACTCCAGGCGTGAAGGTCGCACAGGCAAGGCACCAAGCACGCCCATACCCGTGGAGCCGGGCTAGCGCACACGTCGGGTGCGTGGCGACGCTTGAGCTCACCACCTTGCCGGGATCGCTCAAGGTCGGAACCCGTCGTCGTTGGTCGAGGGCTTGTGTTCTGGGATTCGTTTCGATCCGATCGCGGAGCTTTGGAGGCGCAAAGGCGCGGAGGAAAACCAAGGCATTAGGTTTTTAAACCAAAGTCTTCCTGCCTTGCTCCGCGTCTCCGCGTCTCTGAAGCTCCGCGATCGGATCGAAACGACAACCCAACTCGCTCACCCCACGCCGGCCACGGTAGCGGGTGTGGCGGGGCGCACGGGTTCGCTCTTTGGAAACTTGAAGCGCAAAAAAAGCCCACGGAATCGATCCGTGGGCTTGGGGCATCCGTGGGATACTGTGGGCAGAAGCTTTACTCGGCACCGGCGCCGACGGCGGCGCTGTCCTTGATGGCTTGCCACTCGGCCTTCGCCGCGGCGAGCTCGGCGTTCCACGCGTCTTGCTCGGGCCAGGGGCCGGGGGTGAAGGTGATGGTCAGTTCACCGTCGTCCAGGCCGTCGATGGTGGGCGGCGTCGCGGCGAGGATGTCCTCGGCGGTCAGGCTGGTCGAGGCGGTGTTGCCTTCGGAGGCGTAGCCCTCGGCACCGGTAATTTCGCCGGGCACCTGGTAGGTCTCGGTCATCTCCATGCCCTCCATCATGGGCGCCATCATGGCCCGCATCTGGGGGTCTTGCATCGAGGGGTCTTCCTTCATGGTGGCGATGACCTGGCCGAGCATGCCGTTGGTCACGGTGAAGGTGCCGTCGGCGAGGCTGTAGGACGAGTCTTCCATGTCGCCGTTGCCGCCGTCGCCGGAGAAGGTGACCTGGTTGATGTCTTCGAAGTAGCCGACGAAGGTGGCGTACTTGAACCCGCCTTCGGTCTTGATTTCGGGTTTGGTGAAGGCGACCCAGCCGTTGTCTTCCTGATCCATCATGTCCGAGGGGTCATCGAGGTTGGCGAAGGGGTCTTCCGGGGCCTGCTGCAGGATCATTTCGCTGAAGCCCATGGTCATGGTCATCTTGCCCGAGCCGTCGGGGTTGATGACCCAGGCCTGCTTGAACTTGACGCATCCCGTGGCGGCGAGGGTCAGGGCCAGGACGCCGCAAAGGGTGAAAAAAGATTTCATGTCTGATTTGCTCCCGAGGTGAGATGATGGGGGAGGGGTCCGTCGGTCTCCCCAATGGTTCCAACGCATTCTACGGCAAAAAACGGCCTCGGCTAAATGCACAGATGGGGGAAGGGGGGAAAAAAATTTCAGATTTGGGGGAACGACCCCGTGTACTTTAGCGTCTTGTTAATACGGGCCGGTGCATTTTTGAAAGGGCACGCATGCTAGGCAAGACATTGCAACGGGTGATCGACCAAAAACTGACCTCCGCCAAAGAACTCGGCGAGCTGGCGGGCGTATCAACGTCCACGGTGTACCGCTGGATCGCGGGTCAGTCCCAGCCGGACTTCGATTCGATCCGGCTGCTGGTGCGTCACCTCCCGGACAACCGGGCACAGGAAGAAATCCTTCAGGCTTTTACGAGCGGCACGGATTGGCTTTGCACACGTTTGGATTTGGAGCTGGACGTGAACGACGACGGACGGATCGACGCAGACGACGCCCTGGACGCCACCATCGAGTGCGTCAAGGGGGCCAGCCAATCCCTCGCCTCCATCCGGGCCCGCTCGCACGAGCCGATGACCTCCGACGAAACGCTCGAGACGGTCGCGCTCCTGAATCACGTCATGAAGCACTGCGCGATCACGCAGCGTGTCCTGGTCGAGATGTCCGAGCAACGCCGCAAGCGCAAGCTCAAACTCGTCAAGTGAATCACGCCTCCGGTGGGTCCGGGGTCTTTCTTGCCAACAACCGCCCGGCATCACGCGTCGCTGCGTGAGCGGGTCTTTTACGTCAACGCCAGCTCGGCGGTGACCAGCGAGTCGTCTTCCGGGTCGGGGGCGATCTCGAAGCCGTGGTCCTTAAACGTCGCGACCATGCGGGGGTTGTTGACTGACGTGGTGCCGTAGACGCGCTGGACATCCATGGCCCGGGCGACATCGAGGCAGCGCTCGGTCAGGGTGAGTCCCAGGCCCTGCCCCTGGTAGCCGTCGGCGACGAGCACCGCGTACTCGGCGGAACGGCCGTCGGGTTCGCAGATCAGTCGGCCCACACCGATCATCTTCTCTTCGCCATCGGGCGAGTCGGCCGGGAGCATGGCGACCAGGGCCATCTCGCGGTCGTAGTCGATGTAGCAGTAACGCGTAGCCATGGCGTGCGTCGTCTTGCCGATGCTCTGGAAGAAGCGGGCCTGCAGCGTGTCGGGGGAGCAGGACGCGACCATGTCGTGCCACGCCGGTTCGTCGGCGGGGCGGATCGGCCGCACCACCACCGTGCTGCCATCGGCCAGCGTGAAGCTTTCTTCGAGCTTGGCCTGATAAGGGTGGATCGCCAAATGGCTGAGCCGGGCGTCGGGGGTGACCGGGGCGTCGTCGGTCATGACGCGGGCGTCGAGGGCGATCGTGCCGGTCGGCCCCACCAGCAGCGGGTTGATGTCGAGCTCGGCGATGTTCGGGCTGTCGGCGATGAGATACGAGAACCGGATCATCGCTTCGATCAACGCGTTCTTGTCGGCCTTGGGTGCGCCGCGGTAGCCCTCGAGCAGCGGCTTGCTCTTGAGGCTGTTGATCATGTTGTCGGCCAGCTTCTCGGTCAGCGGCGGAAGGCCGAGCACGCGGTCCTGCCAGACCTCCGCGGTCACGCCGCCGAAGCCCAGAAGGATGACGCTGCCGAACACCGGGTCCTTGATCGCCCCGAGGATCATCTCGACGCTGTCGCGGGTGTCGATCATCGGCTGCACGGTCGCGCCGTCGAGCTGAGCGTCGGGTTTCACCTCGGCGGCACGCTGCATCATGCGTTGCCAGGCGTAGCGGACGTCGTCCTCGTTGGCCAGGTTCAATCGCACGCCGCCGACGTCGGTCTTGTGGGTGATGTCGGGCGAGAGGATCTTCATCACGACGGGGTAGCCGATGGCCTCGGCGTGGGTGACGGCCTGGTCTTCGGTGGTGGCGATGAGCGTCTCGGCGACGGGGATGCCGTAGGACTTGAGTAGGGCTTTGCCGTCCACCTCGCTGAGGGTCGTGTTGGGGGTGGACAACAGCTCGGTGCGCTTGGGCTTGATCTCTTCGGTTTTGAGCTCGAGCTCCACCGGCACGTCGCGCGGGGTTTCGTAGAGGGCCGCGATGTTGCGTTGGTAGTTGACCAGGTGCATCAGCCCCTGGATCGCACGCTCGGGGGTCGGGTACGCGGGGATGCCGCGTTGGCTGAGCAGTTCGCGGCCCTCGATCACGCTGGCCCCGCCGGCCCAGGCGGTGAGCACGAGCTTGTTGGAGTTGTGCACCACATCGGCAACGGCCTCGGCGGCGGCGGTGGCGTCGGTCATCGCCTGCGGGGTGAGGATCACCAGCACCGCATCCACGTTCGGGTCGTCGGCCACGATGCTGGTCGCCACGGCGTAGCGCTCGGGCGGGGCATCGCCCAACACGTCGATCGGGTTGTTGTGCGACCAATAGGCCGGCAACGCCGCGTTGAGCTCTTCCATGGTTTCGGACGAGAGCTTGGCGAGCGTGCCGCCGCGGGCGATGAGGGCGTCGGTCGCCATGACGCCCGGGCCGCCGGCGTTGGTGACGATCGCCAACCGGCCGCCGCGTGGGACCTTGCGTCGGCCCAGCAGCTCGGCACAGTCGAACATGTCGTCGATCTCGTACACCCGTTCGATGCCCGCCCGGCGGAACGCCGCGTCGTGTACATCGTCGGCCCCCATCAGCGCACCGGTGTGCGACGCGGCCGCCGCGGCCGACTCGGCAAAACGGCCGGCCTTGTACGCGATGATCGGCTTGGTCTTGGTGAACGCCCGCGCCGCCGAGACAAACGCCCGGGCGTTGGCGATCGATTCGATGTACACGAGGATCGCGTCCGTGCCCGAGTCCTGCCCGAAGTAGTCGATCAGGTCGGCGAAGTCGGCCTCGGCCATGTTGCCCACCGACACGAACTGCGAAAACCCGATGCCTTTGCGGATCGCCCAGTCGAGCACACTGGTGCCGAGCGCACCCGACTGCGTGATGAACGCGATGTTGCCCGGCTTGGGCGTGCCGACGGTGAAGCTGGCGTTGAGCCCGATGCCCGGCACGATCACGCCCAGACAGTTTGGCCCGATCATGCGGACGCCGTCGCCCTTGGCGATCTCCGCCAGGACTTCTTGTTCGAGCTTGATCCCTTCTTCACCCGCCTCGCGGAAGCCGGCGCTGATCACGCAGATGCCTTTGACTCCCAGCTCGACCGCCGACTTCACGATGCCCGGCACGGTGAAGGCCGGCGTGCAGATCACCACCAGGTCCGGCACGTTCGGCAGCGCTTCCAGACTCTTGTACGCCGCGATGCCCTGCACCGCTTCGCGTTTGGGGTTGACCGGGTAGACGACGCCCTGAAACCCGCCGCCGATCATGTTGTTGAGCACCGCGTAGCCGACGCTGGAGGTGTTGTCGCTCGCCCCGACGATGGCGACACGCTTGGGATTGAACACACGATCAAGGTTTCGGACCGACATCTTCAAACGCTCCATATGCAAGGAGAATCAGCGATTTACGGGACGCTCGTCCCGCGTCGGCGACACCATAGCACAAGGTGAATTCGTACCTTTTGAGTGGGTTTTGAGTTTTTTGTTTTCCGATCGGGAGCGGCTTATTTCCCGTCCACGGTCAGCGGAATGGTGGCGTTTTTGCCTTCGTCACCGGGGGCAACCTCGGCGGGTTGGTTTTCGATGTGAAGGGCTTTGGCGCGTTGGGTGGACCAATCCTCGACCTTGCGGTCGGGGGCGTCGGGGCCGTCGTGGACGGCTAAAAAATCGTAGCGGTTGTCGCGCTGGGCGGGGGTGAAGCCGGCGTCGCGGATGAGGTGGCAGAGGACTTCTTCGCTGAGGCAGTAGGTCGTGCCGGCCGCACTTACGACGTTCTCTTCCATCATCACGCTGCCCATGTCGTTGGCCCCGTAGTAGAGGCCCAGCTCGCCGATGCGGGGACCCATGGTGACCCAGGAGCTGCCGATGCTGTGGATGTTGTCGAAGAAGATGCGGCTGATCGCCTGGGTACGCAGGTACTCGCTGGCCCCGGCGAGGCGGACGACTTTGCCGGCACGGGGGGCGGCTACGCCGCAAGCGGCTTTGTCGGAGGGATCGACTTCGCCGCGCATCACGGCCTCGGCGAGGACGTCGCCGGGGAAGGGCTCTTCGCTGGCGAGGTCGAAGTCGGGGAGGTGGCCCAGCGGGGTGTTTTCGCGTTGGAAGGGCCAGCTGATGAAGCTGATGTACTTGCCGGGGTAGCCTTGCTCGATCGCCCGGTCCTGGCGGGTGCGGATCGAATTCATGTGCATGATGCGGTCGGCGGCGCCTTCGATATGGCCGAACATCATCGTGCCGGAGGTGTACATGCCGAGCTTGTGCGCAGTCTCCATGACGTCGAGCCATTGCTCAGCCGAGGCCTTGCCCAGGCCGATCTTCCGGCGGACATGCGGCACGAAGATCTCTCCGCCCCCGCCGGGCAACGAGTCCAGCCCGGCGTCCATGAGCAGACGCATGATCGCTTCGAGCTTGGCCAGCCAAACCTCGCGCGGCAGCTCGTGGGATTTCTTCGGGTCGGTCTTCGGGAAGCCGTCGAGGTCGTAAACGGCAACAAACTCGACAAACTCCGGCGGGCTGAAGCCGTGGATGTGAACGCCCGGGAATTCGTTTTTCAATCCCTGAAGCAACTCGACGTAGAAGTCGACGCCGAGGTTCGGGTGCATGCCGCCTTGCAGGAGGACCTGGGTGCCGCCGATCTTCACGAGCTCGCGGACTTTGTCGTGAAGCTGTTCTTTGGTGAGGACGTACGCATCGTCGTCGCCCTCTTTGCGGAAGAAGGCGCAGAAGGTGCACGACGCCGAGCAGACGTTGGTGTAGTTGATGTTGCGGTCGATGACGTAGGTGCGTTTGGCGTCCGGGCCGCTGCCGTGGATGCGGTCGCAGATGGCCGAGGCCCACCGGCCCAGGTCGTGGAGCGGGGCCTCGTGATACAGGCGCAGGGCGTCTTCGGGCGAGAGTCGGGCGTCCCCGGCGACGACGGCTTCGAGGTTCAGTTCGTCGGCTAGGCGTTTGGAATCGGATGAGGTAGAGGGTCGCAACATCTTGATTGGATGTTACGCCGAGGCGGAGGGGAATGCGCAAAAACCACCCGGAAGTTTCCCCGACAGGGTCCGGCAGGTGGTGGAGGTGGGCTTAGGCGGCCTTGGCGGGCGCGTCGTACGCCGGGGCGGGCTGCTTGGCGTCTTGGTCGGCGTGGTCGCTGATCGTTCCCGCGGTGTTCACGGGGTTCTTGAACTCGGCCTGAATCTTTTTGTTGGTGTACAGCTTGAAGAGCAGGTAGAGGCCGTAGGCGTAGCAGGCGACCAGGTAGACGATGACGGCGATGAGGGTGGCTTTGAACAGCATGGCAGGCTTCCTCCACAAAGACGTGGCACGGCGAAATCGCCGAGGGCGATAAGAAGCCATCGGGCGGTCAGGAAGCGGAACTGTAAAAAAAGTCGCGTTTTTGCGGCGGATGGCGGCCCGAGGGGTCACGGGGACGCGAGATCGCTGGGGCGGAGCAGGCAGCCGGCGTCCACGGGGCGGGCGAGGGTGCGGCCGACGATGGGGCCGAGTTCCGCGGCGGGGATGCCGGTGCCGGGGCGTTTCACGGTGAGGTCGTCTCGCTGGAGGACGTGGCCGGCGGGCAGGTCGGTGAGGACGCAAACGCTTTGGCGGGAGATTTTTTGCACGTCGCGTTCGAGGTCGGTGCAGGTCTTGTTGAGCGGGCCGAGCATGCCCGAGGCCCGGCGGACGGCGGCGACGTATTGGCGTAGGCCCTCGGGTTCGACGCTGGCGGCGTGGTCGGGGCCGGGGGCGCTGCGGTCGTGGGTGAGGTGTTTCTCGAGGACCTGGGCTCCGGCGGCGACGGCCAGGGCGCCGGTGTCCAGGGCGGCGGTGTGATCGGAGTAGCCGACGGCGATGCCGGGGAAGCGGTAAGCCAACGCACGCATGCCGCCGAGCGCGGCGTCCTGGTCGGGTGTGGGGTAGGACGAAACACATTGCAGCAGCGCGCCTCGGCTAACGCGTGTGTGTTGCGCCGCGGCGTCGAGTTCGTCGAGTTCGCAGGTGCCGGTGGAGATGAGCATGGGTTTGCCCAGCGCGGCGGCGGCGTCGAGCAGCGGTGTGTTCACCGCGTCGGGCGAAGCGATCTTCACGGCATCGACGTCGAGTGTGGCCAGGTCGGCGACATCGTCCGGACTGAACGGCGTGACGATGAACTTAACGCCACATGATTCGGCGAATTCGCGCAGCGGCTGCAATTGCTCGGCCGACAGCGTGAGTTTTTCCAGCAGCGACTTCGCGTCGTTGGCTTTGCCTTCCTGGTAGCCCGCGAGCAGCGCTTCATTCGAGAGCAAACGGTCGGGGTGGAAGAGCTGGAACTTCACCGCGTCGGCCCCGACCGCAGCGGCGGCGCGGATGAGTTGGGCGGCGCGGTTGGGGTCGCCGTCGTGGTTGACGCCGATCTCGGCGATGACCATCACGCGCGGCGGGTGCTCGGCGTCGGCGGGGGCGAACATCGGCTTGCTATCGGCTTGGCCCATGCGGGCATCGTACCGGCTGGGATGTCTTGGCTCCCTCGGCCCTAATCATTTCCTTTGCACTCACGGGTGGCCGGGGCTGAGGCTCGGTTAAGCCCCGGAAGCGAGCAGCTCAATCTCACCCTTGGACACCCGTTCCGGGGCATCGCGGACTCTGCCCCGGCCACCCGTCGGCGTGATGGAGTTGGGTAACCGCGGTGTTGACCGGGGGCGGGGTGGTCGATACCTTACTTGGCTCTGCGGAAGGTGGTGCCTAAACTCTGGCTTCCTCAGCGACCGGGTAGCTCAACGGTAGAGCATCGGCCTTTTAAGCCGCTGGTTCTGGGTTCGAATCCCAGCCTGGTCACTCTAAAACCCTTGACGTGTCGGCAGTTACCGGCAGGCGTCAAGGGTTTTTTTATGCACCCAAGGCGTCAGTCGGGTCGTTGGTGGCGGCGGGATCGGAGCCGAAGAGGGCGGCGAAACGGGCTTCCAATTCGGCCAGTTCCTGGGCTTCGCGTTCGCGGGTTTCGGGGGTGGTGAGACCCGGGCGGTATTGCGTAGCCAAGCGTTCGACGCGCTGGTGGGCGGCGTGCACCTTGTCTTCGGAGAGCCGGCCCGACTGCACGGCGGCGACGATCGCGTCGACGGCGCGCACCACGAGGTCGGGGTGGTGACACACCAGCATGAGATCGACACCCGCGTCCACGGCCCGCACCGCGGTGTCCTCGATCGGGGCGTGGTCGGCGATGGCTTTCATCTCCAGGTCGTCGCTGATGACCACGCCATCGAAGCCCATCGCTGTCCGGAGCAACCCCTGGATGACCTCGGAGCTGAGCGTGGCGGGGGTGTTGTCCTCGGGCGAAGGGTTGAGGGACTCGAAGACAATGTGGGCGGTCATGATCGAGGCGATGCCGTGGTCGATGGCGTGCTGGAAGGGGGGGATCTCCATGATGTCGAGGCGTTTACCGCCGTGGGGCAGGCGGGGGAGGGTGAGGTGGCTGTCCTGGCGGGTGTCGCCGTGGCCGGGGAAGTGCTTGCCGCAGGCGGCGACGCCGACGGATTGCATGCCTTGGGCGAGTGCGGTGCCGCACTCGGCCACGCGCTGCGGGTCGGCGCTGAACGCGCGGTCACCGATGACGGGGTTGTCGGGGTTGGTGTCGACGTCGAGGACGGGTGCGAAGTTGAGGTGGATGCCCAGCGCCTTGAGTTGCAGCCCGAGGAGTCGGCCCAAGTCGTGGAGCTGTTCGGGGGTGGCGGTGCGGCCGAGGGTCGCCATGGGGGGCGAGACGAAGAACCCGTCGCGGAGTCGGGCGACGCGTCCGCCTTCCTGATCGATGGCGATGAGGGCGTGGGGGCCGTGGGCGTCGTGGATCGCGGAGCAGAGCTCGGCGGTTTGATCCGGGGTCTGGATGTTTTTGGCGAATAGCACGACCCCGCGTAGGCCGGCTTCGAGCATCTGACGCACCTGCGGCGAGAGCGTGTGGCCGTCCCAACCCGCCAGAAACAGCCCGCGCACCACGCGCTCCAGCGACGGCGGGTCGGGTGTATGGGGCGGGGCTGGCGTGTTCATGGAATGGCCGGTTCGGGGTTTGAAGGGATGCAGCGAGCAGAGATTAACACCCGTCCCAAATCATAAGTTGAACACCGGTGTTCCAACGCAAAGGTCCGCAGGGGTTATCAATCAAATCGGTCGAGAACGGACGTAAACCGCTTGGATATAGGGGATTACCGGATATTTATCCCGTGTGCCGAGCTTTGCCCATCCCTTGGAGGGCGTGTAACCCGCATATTTCGAACGGTTTAGCTAATGCACCCGTTTCGCCTCAAACCCGTGGTCTTTCCAGCATTCCCATTAAGCACGACCGTTGCATGCCCGATCCACTTGCATGAGAGAGGGGGCAGTTCAGCCGACCCAGTTGTTATTCCAAGGACCTGCTCATGCATAGTTGCATTAAGAAGTTGCCCCAACGCTCAAGCGGTGCCGTGATGTGCCTGCTTGCCGCCCTGTTGATGGTGTTCGCCACACCGGCGGCCGGTAATGTCACCATCGAAGGCGTGACCAAAGGCCAAGTCGTCACCGGCGAGATCGAGGTCTCCGCCACAAGCTCGGCCAGTCGCCTGGTCGATCTGATCCTGATCCTCACCGGCCCCGAGGGCACGGAGTTGATCAGCCGCAGCACCACCCCCCGAGTCCACCTCGTGGCCGACCCCGCCAACCCCATGAAGGGCATGGCGTGGGACTCGACCCAAGCCGCTTCCGGCAAGTACACCCTGGTGGCCTACAGCACCTCCCGCCAACGCACCGGCCGCAAGGTCGAGTCGACGTTTGTGAACTTCACCGTCGACAACCCCGCGCCGCAGCCCGTGGCGACGCCCGCGGTTGACGAGCCCGTTGTCGAAGAACCCGTCGTTGAGACCCCCGTGGTCGAAGAGCGGCAAGCACCTGTCGCGCAGCTGCCCACGGGTGACGAAGCCGCCGGGAACGGCCAGGCTGATGAACCCGAAGTGACCGAGACCGAAACGCCGGAGCTCGTTGAAGCGGTCAAGCCGGTGGTGCCTCAGGTGCTGCCTTCGCCCACCGTGCCTCAAGACGAGGTCGTGGAAGACGCGACCGTGGCGTTTGCCGCCGACACGCCCGCCGAGCGGGTGATCGGTGATACGGCTTCGGTGAAGATCGAAGTGGCCAACGCCGGCGCTAACGCCGACGTGCTGTTCCTGGTCTGGGACCTGGGCAAGCAAGAAGTGGTCCCCGGGATCTCGGCGACGATGGACGTAGCCAACCCCGTGGTGCCCGCGAGCCTGCTGGACCGTCTGCCGGTTGGCAACATGGAGCTCCAGGCCCACTACCGCGAAGGCGGCAAGATCGTGATGTCCGCCAAGCAGGCGATGCTGAACACCGAGCCGGTGAAAGTGGACATCCCCTCCGGCCCCAGCGCGATGCCGACGGTCCGCTTCTCCGACAACCTGCCTACGACTTACACCCGTGGCTCGGGCCAGGGCCTGAGCTTCGAGGTCGCCAGCGCGATGCCCGCCAAGGGTGACGTGCTGGCCATCGCCTGGTCGATCGACGAGGGCCGTCTGGTCCCCGGCTTCGCCCAGGTGTACACCCAGGGCCCGTGGACGATCACCTCGGACCTGCTCGACCTGCTGCCCGATGGCGTGGTCGAGGTTCAGCTGCGTCCGCGTTACGACGGCAAGATCATCGGCAAGGTGGTCCATTCGATCACCGTGAAGAACACCGTCGTGGCCGAGATCCCCAAGCAAGACGACCCCACCGACAACGGTGGTGAAACCGGCGCAGAAACGCCCGGCGACGAAACCCAGGCCGACACCGGCGAGGAAATCACCGCCGAGGTCCCGGTTATCGATGCGACCCCCGAACCCGAAGCGCCCAGCGTCCCCAGCGACGCCGGCCCGGTGGAAGTGGCCTTCTCGGCCGACACCCCGTCGCGCTACACCCAGGGCTCGGGCGATTCGATCGCACTGGACCTGCAGGGCAGCCTGCCCGCCGGCGGCGACGTGCTCATGCTCATGTGGCACAAAGACCGCAGCGAGATGGTCACCGACTTCGCCCACGAACTGAGCGGCAGCAGCCTCCAGGTCAGCAACTCCAAGCTCGACGCGGCCCCCGCGGGCAACGTGGAACTGCAGGCGCTTCTGCGTGTGCCCGGCGAAGCGCTGGTCATCAGGAAGCGCTCGATCTATCTGGTCGACCCCAACGCCCCCGAAGAGGAGCAGGTGCCCGAAGACACCGGCAACGACTACGGTGACCTCAACCTCACCTCCGCCGGCTTCACCCAGTTCACCAAGAGCGCCGACACCCGCGTGATCTACGTCGCGGCCAACGGCAACGACAACAACGACGGCCTCTCGCCCGCCACCCCGATGCGGACCGGACGCGAGGCGTACAAGAAGCTGCGTCACGGCAAGCCCGACTGGCTGCTGTTCAAGGCCGGCGACACCTTCCGCGGCAACCTCGGCACGATCTCCAAGTCGGGCCGCAGCGCCAACGAACCCATGCTCATCGGTGCCTACGGCGACGGGCCCCGCCCCGTGATGCTCTCGCCCAACGGCACCTGGGCCGAGAAGTTCTTCCAGACCAACGGCGACTACGTCTCGTTCGTCGGCCTGCACATCATCGCGGAGAACCGGGACTACACCCGCTCGGGCTTCAACGCCAGCGCGATGACCCAGCAAATCTGGAACGCTCAGGCGATCACCTTCCTGGGCGACTCCAAGGGTCTTCTGATCGAAGACTGCATCATGGAGTACTTCAAGTTCGCCATCGTCGTGCAGTCCAACAAGGACAACGGCTACGCCCGTGACGCGAAGATCCGCCGCAACGCGATCCTCAACAGCTACGGCCACTGGAACAAGGCCGTTGCCGGTCACAGCTCGGGCATCTTCGGTGCCTACCTCGACGGTTTGCTGATCGAAGAAAACGTGCTGGACCACAACGGCTGGACCACCCGCGTCAGCGGTGCCGGCAAGACCAAGTTCAACCACAACATCTACGTGCAGGACAACTGCACCGGCAACTCGCTGGTCCGCGGCAACATCATCACCAACGGCTCGGCCCACGGCATGCAGCTCCGCTCCGGCGGCGACGTGATCGACAACCTGTTCGTCGGCAACCCGCTGGCGTTCTTCGTCGGCCGCTACGAGTCGGACGTGCTCAGCAACGTCGTGCTCAAGTCCCAGGACCTGGGCCCCGGCGAAGACGTGCGTGGCCACGGCATCGAGATCCTGCCCTGCCTCAACGCACGGGTCCAGGGCAACATCGTCAGCCAGAAGCAGGGCTCGGCCGACTTCGCCTACGCCATCGGCTTCAACTACGAGCCGAAGTACGTGGACTTCCTCAACGGCCGCCCGTTCAAGGCGTCGCTGACCGACAACAAGATCTACAAGTGGCCCCGCAGCCAGGGCCGGGATTCGGCGATCAAGTTCGGCACCCAGCCGCAGATGACCGCCAACGCCCGCAACGCGCTGGACAAGGCCTCGGGTGGCGCAAGCGACCCGCCGTGGATCGACCCCGAGCGTGATGTCGAGTCGTACATGAAGTCGATCGGCAAGAGCGCCTCGCTCGACGCCCTGGTGCAGGCCGCGGCCTTCCGCCCCCGTGGCCAGTGGGCCAAGGAGTTCTCCGCCAACGCCGTGAACACCTACATCCGCCGCGGCTTCGACGTCCAGCCGTTCGACTAAACCAAGTCGGCCGGTCCACCCAGAAGTGAACCTCGTTCCCCGTAAATCAGTATGAACCCCACCGGGCCGGCCTCGTGTCGGCCCGGTTTTTGCTTTGACTGGGGAGAGTCGGCTACGGCGTGTTCTGTAGGTCAGGCATGCCTGCCTGACGCGGGGTGAGCATCTGGGTGTCAGGCAAGCATGCCTGACCTACGCGAAACCCCTCGATCTGGCACGAGATCACCTGACCAAAACGCTGGGTTTTCGTGCGACACCCGCTCGGATTGGCCGATAATAGCCGTGAGCAAAAAAGGGGTTTGATTCGGTCGATACACTAGGAGATTGCGGCTTAATCCCCGCCCGCCGCCACAGGGGCCACTCCCGCCCCGGCTGTGCCCCGACCGTGGGAGGAAAAGACGACATGAAACCGCTCCGCCGGTGCGCACAACTCGATCAGGGAAAAGCCATTACGGTTCTTCATCGCCCGGGTCGCGTCAAGCGGTCGGCGGCCGTGCAGCCGTGTCCAGGAGCCGCGTTTTGACGTCTGATAACGCCCCGAAATCCGCCGATGCGCCCCTGCGTGTGGGCTACATCATCCCCGAGTTCCCGGGGCAGACCCACGTGTGGATGTGGCGCGAGATCGTGCACATGCGCGAGGCCGGGGCCGACCTGCACCTGTTCTCCACCCGCCGCCCCCCCGAGCGGGACAAGGCCCGGCACGACTTCGCCGAGTCCGCCGCCGCCGAGACGACCTACCTCTGGCCGATGTCGGCCGGGTCGATGGTCTCGTCACTGGCCTGGGCGCTGTTCACCAAGCCGCTGGGCCTGCTCAAGGCCGTGCGCTGGGCGATGACCCTGCCGGTGGAGAAGAAGCCCAACCTCAAGACCATCCTGCCGCTGGTGATCCCCGCCTGCGGCCTGGCCCGCGAGATCAAAAAGCGCGGCCTGACGCACTTCCACTCGCACACCTGCTCGAACAGCGCGATCCTGGCCATGCTGGTCAACGCGCTGCAGGGCACGCCGTATTCGTTGACGCTCAACGCCAACATCGAGTGGTGGGGCGGCGCGATGGCCGAGAAGTTCGGCCGGGCCGACTTCACCATCGCGATCACCCAGTGGCTCGAAGCCCAGGTCCGCCGCGACTACCCCGAGCTCCGCGACGACCAGGTCGTGCTCGGTCGCATCGGCGTGGACACCAAAAAATGGACCCCGTCGCCCGAAGCCAAAAACACCGGCGACGCGCTGAAGATCATCACCGTCGGCCGGCTCCACACCAGCAAGGGCTACGACGTCTTGCTCGATGCGCTGGGCAAGCTAAACACCGATGGCGTTGCTTTCGACCTGAAAATGATCGGCGACGGCCCGGATCGGCAAGACCTCGTTGATCAGACCGAGCGTTTGGGTCTCAACGACCGCGTGACCTTCACGGGTTCGCTGGGCGAGGGCGAAATTATCGAGGCGATGCGCACGAGCGATGTGTTCGTGCTCTCGTCGCACGCCGAGCCTTTGGGCGTCGTGTCGATGGAAGCCATGTCGATGGAAGTCGCCACGATCGCGACGGATGCGGGCGGTGTGGGTGAGATCATCACCGATGGTGAAGATGGCAAGCTCGTGCCCCCCGGCAACGCCGAGGCGCTCGCCGCGGCGATCCGTGAACTCGCCGAGAACGATGAGCTGCGTGAACGCCTGGCCAAGGCGGGGCGTGCCTCGATCATCCGCAACTTCGACTCGCGTCGCGGCGCCGCGACGCTGTTCGAGCGTCTGACCGGGAAGCGCCCCGATGCGCTTCTGGCAGTGCTTGACGAGCCCGATCATGCTGCGGCTCAACCCTCATCCACCGCGGAGGCTGTCTCGCATGGCTAAGCCGCGCGTGCTGCTCATCGCCGAGCAGGCCAACCCGGAATTCGTCAGCGTGCCCCTCGAGGGCTGGTCGCACAGCCAGGCCCTGGCCCAGGTGGCGGATACTCACTTGGTGACGCAGGTGCGCAACCGCGAAGCGATCCTCAAGGCCGGCCTGGTCGAGGGCGACGACTTCACCGCGATCGACTCGGAAAAAGTCGCCGCACGCATGCACAAGCTCTCGGGCATCCTGCGCGGCGGCAAGGGCAAGGGCTGGACCACCGTCATGGCGCTCAACGCGGTGAGCTACGCCTACTTCGAAAAGCTCGTCTGGAAGCAGTTTGGCGAGGCGATTAAGAACGGCGAGTACGACATCGTCCACCGCCTCACGCCGCTGAGCCCGACGCTGCCCAGCAAGCTCGCCAAGAAGTGCAAGAAGGCGGGCGTGCCGTTTGTCTGGGGGCCGATCAACGGCGGGGTCGCGTGGCCCAAAGAATTCAACGCCGCCCGGCGGGCCGAGCGCGAATGGCTCAGCTACGTGCGCGACGCCTACAAGCTCCTGCCCGGCTACCGCGCGACCCGCCAAAAAGCCCACACGATCATCGTCGGCTCCACCGCGACCTACGAACAGGTACCAGCGATCTATCACGACAAGTGCGTCTACGTCCCGGAGAACGCGATCGACCCCGGCCGATTCGTGGCGCGTCGGTCGCGCACCGTGCAGCCCGGCGAGCCGATCAAGCTGGCGTTTGTCGGACGCCTCGTGCCGTACAAGGGTGCGGACATGCTGCTCGACGCGGTCGCGCAACTGGTGCGCGAGAAACGCGTCACCGTCACGATCATCGGCGACGGCCCCGAACGCGGGAAACTCGAAGGCATCATCGAACGCGAAAACCTGGCCGAGGGCGTGAACCTCGCGGGCTGGGTCGAACACAGTCAGCTGCAGCACACGCTCGCCGAGCACGATGTGTTTTCGTTCCCCAGCATCCGCGAGTTCGGCGGGGCGGTGGTGCTCGAAGCCATGGCGGTTGGTTTGGTCCCCGTGGTCGTGGAATACGGCGGGCCGGGCGAACTCGTCACCGAGCGCACCGGCTACCGCGTGCCCATCGGCAGCCGTGAGAAGATCGTTGAGGACGTCCGCGCCGCGATCACGCAGATCGCCGACGCTCCCGAACAACTCGAGCCGATGTCGGCCGCGGCGATCCGGCGCGTCGAACAACTATTCACCTGGCCCGCCAAGGCGAGTCAGGTCGCGCAGGTGTACGCCCACGCTGCGGGTCAAACGAATGAACGTCCGGACTTCGGCATGCCCTTGCCGGATGTCGAAGCGCAGCCTTCGAGTTCGTCGTCGGTTGAAGCCGGGTCGCCTTCTGAGCCCGTCGGGGCGTCGGGGGGTGGCGCGTGAGTGCAGGCGCAAACAACCCGTTGGCGAACGCGATGTCGGTCGATACCGGGTCGGGCTTGGCCGAGGTCGAGTTCCCCGATGTGATGGACCCGCCGGTGTCGCCGATCGAGCCGGAGCCCGAGCCCCGGCAAGAGAAGCGCGGGCTCAAGCAGCGCGCGATCAGCGGCGGCCTGTGGACCGGCGTGAGCTTCGGCGGCAGCCAGGCGCTGGCGCTCTTGAGCAACATCATCCTCAGCCGGCTGCTGGTGCCCGAGCACTTCGGCCTCATGACGCTGGTCACCGTGATCGTCACCGGCCTGAACATGTTCTCCGATGTCGGGATCGGCCCGAGCCTCATCCAGAACAAGCGCGAAGACGCGGGGTTCTACAACACCGCGTGGACCATGCAGGTCTTCCGCGGCTTTGTGCTGTGGCTGGTGGCCTGCGGGTTGGCCTGGCCGTTGTCGCTGATCAAAGAAGACTGGGCCCCGCTGGCGTGGCTGCTGCCCGTGGCGGCGATCACGTGCATCTTCAACGGGCTGCGCTCAACGGCGTGGTTCACCGTCAGCCGGCGTTTAGACATCCGTTTGATCGCGGTCGTCGAGCTCACCACCGCGGTGGTCCGCATCGTGACGATGGTGCTCGTGGCGTTCTACATCTCCCGCTCGGCGTGGGCGCTGGTTGCGGGCCTGCTCATCGGCAGCCTGCTCACCTGCGTGCTCAGCCACCGCATGATCCCGGAGATCAAGAACCGCATCCACTTCGAGCGTGACGCGTTCAAAGAACTGATCCACTTCGGCAAGTGGCTGTTCCTCAGCACGCTCATCACGTTCCTCGCGGGGCAGGTCGACAAGTTCCTCATCGGCGGCTTGATCTCGACCTCGATGCTGGGGCTGTATTTCATCGCGTCGCGCTTGGCGGACCTGGGGCCGATGTTCTTCAAGAAGCTCGGGGTGTGGGTCGGCTTCCCGGCGCTCAGCGAGCTGTATCGCAACGAACCGGAACGCTTCGGCTCGCAACTTTTGAAGATGCGGATGGTCATCACGCTGCCGATCAACGCGCTGCTGGTGTGCATGATCCTCACCGGGCCGGCACTGGTCGTGTTGATGTTCAACGACGAATATGTGCAAGCCGGGCTTCTCGTCCAGATCATCGCGATCGGCTCGCTGGCGGGCATGGTGACGACGCCCTACGGCCACGTGTACATGGCCAGCGGGCGAACGAAATACAACATGCTGTCCGTGCTGGCGCAGTTCATCATCATCACCACCGCCACGCTGAGCGGCTACGCCCTGTTCGGCGAGATCGGGTTCTTCTACGGCATCGGCGCGTGCCAATGGCTGAAATACATCGCCGACTCGGTACTCGTCCACCGCTGCGGGCATTGGCAGTGGCGTTTCGACTTCGCGGTGCTGGGCGGCAGCTTGGCGCTGGGCTTGCTCGCGTGGTGGTTGTCGCCCGAGGTGACGGCCTGGGCGCATCAGGTCGATCCCTGGCTGACGGAGCAGTTTGTGTCGTTCAAGCAATGGGTCAAAGGGGGTGAGGGATGAGTGAGCCGAACGCCCCCGAGCTGTCGGTGCTGATGGCGGCCTACAACGCCGAGCGCTACGTCGCCGAGACGCTGCGCAGCGTGTTGTCGCAGACGTACGAAGATTTTGAATTGGTGATCGTTGACGACGGCTCGACCGACGGGACCTCGGAGATCCTCGAAGCCTTCGCCACCAGCGACCCGCGGGTACGCGTGATCACCGGCCCCAATGCGGGCGTGCCCCAGGCGGCGAACGTCGGGCTGGCGGCCTGCCGGGGTGAGTTCGTCGCACGCATCGATGCCGACGACATCGCCAAGCCGCGCCGGTTCGAGGTGCAGCTGCAATACATGAAGGACCACGACCTCGTGGCCTGCGGGACGTGGCACGACTTCATCGATGAGCACGGCCGGCTGCTCAAGATGCTCGAGACGCCCGTCGACGACGCGACGATCCAGGACAAAGCGCTGCGGGGGCACGGCTCGATCTGTAACCCGACCTCGATGTTCCGGCGTCAGGCGCTCGTGGACCTCGGCGGGTACAGCGAAGACATGCCCGTCGCGGAAGACCTGGACTGCTGGCTACGCCTCGGCGAGGTCGGCAAGCTCGGCAACGTCCCCGAATGCCTGGGCCAGTACCGCCTGCACAGCAGCTCGATCAGCGAGGTGCGCTGCGCTTCGCAGCGTGAGCACGCCCGCATCGCCTGCGAGCGTGCGTGGGAACGCCGGGGGATTCAGGGCACGTTCGAAGCGGCGGGCCTCTGGCGGCCCGGTGAAGACCGCGACTCCCGCCACCACTTCGCGATGGAGTACGGCTGGTGGGCGTTCAAGAGCAAGCAGTACCAAACCTCGGCGGCCTACGGCTGGCGCGCGGTGAAACTCAAGCCGTGGCACCCCGGCGGGTACAAGATGATCCTCGCGTCGTTCACCAAGGGCGGGGCGAAGAACGCGCCCACCGACGATTCGTTGCCCGCGGGGCAGGGGGTGCCGGCATGAATGACGCCGTGAACCCACGTCCCAAAGTCTTGTTCATCGGACGCGGTGCGCCATGGTCCGGCGGCGCGGGCTACCTCGTGCGCCAGAAGATGTTCCTCGACGCGTTCACGAGCTTCGCGGACGTAACCGCGGCGATGTTCGAGCTGTGCCCCGACGATGTCGAGGCGGGCGTGTTCGACGGCGGCTGCGAGCGTGTGGTGGCGCTGCCGCGTTGCCCGCTGCGTCGCGAGGGCCGGTGGGAGATGCTGCTCAAAGACTCGATCAGTAAGACGCCGCGCAACATGCGAGGCTTCGACGGCGAGGCCGCGCAGGTCGTCATGCAAACGCTCAAGCCCGATTCGTTCGACGCGGTATTCTGCTACCGCATCGACACCGCGGCGTGGTCGGGTGTGCTGGGCCGATCTGACTTGCTGCTGGACATCGATGACCCCGAACACGCACGCACCGCCCGCCGGGTGGAGCTGTGTGGCGAGACGCCCGATGCGCGGACGCTGCGGGACATGGCCAAGGTCAAACGCTTCGAGCTCGACGCCGCGGCCTCGGCCCGCGTCTCGTTCGTGTGTCAGCCCGTGGACCGCGACCGCTTCAACGATCCCAAACCCGAAGTCGCCCCCAACGCGGTGCAGACACCCGACGAATACCCCGGCTACCAGCCCGACCCCGACACGCTGCTGTTTGTCGGCAACCTCAACGCGGGCATGGAGAACCCCAATGTCCAGGGGCTGATGTGGTTCCTCGATGAGGTTTGGCCGGCGATCAGCGAGAAGCGCCCCGACACGCGGCTGCGCATCGGCGGGAAGACCTCGGCGATGGTCAGCGAACGCTTGGATGAACTGCCCGGGCGGGTGGAGCGTTTGGGTTTCGTACCCGACATGGCCGAGGCGGTGCGGTCGGCGGCGGTGAACCTCGCGCCGATCCAGTTCGGCACGGGCACGCGGATCAAGGTCCTCGATGCGCTGGCCAACGGTGGGGCGGTCGTGGGCACGACGCTGGCCTGCGAGGGCATCGGCGTGGAAGACGGCAAGCACGTGCGGCTGGCGGACACGCCCGAGGCGTTTGCCGACGCGTGCGTCGAACTGTTGAACGACCCCGGGCGGGCGGCGACAATGGGGCGGGAAGGCCACGCGCTGATCCGTGCCGAGTACAGCACCTCGGCCCACGTGCCGCGTTTGGCTCAGCGGTTTGCCGAGCTGATGGGCGTGACGTTGGGGGAGCAGCCGGGCCCGGGAACCCCCGGGAGCGAGACGAAACCAGTGGCGGACGATCAGGACGCGTCGGATCAGGGCGACGCGGTGGAACACGGGGCGGAAGCGATCAGGACGAATTGATGGACGCGATGCGGATCAATTTTGTGTTGCCCGAGGCAACGCGTGCCGGCGGCGTGCGGGTCGTGGCGACGTACGCCCAGCGGCTGGCCGAGCGCGGGCACGAGGTGACCGTGGTGTCGATGCCGCGCCGCCTGCCGTGGAACCTGCGGCTGCGTCGCGGGCTGAAGGGCCAGGGGTTCTCGTCGATCTGGAACCACCCCCAGACCTACTTCGACGACCTGGACAACGTGACCCACCACATCATCGAGCAGCCGCGTCCGATCGTCGATGCCGACCTGCCCGATGCGGACGTGACGATCGCGACATGGTGGAAGACCGCGGACTGGGTCAACGACCTGTCGCCGAGCAAAGGCGCCAAGGTGTACTTCATCCAGCACGATGAGCGTCACGTCCACGGCACGGCCGAGGGTGTGATCCCCACCTGGAAGCTGCCGCTGCACAAGATCCTGGTCGCCCAGTGGCTGGACCCGGTGTTGCGGGCCGAGGGTGTGACGGACGACTTGGAGGTGGTGCCCAACGCGGTGGACGCCGAGAAGTTCCAAGCCCCGTCGCGCGGCAAGCAGGCCAAGCCGACGGTCGGGCTGATGTATTCCGATTCGCATTTCAAGGGCGCCGACGTTTCGCTGGCCGCCTTCGAGAAGGCCCGCCAGCAACTTCCCGGGCTCGAGCTCGTGGCGTTCGGCAAGGACGATCCGTACCGCGACATGCCGCTGCCCCAAGGCGCGCGCTACGAGCAGGACCCGACGCAGGAGACGATCCGCGAGGTCTACGCCAGCTGTGACGCGTGGCTGTTCGCCAGCCGTTGCGAAGGGTTCGGCCTGCCGATCCTCGAAGCGATGGCCTGCCGGACGCCCGTGATCGCGACGCCCGCCGGTGCCGCGCCCGAGCTGGTCGGCCAGGGCGGCGGCGTGATGGTCGGCATGGAAGACGTGGACGCCATGGCGAAGGCCATCCTCGAGGTCGTTCGCCTCGACGACACGGCGTGGCGGGCGATGTCCGACCGGGCCCACGCGACCGCCACGAGTTACACCTGGGACGACGCGACGGACGCGTTTGAGCGGTCGCTGCGCCACGCGGCGGGGCAACCCAACGAGAGCCGAAAGGAGTTGGCATGTACCAGATAGCCCAAGCGGTGCTGTGGGGCTGGGTCCCCTTGGTGCTGGTGATGTTCCTGATCATGCCCGCCCGCCGTGCGGTGGTGGTGGCGTTGATCGGCTCGTGGCTGTTCCTGCCGCAGCTGGCCTACTCCGTGCCGCTGATGCCGGACTTCACGAAGGTCACCGCGACGTCCTACGGCATCATCCTCGGTGCGCTCATCCTCGACCCCAAGAGCCGGGTGCTGAACTTCAAGCCCATGCTCATCGACATCCCGATGGCGGTGTGGGTGATCAGCCCGTTCTTCTCGTCGATCACCAACGACCTGGGCCTCTACGACGGGGCCGCGCAGATCGTGGACAAGTCGATCACGCACGGCCTGCCGTACCTCATCGGCCGGCTGTACTTCCGCACCCCGGACGACGCCAAAGAGTTCGCGATGGGCCTGCTGGTCGGCGGGATGTTGTACGTGCCGCTGTGCCTGTACGAAATCCGCATGAGCCCGCACCTGCACGAGATGATCTACGGCTTCCGCCCGCTCAACGACTGGCAGCAGGTCAAGCGGTGGGGCGGCTGGCGGCCGATGGTCTTCATGAAGCACGGCCTGATGGTCGGCGTGTGGATGACCACCACCGCGGCGATGGCGTTCTGGCTGTGGCGCACCCGGGCGATCAAGGACATCTTCGGCGTGCCCATGGCGATCATCGGCCCGATCATCATCATGACGGCGATCCTCTGTAAGACCACCGGCGCGGTCATGCTCTTCGGCATCGTGCTGGTCGCGATGCTGGCCGTCCGCTACCTGGACATGAAGGCCCTGCTCTACGCGATCATCTGGGGCATCCCGGTCTTCCTGCTCCTGCGCGTCACCGGCCTGTTCACGGGCGAAGGGGTGGCGGAGATGATCGGCTCGGTCTTCCCGCCGCTCGAAGAGCGGGCAAGCTCCTTGCAGTACCGCCTGGACCACGAAAACGCGATCGTCGGCCGAACCTACGAAAAACCGCTGCTCGGCTGGGGCGGCTGGGGCGACGCGTTCCAGGTCTACCTGCCCGAGTACAACTCCCGCGCTGTGCCCGACAGCCTCTGGGTCCGGGCGTTCGGCGAGGGCGGCATCATCGGCCTGACGTCGCTGTTCGCCTACAACCTCATCCCGCCGCTGGTCCTGCTCATGAAGATGAAGCCCAAGGAGTGGTGCAGCCCGCGTTGCGCTCCGATCACCGGCATGGCCATGATCATCCTCATCTACGTGATGGACTGCATGTTCAACACGATGGAAAACCCGGTCTTCATCGTCGCCATCGGCGGCGTCTCGACCATGGCCGCCTGCCTCTCCCGAGACAAGGTCAAGCGCGTTCAGCCCGTCGATGCGGGCCCGCCGCTGGCTTCCTCCGGTACACCCGACGACGGCGGCGACGATGATCTGAGCAGCGACGACCCGCTGATCCTGATTGATCCGCCGATCGATCACGACCGGCCGCTTGGGGGGGCGACGTGATCGAATCCCCGCCGTCCATCCCGACCGAGTCGTCGACGGCGTCGGACGCTGGCAACAGCGAAGCGACCGCGACCAACCCCGCGACCACGGTCCGCATCGTGATCGTCAACTTCCGCACGCCCGGGCTGACCATCGACTGCCTCGCCTCGCTCGAGCCGGAGCTGAAGGCGCTTCCGGGTGCTCACGTGGTCGTCGTCGAAGGCGGCAGCGGTGACGACTCGGCCGAGCAGCTGCAAAAGGCGATCGATCGGCACGGCTGGTCGTCGTGGGTCACGCTGGATGTGCGTGAAGACAACGCCGGTTTCGCCGGGGGCAACAACGCCGCGATCGTGCCCGCCTTGGCCGAGTCGCCCGCGCCCGACTTCATCCTGCTGCTGAATCCCGATACGGTGGTCCGCCCCGGCGCGATCGTCGAGCTGCTGCGGTTCATGGACGAGCACCCCGAGGCGGGCCTGGCGGGCAGCCGACTCGAAGACCCCGACACCACGCCGCAGCAGTCGGCGTTCCGCTTCCCTTCGATCGCCAGCCAACTCGAAAACACGCTGCGCCTCGGCGTGGTGAGCAAGCTGCTCAAGCGCCGCATCGTGGCCATGCCCGTCAGCGACGAACCGCACCGTTGTGATTGGTTGGCCGGCGCGAGCCTGATCGTCCGCCACGCGGTGTTCGAAGCCGTGGGCCCGCTGGACGACGACTATTTCATGTATTTCGAAGAGACCGATTTTTGCCTTGCCGCGCAGCGGGCGGGATTCGAGGCTTGGTATGTCCCCGCCAGCCGGGTGGTTCACCTGGTCGGGCAGGCGTCGGGCGTCACCGCCAAGAACGACACCGCCAAGCCCGCCAAACGCCGCCCCGCGTATTGGTTCGAGTCGCGCAAGCGCTACTTCGTGAAGAACCACGGCAAGCTCGCCGCCACGCTCGCCGACGCCGCGTGGATCCTCGGCTTCTCGCTCTGGCGCACCCGCGTCAAGCTCACCGGCCTGCCCGACCGCGACCCGGAAAAACTCCTGGGCGACTTCGTCCGGCACAGTGTTTTTGTGAGAGGTTTCAAAACCTAAACGCCGCCTGCGGCTCAGCGCTGCATCACTCCCATGAACGATCAGGACCACAACCTCGGCCTTTGGGCCCAGATCCGCGAAGACCACACGGCCCACCGCCGTGACTGGACGCGGCCGGGCTTCCGCGCCGTGGCGGTCCACCGGTTCGGCGTCTGGCGCATGGGGATCAAGAGCAAGCTCCTCCGCGCCCCGTTCAGCGTGCTCTACCGCATGCTCCACCGCCGGGTGCGCAACGTCTACGGCATCGAACTCCCGTACTCCGCAAAGCTCGGGCGGCGCGTCGTCGTCGAGCACCAGTCCGGCATCGTCATCCACGGCAACGCCGTCATCGGCGACGACTGCGTAATCCGCCAGGGCGTCACCCTCGGCATCCGCCGGGAAGACCAACCCGACCAAGCCCCGGTGCTGGGCAAGGGCGTGAGCATCGGCGCGGGTGCGGCCGTGCTCGGCGGGGTTCACCTTGGTGACGGATCGAGTGTGGGTGCTAACGCGGTGGTGTTGAAGGACGTCCCCGCCGGGGCGACGGCCGTGGGCATCCCCGCGAAGATCATTGCCCCACGCGAAGAACCCGTCGAGGAACAAGCGGCCTCCGAGGAGGTGTCGGCATGAGCGACGCCCCGATGCCCCAACCCGAACACTCGGACGACTCGGCGAAAACCACCGCGACCGCGGTGAACCCCATCGGCGTAATCGCGATCGGCCGCAATGAGGGCGAACGCCTACGCCTCTGCCTCGAATCCGTCGTCGGCAAGGTGGCGCAGGTAGTCTACGTCGACTCCGGCTCGACCGACGGCAGTGCCGAGCTCGCCAAGTCGCTGGGCGTCGAAGTCGTGGACCTCGACCTGTCGATCCCCTTTACCGCCGCCCGCGCCCGCAACGAAGGCTTTGCGCGTTTGCAGGAAGTCATGCCGGACGTGAAGTGCGTCCAGATGATCGACGGCGACTGCGAGGTGGTCGACGGTTGGCTCGAAACCGCGGCGGCCTATCTCGACGCCTACCCGAAATTCGCGGTGGCCTGCGGGCGCCGCCGGGAACGCTTCCCCGAGGCGACGATCTACAACCGCCTCACCGACATGGAGTGGGACACGCCTATCGGCATGGCCCGCTCGTGCGGCGGCGATGCGCTGTTCCGTGCCGAGGCGTTGCGAGAAGTCGGCGGGTACAACCCCACGGTCATTGCGGGCGAAGAACCCGAGATGTGCGTGCGTCTGCGCCAGGCGGGCTGGACCATCGAACGTCTGGACGCGGAGATGACCTTGCACGACGCGGCGATGACCAAATTCAGTCAGTGGTGGAAACGCAACGTCCGGGCCGGCCACGCCTACGCCCAGGGCGCCGCGATGCACGGCAAGACCGACGGGCACAATGTGAAACAGGTGCGCAGCATAGTGTTCTGGGGGATGTTGATTCCGCTATTTATTGCGGGTTTGTTTGTGGTTGGTTTCGTGATCGAATTCACAGTGCTTGAAGGCGAGGCGTGGTATCAGTCACCACTGATCTTGGTGGTGGCGATGATTGACTTGCTGCTTCTGGGCTACTTGGTACTAGCGTTCAAGATTTGGCGTTACCGATGTGGCTTGGGAGATCCAGGCAAAACGTCAGCGATCTATGCTTTCTTTACGGTTGTTGGAAAGTTTGCAAACGCCATCGGCGTGGGCACTTTCTGGAAGAACCACAAGCTCGGTAAGCAAGCCAAGATCATCGAATACAAGTCTGCGGAGGGCGCGACGGCATGAGCGTGCCCACCCCGCACATCCTGTACGTCGGCTCGATCCTGCCTAAGCGTAGTGAGACGTTTGTGTACCGCGAGGTGCTGGGGCTGCGCGAGCGCGGCGTTGAGGTGAGCATCGCTTCGGTGAACGCGCCCGAGCGTGACCTGGGGGATGACAAGCTCGACGCCCTCGCCGCCGAGGCGATCCACGTTTACGGCAAAGGGATCGGTGGCAAGGTCGGCGTGATCCGCGACGCGGTCTTGCAACGCGGGGCGTGGTGGCCGCATGGCATCTTCGAGGTGTCGCCGACGTATTGGCCCAAGCACAAGTTGCAGTTCGCGGCCGGCATCGCGCTGGCCCGGCGCGTGAAGGATCGTGGCATCACCCACGTCCACGCCCACATGGCCCACGTGCCGACCACCGTCGCGATGGCGTGTGCCGAGGCGCTGGGCGTTCCCTTCAGCACCACCGGCCACGCGGCGGACCTGTTCCGCGACCGCTCGGCTCTCAAGACCAAGCTCCAACGCGCCGCGTTTGTGTCGTGCATCAGCGAGTGGCACCGCGGGTTTTACCGTGAGATCGTGCCGGGGCTGAGCGATGAGCAGTTGCCTGTGATCCGTTGCGGGGTGGACATGCGGGAGTTCACGGCCGTCACCCCCGGAACCACCGAGGGCGGCATCTCGCTTCTTGGGGTGGGGCGGCTGGTGCCCAAGAAGGGGTTTGATGTCCTGATCCGTGCGATGGCGGCGGCGAGTCCCCCCTTAGCCCCGGGCTCTGCCCGGGGGCAGACCACATACCAAGGCGACGACCCCGGGCAGAGCCCGGGGCTAAGGGTGACGCTCGTTGGTGACGGGCCGGAGATGGTAAATCTCAAAGCATTGGCGGACGAGGTGGGCGTGGCCGACCGGGTCACGTTTGCGGAAGCACAGCCGAATCATGTGGTGCGGGAAATGATGGGCCAGGCGGACGTGTTCGTGTTGCCCTGCCAACAGGCGGCCGACGGCGACCGCGACGGCATCCCGGTGGTGCTCATGGAAGCGATGGCCCGGAACGTGTGCGTGGTCAGCGGGGACCTGGAGACGATCCGCGAACTTGTGGCCGATAATGTCACCGGATTGATGGTGCAGCCCGGGGCGGTCGATGAGTTAGGCGAGGTGTTGGTGCGCTTGTCGCGTGACCCGTCGCTTCGACAACGCTTGGCGGACGCGGGCAGGGCCCGGGTCGCCGAGGAGTTTTCGATGTCGGTGAACCTCGACCGATTGGAAGCCGCGTTTGCGGCGGCGGCGCCGACGCGTGCGTCCGAGAAAAAGACCGATCCTGCTCCCGGAGAAGTGATGGGAGCGACCAACCATGCCTGAACCCAGCCGACGATACTGCCTGATCAGCCCGACGCGTGACGAAGCGGAGTTCGCCCGCCGGACGCTCGAGAGCGTGTGCACTCAGAGTGTGCCGCCCGCGCGGTGGGTCATCGTCGACGACGGCAGCACCGACGACACCCCCGCCATCCTCGCCGAGTACGCCGAAAAGTACGACTTCATCCAGATCGTCACCCGCGAAAACCGCGGCGTCCGCAAGGTCGGCCCCGGCGTGATCGACGCCTTCTACGCGGGATACGACACCATCAACCCCGACGAGTTCGACTACGTCTGCAAGATCGACCTCGACCTCGACCTTCCGCAACGCTACTTCGAGATCCTGATGCAGGGCATGGAGCTCGACGCGCGCCTGGGCACCTGCTCGGGCAAGGCCTACTTCCCCGGCCCGTCCAACACCGACAAGACCTTCGACGGCGAATTGATCTCCGAGGCCTGCGGCGACGAGATGTCCGTGGGCATGATCAAGTTCTACCGCACCGACTGCTTCAAAGACGTCGGCGGGTTTGTGCGTCAGGTGATGTGGGACGGCATCGACTGCCACCGCTGCCGGATGAACGGCTGGGTCGCCTGCTCCTGGGACGACCCGGAGCTGCGCTTCCTGCACCTGCGTCCGATGGGGTCGAGCCACAAGGGCATCTTCACCGGCCGGATGCGCCACGGCTTCGGCCAGTGGTTCATGGGCACGGGTCTGGCGTACATGACCGCCAGCGCGGTGTTCCGCATGAGCCGGCCGCCGGTAATCGTGGGCGGGCTCGCGATGTGGTGGGGCTACGTGAAAGCGATGCTCACCCGCCAGCCGCGCTACGACGACCTGGAATTCCGCAAATACCTTCGGGCGTACCAGTGGGCCTGCCTGCTCAAGGGCAAACACGCCGCTACGGCCGACATCGACGAAGCCAACCGCCAACGATTTAACGACGGGCCCCCCGCCCCGGAACAACCTTCAGAACTTCAATCACCACCGGCCGAACGTGACGGCCCATTGCCTTTGGGGGCAGACCATGGATGAGATGAACCGACGGACGGAAGAACCCCAGTACGACTTCGACGTGTCGATCTGCGTGCCGGTGTTCAACGAAGAAGACAGCGTGCAGAAACTGTACGAAGAGATCGCCGCGGTGATGGACGCCGGCGCCTACCGCTACGAAGTCATCTTCGTCAGCGACGGCTCGTGGGACGAGTCCGTGCCGCGTCTGCTCGAAGCCACCAAGGACGACCCCCGTGCGACGGTGATCGAGCTCATGCGCAACTTCGGCCAGACCGCGGCGATGGCGGCGGGTTTTGACGCGGCCCGCGGCGAGGTCATCGTGCCCATGGACGGCGACCTGCAGAACGACCCGGCCGACATCCCCAAGCTCGTCGCCAAGCTCGACGAGAACGGCGAGGCCCCCGGCAAGTGGGACATCGTCAGCGGCTGGCGCAAGGACCGCAAAGACGGCGCGCTGCTCCGCAAGTTCCCCAGCAAGATCGCCAACCGCATCATCAAGCACCTGACCTGGACCACCGAGATCAACGACTTCGGCTGTTCGCTCAAGGCCTACCGCGCCCAGGTGCTCAAGGACGTGACCCTCTACGGCGAGATGCACCGCTTCCTCCCGGCCATCTGCAAGTGGCGCGGCGCCCGTGTCACCGACCAGGTCGTCAACCACCGCGCCCGCGAGTTCGGCAGCAGCAAGTACGGCCTGAAGCGGACCTTCAAGGTCTTGCTCGACCTGCTCACCGTGAAGTTCCTGGGCGACTACGGCACCAAGCCGATCTACTTCTTCGGCAAGCTCGCGGCGATCACGGTCGCCGTGTCGTTCACCGCGTTTGTCGTGGCCGTGCTGCAGAAGTTCGGCGTGATGTGGACCGAAAACGGCAAGCCGCTGAGCCTGAACCGCAACATCTTTCTGCTGTTTTCGATGATGACCTTCCTCATCAGCGTGATTATCCTGATGATGGGGGTGTTGTCCGAGCTGATGGTGCGGATCTACTACGAAAGCCAATCGCTGCGGCCGTACAAGGTCCGTCGCAAGTTCTTCGGCGGCGAACAACCGGATGACCGTCCCACGCCTCGGCTCCAGGTGCCGGGCGGCGACGAGGTTTCGCAAGCGGGGTGATCGGCATGACACAGGACGCGATCGACAACCCGACGCCCGACCCGGCCACCGCGATGTCGCGTGACCTGTCGCGTCTGGACGGCCAGACGTTCGACGTGCTGGTCGTCGGCGCGGGGGTGTACGGCGCGTGGGTCGCGCTCGATGCGGCCCAACGCGGGCTGACCGTCGCGCTCGTGGACCGGGCCGACTTTGGCGCCGCGACCAGCGCCAACAGCCAACGCATCCTGCACGGCGGCTTCCGCTACCTGCAACACGCCGACTTCAAACGCATGCGTGAATCGATCCGCGAACGCAGCATCGTGATGCGACTGATGCCGCACCTGGTCGAATCGCAGTCTTTCCTTGTGCCCACGACGCCCGGCGGCGTGCAGCGCAAGTCGCTGATGCGCGTTGCGCTGAAGATGAACGACATCGTCAGCTGCGACCGCAACAAGGGCCTGCCTGAGTCGAAGCACCTGGGCCACGGCCAGATCATCTCCAAAGAGGAATGCCTCGCCCAAGCCCCCGGGCTCGATCCCGACGACGTCACCGGCGGCGCGATCTTCCACGACGGCCAGATCGTCAACAGCGAACGCCTGACCCTGGCGGTCGTCCAGACCGCGGCCGCCGAAGGCGCGGTCGTGGCGAACCATGTTGAAGTGAACAAGTTCCTGCGCGACGACTCCACGCGTGTGCTGGGCGTCGAGGCCACCGACAAGCTCACCGGGCAGACCGTGAAGATCCACGCGGACCTGACTATCTCGTGCACCGGCCCCTGGACCGCCAACACGCTCGACGCGGCGGGGATGCGCATCGCGGGCGAGACCTGCGACAAGCCGGTTAAGAAGCCCTACGACATCTTCCGCGCGGTGGTGCTGGTGACCCGCAACGTGCTCAACGGCTCGGCCGTCGCGGTCAAGGGCCGCGCCGCGTATCAGGACAAGCACGAAGTCGTCGGCAAGGGATACCGCAACTTCTTCGTGACGCCCTGGCACGACCTGTCGCTGATCGGGACGTACTACGAGCCGTACAGCGGCGACCCGGCCGACGTGTCGATCTCCGAAGACGAAGTCCGCAAGTACGTCGACGAGTTCAACGCGACCTACCCGACCGCGAAGCTGGGCTACGACGAGGTGAAGTGGTCGTATGTCGGTTGTTTGCCGCTGGCCGAAGGCGCTCCGCCCGACGACCCGCAGTACCAGAAGCACTACTCGATCCTCGAACACGAAAGTCAGAACGGTACGCCGGGGCTGCTGAGTATTCTGGGGGTGAAGTGGACCACGGCACGCGACGTCGCGGAGAAGACCGTGGACCGCGCGGTGGATGTGCTCGCACGTTCGGTGGCGAAAGGCAAGACCGCGGACGCGCCGCTGGCCGGAGGGGCCTACGAAGACTACGACGGCTTCATGGCCGAGGCTTCGGCGTCCCGCCCCGACAACGTGCCGGAAGAAACACTTAAGCATTTTCTTAAACATTACGGCGACGCCTACGCCCAGCTTCTCGCGCTGATCGCAGAGGAGCCCGGGTTGGTCGAACCGCTCGGCCCGACCTCGCCGGTGACCGGAGCCGAGATCGTTTACGCCGCGCAATCGGAGATGGCGGTCACGCTGGCCGACGCGGTGTTCGGCCGCACGACGCTGGGCTTCTTCGGCTGGCCGGGCGACGCGGTGCTGCGTCGCGCTGCAGAGCTGATGGCTCGCTCGACCGGCTGGGACGACGCCCGGCAGAACGAACAGATCGAATCGGTCCGCGCGGTCTACGCGATGCGGGGAGTGGCCTACGACGCCCGACCCGTACAGGCCGAGCCCGCCCCGACCAGTCATGAGGTTCCGGCATGAGTGATACGCAGGACACACCATCGATTGAAAAAGGCTCGGCCGGTCACGTGCTGGTCGTCGCCCCGACGCCGTTCTTTTCCGACCGCGGCTGCCACGTGCGGATCATCGAAGAGATCCGCGCCGCCGAGCGCGAGGGCTACCGCGCGACCGTGATCACCTATCACGTCGGCAAAGATGTCGAAGGCCTGCCGATCTACCGTTCGCTGAACGTGCCCTGGTACAAGAAGCTCGCGGCCGGCCCGAGCATCCACCAGTTCTATCTCGATGCGCTGCTGCTGTGCACCGGCATCCGCGCGTGCTTCCGCGACAAGCCCACCGTGATCCACGGCCACCTGCACGAAGGCGTCGGCATCGGCAAGGTGCTGAGCCTGTTGTTCCGTGTGCCGCTGGTCGGCGACCTGCAGGGCTCGCTCGTCGGCGAACTCGTGCAGCACAACTTCATCCCGAAGCAGGGCTTCGTGCACAACCTCTTCCGTGCCGCCGAGCGTTGGCTGATCCGCTGGCCGAACCACCTGGTGCTCAGCAGCGACCGCGCCACCGAGGGCGTGGCGGAGATCGACGAACTCACCGTGCCCGCGACCGTGCTGGACGACGGCGTCGACGAAAACGCCTTCCTCCCCGAAGCGCCCGGCGAAAACCTGCGTGAAAAACTCGGCCTGCCCACGGATAAAAAGCTCGTCGGCTTCCTCGGCGTGCTCAACGAGTACCAGGGCGTGAGCGTGATGCTCCACGCCGCGAAGCGCGTCGTCGAGAAGCACCCCGATGTGGTGTTTGTCGTGATGGGCTACCCGAACGTCGAGCACTACCAGGGCGTAGCCGACGAGCTCGGCATCAGCGACTCGGTGATGTTCCCGGGCCGGATCCCGTACGACCAGGCGCGCGACTACCTCGCGGCCTGCGACATCGGGTTCAGCGCGAAGGCGGACGTGACCGAGGCCAACGGCAAGCTGCTGAACTACATGGCGGTGGGCCTGCCGATCGTGGCGACCGAGACGCGGGTGAACCGTTCGCTCCTGGACGACACGGCGTTGTACGGCCAGGTCGACGACGGCGAATCGCTCGCCGACGCGGTCTGCCGATACCTCGACGATCCAGCGTTGGCCGAAGAGAAAGCCCAGGCCGGGCGTCGCCGCGTGATCGACAAGCTTTCGTGGGCCGCGGGCGGGCGGAAGCTCGTGGAGGTGTACGCGTCGGTCACGAAGAAAAAGAACAAACCGACCAAACCCCAAGGCACGCCGACGGAGCGGGCCGGGGCCTCCGCACTTCACAGCGAGAAGGTGGCATGACCACAGGGCAAGTCGCCGGCGAACCGTGCTTCGCCGCCCGACGAATGGGTGTCACCGCCTGACGATGGAGAATCTTTGACCGCGACCCCGCAAAATATCGCCGTGCCCGTTCAGCAAGGGGAAACCCTTGCGCCGACCGAGGCTGCGGAGACGGTGCGCCTGTGGATCGACACGCACGTCCACCTGCACGAGCAGCACGACGCCGAGGTGTTCCTCGATACCGCGGCCGCGCATTTCGCCGCGGCGGGTTCGGGGATCGGTGTCTTGTGCCTGACCGACGTGCAAGGCGTTGACGGTTTAGCTCGGCTGGCCGATGCGGGCAGTGTCGGCGGATGGACAATCGAACGCGTGGGCGAATTCGCCTTGCGAGCGCTGCACCACGACGGCATGACCATCGGGTTGATCGCGGGGCGACAGATCAAATGCGACAACGGCCTCGAAGTCGTTTCGATGGGTCGGCCGGTCGATATCGCCGACGGCCGATTGCTGGACGAAGCGGTGGACGCCGCGCGGGCCAGCGGGGGATTGGCCGTGATGGTGTACGGCGTTGGCAAGTGGAGCGGCGCCCGGGGTGGCCTGATCCGCCAGCTCATCGAAGACGGGCCGAGTGATTTGGCCTTCGGTGACAACAGCGGGCGTGTTGGCGTGGGCGAGCAGAAGTTTCTGAAGCTTGCGAGCGAACGGGGGCGGACCGTGTTGGTGGGCTCGGACCCGTTGCGGACCCCGATGGGGCTGAAGCGAGTGGGTTGTTGGGGGGTGGTGCTGGATGTGGTCGGCGGCGACACGTTCGATACGGCCTGGGCCGACCGGGTGGTGGACGCGTTGCGCAAAGCCGGCCCGACGCCGAATACGTTTGGGTCAAGGGTTGGTTTGATGACGGGGATCGCTCAACAGATTGGGGTGCGGTTGTCATGAGAGAACTAGACCGGACGAAGCATACGAATCTTCACCTCGCCGATCTCACGGTCGGCAGACGCGATGGGTGTGGGCCGGAACGACGGATCGCGCAAGCAACAGGATCACGGATATGAAGATTCAATACATGGCCCCCCAAGCGTTTTTCGTCGAGCGCGGCACGCCGATCTCGATCGACTACATGATGCGGTCGCTGAGCGATCTGCGTCACGAGGTCGATCTGTGTGTGTACCGCGAGGGCGAACCGCGCAGCTACGAACGCGTGTCCATCCACCGGGCCAACTACCCGGATTGGCTGGGCACCATCGGTCCGGGCTTCTCGCTGAAGAAGCTGATTGCCGACCTGTGGCTGATCAAGAAGGTTTGGAGCGTCCACCGCAAGGCCAAGCCGGACGTGATCCATGCGGGCGAAGAGATGGTCTTCGTCGCGATGCTGTTCAAGCTTTTCTACGGCACGCCGTATATCTACGACATGGACTCTTCGCTGGCCCAGCAGCTGGTCGAGAAGAAGGGTTTCCTGCGTCCGCTATCGGGCTTCTTTAATTGGTGTGAAGGCCTGGCGATACGCGGCGCGGCGGCGTGTGCCCCGGTCTGTAACGCGTTGGGCGAACTCGCCGAGGAGGCGGGGGCCAAGCGGGTGGTGGTGCTGCACGACATCTCCCAGCTCGCCGACCCCGATCGAGAAGCGACCGGCAGCCTGCGTGAAGAGCTCGATATCCCCGAGGGTCGGCCGATCCTGATGTACGTTGGGAACCTCGAGTTTTACCAAGGGGTCGATTTGCTGCTCCGTGGTTATGCCAAAGCCGTCGAGCAAGGGGTGGAGGTCGATCTGGTGATCGCCGGCGGTGTCGATGCGGACATCGACGACTACCGCGCCCGGGTCGAGACGCGGGGGCTGCGTGGGCGTGCCCACGTGATCGGGCGCTGGCCGGCGGATCGGCTCGATGAACTGCTCGCCGAGGCCGACATCCTGGCGGCGCCGCGGATCGAGGGGATCAATACCCCGCAGAAGATTTTCCCGTACATGCATTCGGGTCGGCCGGTACTAATGACCGATCTGACGACGCACAACCAGGTGGTGGATTCGAGCGTCTGCATGCTCGCCGACCCAACCCCCGAGGCGTTTGCCGAGGCGATCGGCGAGCTGGCCGCCTCCCCGGACCTGCGGGCCAAGCTCGGTGCCGCGGGGCGAGCTTTTGTCGAGGCCGATTTCACCTACAACGCCCACTGCCGTCGGATGGAGGAGCTCTACAACAACCTGGGGCCCAGCAACACCCCCCCGGAATCGGAGCCGGCCATGGACTCGTTTAAAGGGACCGCGTCGACGGATAGCGCCTGAATGGCCCGTTTGATGGAGCGGATTGACGGGTTTTTAACCCGCCGCTCGCGTGACCCGAAGGAAAGTGGTGTGGGGTGTAATTTCTCCGCGGGGGCTGCGTATCGACGGCATAAACCACCGATACAGAGATAGATCAATATGAACCTCACTGGGCAGCGGGCCGTGAAGGTCCGAATAACCCGTGAATCGGAATTGGAGCAGATACGTTGAGTGCGGAATCATCTGGATATGAAATTGACGCCCTGGTCTTTGGGGCCACGGGTTTTGCAGGCGGCGCGTTGGCCGAGGCCTTGGCCAAGTCCGGCAAGCGGGTGCGGATCCTGGCCCGGCCGACGTCGGACACGAAGGCCGCCGAGTCGTGGGGTGTCGAAATCGTGCGCGGCGACCTGAAGTCGGCCGAGGACGTCGACGCGGCGATCCGCGGCGCGAAGGTGGTCTACAACCTCGCCTCGCCGTTCCGTGATGCGAATGCCGGCCTGAAGGGCAACCGCGACGTCCACGTCAACGGCACGAACTACATGCTCGACGCCAGCCGCAAGTACGACGTCGAACGCGTCGTGCACTGCACCACCGCGGGCGTCCACGGCCACAACCTCGAGATCCCCTGCAACGAAGACTCGCCGTTCAACCCCGGCGACGAGTACCAGGTCACCAAGCTCGAAGGCGAAGAGATCTTCCGCGACGCGATGAAGAAGGGCTTCCCCGGCGTCGTCGTGCGGCCCGCGTCGATGTACGGCATCGGTGACCTGCGCATGCTCAAGATGTACAAGCTGATCCAGACCGGCAAGTGGCGGATGGTCGGCAGCGGCAAGGTGTGGAACCACCCGGTTTACGCCGACGACCTGACCCAGGGCTTCCGCCTCTGCGGCGAACACCCCAACGCGGTCGGCGGGACGTACATCATCGGCGGCCCGGACCCGATCTATCTGAATGACTACGCGGACATCGTCGCGGATGCCGTGGGCGTGCCGCGTCCGACCAAGCGTGTGCCGCTGTGGCCCGTGCTGGCGGCGAGCCATCTGTGCCTGGGCATCTGCAAACCGCTGGGCATCGACCCGCCGCTGCACCCGCGCCGCGTGCACTTCTTCACGCACGACCGCAACTTCGACAACGGCCGGGCCGCCCGCGACATCGGCTACAACCCGCAGGTCACCGTGGCCCAGGGCGTGTTTGCCACCGCCGACTGGTACTTCGAGCAGGGCCACCTCGCCGGTGAAAAGCCCGAGCGCACGCCCGAACAGTTGGCGATGCTCGAGCACGTCAAGAAGTCGCATGAAGCGATGATGGCCCCCGATATCGTGCCCGCATAATGAGCGAAGACACCCAACCCATCCAGGAAGCCGCTGAGGAAGCCTCGGCCCCCAAGGCGAAACCGCTGAAGAAGTGGTTGAAGGTGGGGTTGAAGTTCATTGTCACCTCGGTGCTGGTGGGCTGGATCGTCACGCAGGTGGAGTGGGACGGGTTCGTCGAGAACCTGGACCGATACACCTGGGGGGCGATCGCTGTCGTGGTGCTGTTGTGGTGGGCGATGCTGTTTCCCAGCGTGTGGAAGTGGCAGATGTTGCTCCGGGTCCACGGCCTGAAGTACCGCTTCTGGCTGCTGCACAAGTGGTACGTGATCGCGGCGTTCTTCAATCAGTTCCTGCCGTCGATGATCGGCGGCGACGGCTACCGCATCTACCAAACGCTGGGCAACGGCAAGCACCGTGCGTGCGCGGTGTTGCCGGTGTTCGTCGAGCGGGCGACCGGGCTTTCGGCGTTGCTCATCATGGGCACGATCGGCGCGGGCCTGGACTACGCGGCCAGCGGTAACGAGCTTTCGTTCTGGAGCCTGATCGCCGGCGTGTGTTGGGCCGCGGGCATGGCGGTCGCCGGCGTCTGCTGGTTCGCGGGCTGGTTCGGCAAGGTCGCCGAGATGAAATACTGCCCGAGCCCGGTGCGGAGCCTGGTGCTTTACGCCGACGACTACAACCGCCAGTTCTGGACCGTGATCTGGGCGATGTTGCTGTCGTTCTGGTTCCACGCCATGCGGATCATGATCTTCTGGCTGCTGGTGCGGGGCTTGGGTTATGACGTGACGTTCAGCCAGATCGCGGTGGTCGCGGCGGCGACGATGGTGATCGGGATGCTGCCGATCAGCCTCGGCGGCTGGGGGCTGGTCGACGGGGCGTTCATCGTGCTCATGGAGATGTACGACGTGCCGAAGGAAGCGGGTCTGACCGCGCAGCTCATGTCGCGGGTCACCGTGGCGTGGGTCGCGATCTGGGGCGGCGTCTGGCTGGCGGTGGATCGTGGCCAGCCCGAACGCGGCGCGGTGGTCGAACCGTCGGCGGAGGGAGACGACGCCGAGACGCCTTCGGTGGCGAGTCCCGCGACCACTCGATAAAACAAGGCGCTTCAACTAACAACGCGGTACGGCTTGGGTGCGGACGGGGGCCGTGCGAAACAGGCCGTGCGGATGACAAAGGGATCAAGGGGTAACACGATGGCCAGCGACGTACCACCGAGTAAACAGCAGACCGAGCAAACAGCTTCGGCCGAGATGTTGGACCCATCGCGTGGCCTGCCCGGTTGGGTCGCGCCTGTGGCGATGCTGTTGCTGGTTGTGGTGGGGGCGCTGCTGCGCTTTGTGAACCTCGGCGAACTCACGTTCCAGGTCGACGAGGGCTACCAACTGCTCGGGGTGAAAGGCATCCTCGAGCACGGCGTACCCAAGCTCGAGTCCGGCCACGCCTACACGCGTGCGCCGCTGTTTCTCTACCTCGAAGCGGCGTGTGCGCAGATCCTGGGATTGACCCCGTTTTCGATGCGGTTGCCCGCCGCGGTGTTTGGGGTGTTGTGCATCCCGATCGCTTTTTGGTTTGGCCGAACGCTGGTGAACCCGGCGATGAGCTGGGCGCTGGCGGTGCTCATCACGTTCTCGCAGTGGCACGTTGAGTTGTCACGCTACGCCCGTTTCTACACGCTGCTGGTCGGCGTGTTCATGTTGGCGATGATCGCGTTTTATCACGGCTACATGCTGCGGAAGCACTGGCCGAAGGTGGCGTTCTGGGTGCTGGCGCTCGTCGCGATCACCATCCACGACACCGCGGTTTCGATCGGGCTGGTGTTCCTGGTGTTGCTGCCGTACCGCGATCAGACGTGGACGCGTCGGGCGTTGCTGGTGGTGCAGTCGGGCGTACTCGGGGCGTGGTGGGTGTTCTATCGCAAGGCGCTGGGGGCGTGGACCAAGTCGTTGTCGGACGCGAGTCTGAATATCGTGCACACGACCAACACCGAGGCGCAGGACGCCGCGGCGGAGGCGAGCAAGAAGCCGCTGAGTTTCCTGCCGGACGTGAAGCTGCCCTCGATGGAGAACACGGTTGAGGCCTGGCAGTTGAGTCCGTTGTATGTCGCGGTGCCGATCGGTATCGCGGCGGTGGGTTTCCTGGTGATGTTGCTGTCGGCCCGCAAGCTGCCCAAGCCCGATGCGATCGGGCAGTTGCTCGTGGGCGCGGCGATGCTGCTGTTTGCGGGCATCCACCAGGGCGCGATCGTCGTCATGCTTGCGGTAACCGCAGCGGCGTGGTGGGTGCGGACACGACGCGACCTCTGGTCGCCGCTCGGCCTGGCGATGCTCGGCTCGGCGGCGATGCTCGCGGTGCACGCCGCGGTGAACGTGAAGTTTCTTTCCTATGGCTACGCACGCGGCGTGGTTTGGCTGTTCCGTTATCCCGATTGGAGCCGGTACTCGCTGGAGCACCTCTGGCGGGGTTGGTACGGGGTGTTTGGCTTGCTGCCGGTTTTGGCGTTATTGCCCGTGGGTTTGTTGTTACTGGCCAGGCAGTCACGCGACGAAGAAGGACGGCCGGCTGGGCCGTGGCTGATCATCGGCCTGCTGCTGCTGGGCCTGTGCCTGGGCGGCTTGGCGGAGGGGCAGTTCAACGAGACGCGTTACTTCTTCCACCTCTCGCCGATGATCTACGCGGCCTATGCGGCGGTGTTTGTCGGCTTCGGCTTGTGGATTGCGGGGCTGTGGAAGCTCAAGAGCTGGGGCCGAGTGATCGCGGTGGCGCTTCCGATAGCGGTTGGGGTGGGCGCGGTTGAAGACTTCCGGCCCAACACGGCCTGGGGCGTGACCCAACGCGACTACACCGATGTCCGCAACCACGTGCGCGGCGTGTTCAACTGGCGCGCCTTTGCCGACTTCCACGAAGACGTCGAGAGCGTCAGCGTGTACGTCCGCGACAACATGGGGCCCAACGACAAGGTGCTCAGCGTTGGCCCGCCGCACCGCGGGACGCTGGTGCATCACTTCATCGGGCAGATCGATTACATCGTGGCCCGGCCGATGGTGTTCACGCTCAAGCTCGAGGACGAAGAGGGCCGCTGGTACGAGCCGAACAACGGCGCCCAGATCGTGGCGACGCCTGAGCGATTGCTCGAGGTGATTGCCGAGGTGAACGCTCAGGGCGGCAAGCTCTGGGTCGTGAGCAACGACCGGATGACGACGGAGCTGGCGAATCTGGTGGACCTGGACTACGCCGAGGTGCTGGAGTTGATCACGCCGCGGGATGCGCACGCGGTGCGTGGCCGAGACGAGAGTTCGTTCGCCGCGGTGGCGGTGTTGCCCGTGATTGAAAAAACGGGTGAGGATGAAGCCGTCTTGGCCGATGATGCCTTGGAAGACACCGAAGCGCCCGCCGAGCCGGTGGAAGAGGCTCCGAGTCCTTCGCCGCAGCCCGCCCCGTAAGACGACCACGACCACGACCACGATGACGCAATCCGATTCTCAGACCGATTCTCCGTCCCCCGCCAGTTCCGAGCCCCCGCCGCGTCCTGCGGGTATCGACCTGCGTGGCGTGTGGTTCGACCGGGTGACCCAAGCCCAGGCGGTGGACCACATCATGGTCCACCTCGATGCGGGGCAGGGCGGTTGGGTGATTACCTCGAACCTGGACCACCTGCTCCGGTCCGGCCGGGACCCCGAGTTCCGGGCGATGCTGGATGAGTGTGACCTGGTGGTGGCGGACGGGGCCCCGCTGGTCTGGGCGAGCAAGATCCAGGGGACACCCCTGCCCGAGCGTGTGGCGGGCTCGGAGATGGTTTGGTCCATTGCTGAAGCCGCAGCCAATCGGGATAAAAGTGTCTTTTTGTTGGGCGGCGACCCCGGCACCGCAGACGCGTCGGGTGAGGTTTTGGTTAGGAAATACCCTAATCTTCGGATCGCCGGGACGTTCTGTCCGCCGATGGGTTTTGAAAAAGACCCCGAGCAGATGGAAGCGATGACCCGGGCGTTGCGTGAATCGGGGGCCGACCTGGTGTATGTGGCCCTGGGTTCGCCGAAGCAGGAGCGTTTAATCCGTGAAATCCGCGAGGTTTTGCCCGGCGCGTGGTGGCTGGGGGTCGGGATCAGCCTCAGTTTTATCGCTGGCGAGGTGAAGCAGGCTCCGGTCCTGATACGGAAATTCGGCATGGAATGGATGCACCGGATGCTCCAGGAACCCAAGCGATTGGCCCGGCGATACCTGATTGATGGTATCCCGTTTGCATTTGTTCTGATATCCTCAAGTGTCCTGCGACGCGTGGTCAAAAACCGTGCGGAGCTGGAAACACCCGCGGGCAGGAGGTCCGCATGAGAGGGAGACCCCAAACGAACCACCGAAAGGACGCGGTACCCGGCGTTGCCGGGCGATGATCAAGCATGCCACAGCCCGAAGTTGAGTTGAATTAATCCGCGTCAAACGCCGATTTAACTCGCATAGGGCAGGGTCTCATGGGATGCTGATTGTCGCGGAAGAGTAGGGAATCGACGTAATGCTGTTCAGGATTACCGATCAGAGCACGATTCAGACCGGACGCCACCCCGGATTGGGGCGGCTGGGCCACCAATTATCGGACCTCCGGGCCGTGGTGCTGCTCGCCGGTTCCGTGCGCGCCAACCAGCTCCGCAAAGCGACCGGCCGCAGTGCGCTGGAGATGCCCGTGGGCAGCAACCGCTCGGTGCTGGACTGCTGGCGTGAGCAACTGGTCACCATGGCCGAGCAGCTCGGGATCGCCAACCTGCCCGTCCGCGTGATGGTCGACCAGGCCAGCGGCATGACGCCCGGCGTGACTCAGCATGGCCCGGTGCAACTCTCCATCGAAATCGACCCCGGCGAGTTCCGCGGCACCGGCGGGCTGCTGTCGGACATCGCCCGGGAGTACCGCGACGACGACCTGATCCTGGTCACCCACGCTTCGCAGCTGCTGTTCGAGCCGTTGGCTGAGCTGTCGGGCGCGATGGCGGAAGTCCACGCCGACGTGAGCATGATCTGCAGCGCCAACGGCACGCCCAGCGGGCTGATGCTGATGCGTTGCGGGTGCCTGCGTGACATCAACCCGGTAGGGTTTGTCGACCTCAACGAGCAAGCGCTGCCTTCGATCGCTGAGTCCCACGATGTCCGCGTCGTGCGCTACGACCAGCCGACCTCGCGGTCGCTGCGGACGTTGCCGGCGTACCTCGAAACGCTTCGTGAATACCACCGCCGACAGGCCGGCCCCAACGACAACTCGCCTCACCGCGAAGACTGGGAGAAAACCTTCGGCATCGTCGAGCCCGGTGCCCGCGTCCACGAGACCGCGATCATCCACGATTCGGTGATTCTCTCGGGCGCCCGTGTCGAGGCCCACGCCGTCCTGGTCCGCAGCGTCGTCTGCCCGGGCGTGTTGGTCGCTCGCGACCAGTCCGAAGTCGATTGCGTGGTCGGGGCCCGCGTCAACGGCAACCACTTCGTATTGCCCGCCCAATCCTGAACGAGCGGGGCGGTTTCACAGCCAAAGTTCCCGGGGGTGCTGGGGACTTGTGGTAAACTGTGCCAAGTCGCAGACACAAGGATGTTCGGACGACACAGGGATGTTTTGGTTAGGCCGAGTCAAGGCGGCTTTACCCGGTGCACTGGCGCCACGGTGTGTAACCCATGATCTCGCGGCGACTGACAAAAAACGGCTGGACGGTCTGGCACCTCATGTCGGCGATCACGATCGTGATCGCGGCGATGGCGGTGACATGGCGCGGCTGGGCGCAGATCATCGAGTTGGGTGTGACCCGTCCGGTGGCGGGCCACGTGTTCCTGGTGCCGGTGGTGGCGGTGTGGCTGGCGTGGGTGCGTCGCAAGCGGATGCTGCTGTGCCGCCCGTCGGGCTCGTTCCCGGGGATCGTGATCGCGGCGGTGGGCGCGGCGGCGTACGTGTACGGCGACAAGCGGGTGTACCCTTGGCTGTTCCACCTCGGGGCGGTCCTGCTGCCGGCGGGGTGTCTGGCAGCGATCATGGGCCGGCAAGTTCTCAAGTCCTACCTCCCGGCGTTTGTGGTGCTGCTGGGGCTGATCCCACCGCCGATCGCCTGGGCCGAGCAACTCGCCCAGCCGCTGCAGGTGGCCACGGGCAGCCTGACCTGCTGGATGTACTCGCTTTTGGGGTCCACCGCCTCGCTCAACGGCCAACACATCCGTATTGGCGACGCGTCGATGCGGCTCAACGATGTGTGCAGCGGCCTGCCGATGGCGATGTCGCTGTTCCTGGTCAGCTACGGCTTCGTGTTCGGGGTGCCGCTGCGGATGTCGGTCCGGCTGGTGGTGCTGCTGCTGAGCCCGATCTCGGCGATCGTGTGCAGCGCCTTGGCCCTGCTCGGCACTTTCTGGCTGTACGGCGGGATGTCGCAGGAGATGGCGGGGGTGTGGCTGCAGGTCGGGGAGTGGATCATGCTGCTGGTGGCGTTCCTGCTGCTGGTGGGGGCGATCCGCGGGCTGACCTGGGCCTCGGTGCCCATCCGGCGCTACACCCTGTCCTACGACCAATAACGCAATGGCCCCAGGGCCTGCCCGGAAAGGCGTCCGGAGAATCGGGGAGCTGGAAGAAATCGATGAAAAAAGACCCGCCGAATATCATGGCCCACCGCGATCCCGGGCCGATAAATACCGTAGTATCTGTGCCCGGGGTGGGTTTGCAGTGCTTCCGAGGAGTGCGAAGGGTTTTGGATCAAAGCCCAAGCCAGTGGCGGGTATAGTGTTGGCCGGGAAGCCGTAAATCGGTCGCTCGATATGGACGAAATGAACCGTATGAGGTGAGCCGCTTGTCGCGGCATCGATGGATTGAGCGCCGAGGCCGATGCCTCGGCACGCAGCGCTGAAACGGGCCCAGGGCCCGAATCCAAGAACCCCGGGCGTCTGAAGGACGCCCACGATCAGGGACCCACGGGATGATTGCTCGGTACGACGGCCAATCACCCCCTCCGCGTCCCGCGTCGGGAGGTTCGAACAGCCCCCTTTACGATACGGCCGGCCCCCCGGCCTCAGGACGCGGAAAAAGTGCGATGAGTGACGAACTGAACTTCAACGCCCCCAGCGGCACCCCCGTGATGCAAACCACCGGCGACGACGACTCGTCGCAGCGTCGCGAAAAGCTCATGTCTCTTCTGCGCGGCCGGCTCCACTGGGCCGTCCTCCTCTCGCTCATCCTCGGCGGCGGCCTGGGCTACCTCGGCTACTCCAGCGTCGTCCCCATGTACCGCAGCACCGGCCAAGTTGTGGTCGAGAGCGAAGAACTGATCTTCGATGGCATCGACGATTCCACGAGCAAGAAACGCTGGTACAGCTTCGTCGCCCGTCAGCAGCAGATGCTGCGCAGCCAGGAAGTCGCCGAGCGCGCGATGGCGTCGGACACCTGGAAGAGCCGCGGCGATGAGGCCGTGGAATGGACCCCGCAGCAATTCTCCAAGGCCATCGACACCGAGATCGATGAGCGTAACAACGACAAGAACATCTTCACCATCTCCTTCGACGCACCGGACGCGATCACCGCGGGTGTCGGCAACCGTGCGTTGCTCGACGCCTACAGCGAAGAGTTCGACTACCGGGCCGAGACGCGTTTCATGAACCGCGTCACGCAGCTGCAGTCGCAGGTGCAGAAGTCGGAGATCAAGATCAAGCAGTACCTGGCTCAACGCCGGACCGTGCTGACCGACTACGAGTTCAATCAGATGGAAGCCGACATCCGGGCGCTGACCAACCAGCGGATCGAGCTCCAGGAAAACCTCGACACCGTCCGCGCCGAGCTCAACTCGCGCAACCCCATCCAGGAAGGCATGTCCACGAACCCCGCGGACCTGATCTCCAACGATCCCGTTCTGAATCAGATGCAGATCCAGATCGACGAGATCGAAGACAGGATCAAGGTGTTGGAGTTTGGCGGTAAAGGCCCCGGCCACCGTGAAGTCAAAGGCCTTAGCGCCGAACGTGACGTGCTCAACGCCAAGATGGAAGTGCGTATCGAGCAGCTGCTCAGCGAAGACATCGACGCCCTGATCGGCGACCCCGAGTACGACCGTCTGCGTCAGCTCGAACAGCTCTGGCACCGCCAACTCGCCGATGTGCAGAGCCGCCTCGAAAAGCTCAACGCCAAGCAGGCCGAGGTCGCCGACCTCCAGGAGCTGATCGACGACGAGCAGCGGATCATCGACAAGTCGCGTGACAGCATCAACGAGATCAACGTCGAGATGGACTCGCTCAAGGGCACCATCGACATCTTCGCTCCCGGGGCGACCCCCAGCTCGCCGGACAACGGCGGCAAGGCCAAGCAGGTCGCCGTGCTCGGCGGCATGGCCGGCACGGGCATCGGCTTCGGTTTCGTGATGCTGCTGGGTCTGCTCGACAGCCGCCTGCGTCACGCCGGCGACGCCCGCATGGGCCTCCGCGACACCCGCATGCTCGGCATCCTGCCGACGCTGCCGGAAAACTTCGCCGACCCCGAGCAGTCCGAACGGGCCGCTCACGCCGTGCACCACATCCGCACGCTCCTGCAGATTTCCAACCGCGGCACCGCCCGCGTGTTCAGCGTCACCAGCCCCGCCGCGGGCTCGGGCAAGAGCTCGCTTTCGGTCGCGATGGGCCTGTCCTTTGCCGCCAGTGAATCCAAGACGCTGGTCATCGACTGCGACCTCGTGGGTGCGGGCCTGACCCGCCGCGTGGGTGCGGTGGTGAACCGCTCGGTCGAAGCGATCCTCCGCGAGGACACCGTGCTGACCGACGACCAGATCGCCAACGCCATGAGCCACGCCCGTGAGAAGGGCACCAACCTGAAAGACGCCCTCGTCGAACTGGGCATGCTCACCAAGAAAGACCTGCAGCGTCTGAACCGTCGCCAGGCCGACTCGGCGCTGGGCATCCTCGACGCCTGCCAGGGCCGCCCGTTCAGCGAGTGCGTGGCCAACACCGGCATCGAGAACTTCAACGTCCTGCCCATCGGCGCCGCCAAGCCGCAAGATGCCGGCCTGCTGTCGCCCAAGGCTATCCGCAATCTGATCGCCCGTGCCCGGGAAGAGTACGACATCGTCCTGCTCGACACCGGCCCGTGCCTGGGCTCACTCGAAGCGTCGATGTGTGCCGCCGAGGCCGACGCCACCGTGCTCATCGTGTCGCGTGGCGACTCCAAGTCGATGGCCACCAAGGCCCGCGACCACCTGATCTCGGTCGGCGCCAACGTCGTGGGCTGCGTGTTCAACCACGCCCTCGAGGCCGACATGAACAGCGCGTCCTTCGCGTCGATCGTCAGCCAGGAACGCCGCACCGACCCCGCCCAGAGCCTGCTCTCGGCCGACCCCGCCATCGCGGCCCGCTTCGGCCCGCTCGGCTCGGCGGTCGCCGCCTTCGGCACGCCCAGCAAGTCGCCCAACGGCAAGCCCCGCCGCCAATCCGTCGCCAACGGAAGCAGCAACGGGCATTGAGTGACCGAGGCGCTAGGCGCTCGTGGTTAGGCGCTAGGAGAGCGCTGGGTTGCCTGAGGTGACCCGAAGGAGAGAGAAACTTTGTGCACATTATCCGAATGCCTTAAACGGATTCTCATGCCCACGCCCTACAATGCGGGCGTGGGAATTTCGCAATGCCCCAAACCCAAGCCTAGCGCCTAACGCCTAATCCCTAGCGCCTACCCATGATCACCCCGTCCGAACTGACTACGCAATACGACGACCCCTCGGTGCCCCACACCGTGTGGGGGCTCGACGCGGTGCAGCTGCACGACCGCTTCTGGGCGGCCCGCGGGGTGCAGGTCGTTCGCCTGGGCGAGCCGTCGGACCTGGTGGAAGACGCCGAGCTGTTCCTGCTCACCGACCCGCACTCGCTGTCGATCTTCCGGCTGGGGCAGCTCGTCGACACGCTGAGCTGGCTCAAGCCCAAGGTGCTGTTCGTGCGTCTGCACAACACCCAGGAGCAGGGCTACTCCGAACGCGTGATCACCGACGAGAACGACCGCTTCACCCGCTTCGAGCGCGTGTACAGCTCGCCCGACTGGCGGCTGGGGCGGGTCGCGCTGACGCCGTCGCGTGAACTGGCCCAACTCTGGCAACAAGCCTCGGACGCCCGCACCGCTTGGCGTCTGCTGCGTCGCACGATCCCGCCGAACCAGCGGACGACCCTATCGGTCGGCGGCTGCGTCTACGACCGCGCCGAGGAATCGCAGGTGACCGAATTCATCCGCGAGTTGGTCACCGTCTGGAAGCGTCCGGACGCCACCATCCAGCGGGCCTCGCGTCTGGACCAGCAGGCCTGGGGCGATGTCACCGGCTCACGCCCCGACCACACCCGCTTCATCGGCCCGGTCTGGGTCGGCGCCGGCCGCGAACTCAGCCACGCCGGCTCCATCGTCGGCCCCGCCGTGCTGTGGGACGTCCCCGAGCAGCGCCCCGAAGTCGAAGAGCTGCAGTGGAAGCAGATCGAACTCACCGACGTGCTCACCGGGCCGATCAAGGTCCGCACGATCTCGAACGTACAACGCGGGCTCAAGCGTTTGTTCGACCTCGGCTTCGCGCTGATTGCTTTGCTGCTGACCCTGCCGATCTATCCGCTGGTTATGCTGGCGATCCTGATCGAAGACGGCCGGCCGTTCTTCTTCGCCCACACCCGCGAGTCGCGTGGCGGCGTGAACTTCCCCTGCCTCAAGTTCCGCACCATGCGGAAGGACGCTGAGGACATCAAGAAGAAGCTGATGGAGCAGAACCAGGCCGACGGCCCGCAGTTCTTCATCGACGACGACCCCCGCATCTCGCGCGTCGGCAAGTTCCTCCGCGCGACCAACATCGACGAGCTGCCGCAGTTCCTCAACGTCATCGCAGGGCACATGGCCATCGTCGGCCCGCGCCCTAGCCCGTACAAAGAAAACCAGTACTGCCCGCCGTGGCGCGAAGCCCGCCTCTCGGTCCGCCCCGGCGTCACCGGCCTGTGGCAGGTCAAGCGCTCCCGCGACGCCGGCCGCGACTTCCAGGAATGGATCCGCTACGACATCGAGTACGTCGAGAACTGGTCCTGGCGGATGGACCTCTACATCATCCTCAAGACCATGGCCGCGTTCGTCGGCATGAAGTGATCGGCTACGCTCGGTCGGGTCAAAACACTGTATCCATGGACGGGGTTTCTCAGGGCCGAGCCCGACTTCTATACTTCGGTGATGCCCGAGCCGAACAGCCCAACCCCGGTGACGGTGCCCCTTGAGGACCGTCCGCGACTGGTGCGGTGGATGTATGCCGCCGCGGGCGGGGTGTTGTTGACGCTCGGGGGCATCGGCGTGGTGGTCCCGGGCTGGCCGACGACGATCTTCTGGTTGATCGCGGCCTGGTGCTTCAGCAGGAGCTGCCCGGTATTGCAACGCTGGATTTACTCACGCCCCCGCGTCGGCCCGGTGATTTCAGACCTGCTCGAACACCGCCGACTGACCACCGCGAACAAACGGCGAGCGATCCTGGGTATCTGGTTGGGGATTAGCCTCTCGGTTGCCGTGCTGTTGTGGCTCGGCTATTCACCGATCTATGCGTTGGCTCTGCCCGCGATCGCCGCAGGCGTCTCGGCGTGGCTGCACTTTGGATTCAGTGCAGAGGGGCGCAACGAGAAGTAGCGATCGGCGTTTACGCGAAAAGCTTTACTCTGCCCAATCTAACTTGATTGTTGCGCCGTCGGGAATATCACGAATCTGAAGTGCGAGATTACCTGCGAAGGCAATTAATTCCTTGCGGCTGATGGTTCCCATATTATCGATCTCGTATTTTCCACCCAAGAAGCAAGGGATCTTCAGGCAATAACATCGTTCTGCTTCGTTCTTGCCTAAATGTTGTTTCGCCGACTCTACCAAGCCGGGCATTATCCAATCGAGAAGAAAATCATTATCCGCGCCGAGTTTCTCATACTCTGAATCAGTGCGTGCAATGATTTCGCAGGAGGGCTCGTCCGTACGAATAAGCCAACGTGATCCATCTGCGTCTAAGAAGATCACACAGCCAAATTCATTCTCGGCTTCGATAGCAACGGGGTTGATATTCAACCAACCCCATGCGTCGCGGATAGTGGCAAGCATGTTGATCAGAACACCCAGCTAAGCACCACCAACTCCAGCGCAATGAAGCCCGCGATGATGCCTGCGATGAGCAGGGTGCGTTGCGGGGTCATCCACTTGACCTTCTGCGGCGGGGGGACCATCCGCAGTTGGGGTTCGCCGGCGGTGGGGCAGTAGGCCGGGGCGTAGCCGCGGCGGGCCTGGTCCTGGACGATGGCGATGATGAGGTTGGCGTCGAAGGCGGTGAGGCCGAACATCTTGCCGATCTTCACCAGGCGGTCGCGCTTCTCCGGGGGCAGGACCGAGCCTTGCAATTGTTCAGATACACGCACGGCCAAGACCCAGCGCGGGTCGTTGGTGCCGGCGATCGCGGTGCCTTCGGTGGGGGTGAGGTCGGGCTTGACGATGGCGCCGGCCCCGACGAGGCGGAGGCGCGGTTGGCCGTCGGCGTGAGACCGGCTAAGTTGTCCGTCGCCGGTGTCGGGCAGTTGGCCCTCGCCAGCGAGACGCGGCTTGGGTCCGGTGAAGGTCGAGGAGGCTCGGGGCGCACCGGCTTTATGGCCGCGTGGCTGCGGCTTGGGTCCGGTCTGGCCGGGGTTCAAGTTGTCTTCCGGCCAAGCCGGGGGAACCATGGACATGGTGCAATCTGTCCCGAAAAACTTGAATTTTTCCAAATAAGCATAGCACGCCCTAGGGCCAAACCCAGTAAAAACTCCATTTGTGTCCGATAAACGACAGGGGCACTTGCGCAGAATTTGCGCGATTTTATGTGGCTCCGGGGCCAGGCTCCTATAAAATAAAGTTTGTTCAGGCGGTGGGACATGCCTGAACGGGGGACGGGCCGAGGCCCGTCAAGGGATTGAGAGGGTATCCACATGAAAACGACGGTTTTGATTTTGGTTGCGCTGATCGCGGGTGTCGCCTGGATGACGCACGAGCCGGTCCGTGAGGAGCTGTCCGGGCCGATCGAAGCTTTGGCGGGTGTGGGGGTGTTGGTGGCCGAGGCGTCGGCCGCGGCGGAGGCCTCGGCCGAACGCAAGGCCGAAGACGAATAGGACCGGCGACGGGGGCTTAAGAAATGGGATTGGTCGGAGACTCGTCGTCCGTGCGGGCGTGGCTTTCCTCGTAGACCGCGCGGATGCCGCCCTCGGTCCCGAGGTGGCGGTGCAGGAAGTCGGCGACCCGGTCCTGGATGGCGGGGTTGTCCATCATGCGGCGGCTGTTGTGGCCCCCGCCCCGGACGAGCGTGAACTTGGAGGTGACACCGAGCTCGAGCAGGGCGGCGTGGAACTTGCGGGTCTGGTCCAGGGGCGTGACCTCGTTGCGGTCGCCGTGGATGTGCATGAACGGCGGGGCGTCCGCGTGGAGGTGATGCATCGGGCTGGCGAGCATGGCCCGCTCGCGGTCTTCGTGGACCGCGTGGCCGAGCAGCCGGGCTTCGGGCGAACGCTCGGCCCGGGTGCCACGACGCGACGCCCAGGTCTGGATCGCGATGAAATCTACGAGCCCGCTGTAGTTGATCACGGCGTTCACATGGGTGGATTGTTCGGAGTAGTTCTCACGCTTGTTGGGCAGCCCGGGGTGGGCCATTTTTTCGATGTCGGGTTCGAAGCGCTGGTCGAGGATGGGGTGGCCGGCGGTGAGGCCGAGCATGCAGGCGAGGTACGCCCCCGAAGACAGGCCCGACGCGACGAACTGCTCGGGGTGCAGCCCGAACTCCTCGGCGTTGCCACGCAGGAAACGCACCGCGGCCTTGGCGTCCTCGATCTGCGAAGGGAACCCGTAGCGGGGCAGCAGGCGGTAGCTGACGCTGGCGACCGCGAAGCCGTAGCGGGTCAGCCAGCGGACGCGGCAGTCGTCCTTGTTGCCCGAGCGCCAACCCCCGCTGTGGAAATACAGCACCACCGGGACCTGGCGATCGGTCACCGGCCGATACAGGTCCAGCAGCAGCTGCTGGGCGGGCAGTTCCTCGAAAACGAGGTTGCGGCGGGCTTCTATATTTTCGGCGGGGCTGTTCATCGGCGGATGCTTGACGGGGCCAAATCCGGCTGAAAAGCGGGTTTTGCGACCGTTTTAGATTGAATCACCCCAAATATACCCCATCAGCCCGGGTTGGCCAGCGGATCGGGGCGGCGTTCTGGGGCGGTGCGTGGGGCGGGGGGGGCGGAGTTTTCCCCGGTAAACGCGGAGCGGGGTTGATCATGTGGGGAAAAGCCGTTACAACAAGGGTGTCAGAGAGCGGATTTGCCCGGCCCCGGCCAGGCAGGACCGCCCACCCGAGAATTGAAAATGGGGTGGTTTGGCTTTGACGGTCCAGCACACGGGTTCTGAGGAACCGACCCTATCGGGTCTGTCGGGCTGTACGAAAGGTTGTTCTCTGACACCGACCGGATTCAGCAAGATTCAAGGATCGGCCGCCACGGCCAACTCGGGCGCTCTGTCCGGGATTGGTTGGCCAAGCTGGAGAGGTTGTTTGGGATCGGTGTAGACGATTGGGCAGGAGGCCCGGCCGCCGCTCCGACCCTGGGATGAAACATGACACAGCTCATGTCGGCCCTCTGCCGACACCGCGACCGGGCCCACCCGGACGCATCGGGGTACGTCTCCCGCGATCGAGTCGTCTCGACGCCCGAACCTGCCCCGCGACAATCAAAAACGGCCGTGGTGTGCCCCGCATCCCCGGCCCATGAGTGTTAAGGACACGGGGCAAGAAGAATCCGATGAGCAACGAACCTCAGACCGCGCGCGGCATCCTCGAGATGTCCAACAAGTCCGACGGGCGACTCCGCCAACTCACCGACACCTACGTCTCTGAGCCCACCGACCCCGTGGTCGCGGCGCACCTCATCCAGAAGTACAACCTCCGACCGGGGCTCGAACTCGAAGTCACCCTCGGCAAACCCGTCGGCGGCTCCAACCCCAAGAACAACGGCCAGTCCGGCGGCGGCAAGGGCAAGAAGAAAAAACGCCCCAAGGCCAACGCCATCGACCCGAAAGCCTGCCGGGCCAAGGACATCATCTCCGTCGACGGCGTGCCCGTCGAAGAGATGGGCGAGTACAAAACCTACGAAGACCTCACCACCGTCATGCCCTCGCCCCGGCTGACGCTGGAGTACCCCGGCTGCCCGCCGTCATGCCGATTGATCGACCTGTTCTGCCCCATCGGCTACGGCACCCGCGGCATGATCGTCTCCCCGCCCAAGGCCGGTAAGACCACGCTGCTCCAACAGATCGCCACCGCCATCAGCCGCAACCACCCCGACACCGAGGTGTACGCGCTCTTGATCGACGAACGGCCCGAAGAGGTCACCGACTTCCGCCGCAACGTGCCCTGCACCGTCTGGGCCTCGTCCAACGACCACCCCATCGAGCGCCACGTCGGCCTGGCGATGCTGGCGCTGGAGCGCTGCAAGCGTCACGCCGAGATGGGCCGTGACGTCGTGGTGCTGCTCGACTCGCTGACCCGCATCGGCCGGGCGTTCAACACCGCCCCCAACCTCGCCGGCACGGGCCGGACCCTCTCCGGCGGCCTCGACGCCGGCGCGCTGTCCATCCCCAAGCAGCTCTTCGGCGGCGCCCGCAAGTTCGAAGAGGGCGGCTCGCTCACCATCATCGCTACGGCGCTCGTCGACACCGGCAGCCGCGGCGACCAGGTGATCTTCGAAGAGTTCAAGGGCACCGGCAACATGGAGCTCATCCTCGACCGCAAGATCGCCGAGCAGCGCACCTTCCCCGCGATGGACCTCGCCGCGTCCGGCACGCGGAACGAGAACCTCCTGATGTCTGACGCCGAGCTCAACACCGTGACGCAGCTCCGCCGCCGCCTGCAGCAGATGCAGCCGGTCACGCAGATCGATCAGCTGCTGCGGGCCCTCGAACGCTTCGAGACCAATGGTGCGCTCGTGGGTGACACCGAGAGCAAGACCAAGGCCCCGGCGTAAAACACTGATGTGTTGTCTGGGTTAAGGCAACAACTCCCCGATCCCGCCGATCCCATCCAGCAAAAAGCCCAGCAGAGCCGGCAGCGTTTCATTCTCTTTGTGAGAATCGATCCAACGCTTGGTTTCGACCGCTTTCTTGTAATCCGAGTTACCCAAACGACGGACCAAAAGGTCTTCCTCGGCCTTGGTTCGTCTTTGCCGACGGACTTCCGCTTGCCACGATGAAGTGAAGATCAGATGCAGGTCGTCGTGCATCTGGCGTCGCTGCAGTTCTTCCCATTCACCTGCGTCGAGCCAAACGCCGCCGCACCGGCCGCAGCGGTCGATGTGAAAGTCGATGCCGTGCCCGACCTTGTGGCGGATGAGGAAAGCGCCGTCGAACGGGCAGCGTTTACCCGCTTCGGAATCGATGAGCTCGACATCGTTGCCGCCTTGCTCGGCATCGAGGTTGGGCAGCGGCGCTTCGAGGGTTTTGCGCCACGACCAATACGCGGCCATGGGCATCCAGATGCCCCCGCACTTCGGGCACTTCTTAACCGTGATTCCGGGTTCTATAACGTGGTGTTCGAGGGCCGTGTTCGGGTGGATGGGGCAGCGCATCGTTCTTTCCTTTCACGCATAGTGTGCAACACGCGCAACCCCCAAAGGAAATGATTGGCGTTGGCTTAGTCCCATTCTTGCAACAGACGCAAAGCGACCTTGCCGGGTTGCTCAGCCGCGCAGATCACCGAACTGACCGCGATGCCTTGGACACCAGCGTCCATGAGCTTGGGCAGGTTGTCGGGCGTGATGCCGCCGATGGCGAGGTGGGGCATGCGTTGGACTCGCTCGTCGGCAAGATACTCGCGGAGGTAGGCGGGGCCGGCGAGGACGGGCTTGTGCTTGGTGGTGGTGGGGAACATCGGGCCGACGCCGACGTAGTCGGCACCCGCAGCTTTGGCAGCGCGGGCCTGGTCGAGGTTTGAGGTACTGACGCCGACGAGCAGTTGGTGGCCGACGAGTTTCCGCACCGCGGCGACCGGCAGGTCGGTCTGGCCCAGGTGTACGCCATCCGCTCCGCTGGCGAAGGCGATGTCGGGGCGGTCGTTGATGATCGCGGTGGAGTTGGCCTGGTGGCAACGCTCGACAACCGTGGCGGCGCGGTCGAGCAGTTCGCTGGCCTCGAGGTCTTTTTCTCGCAGCTGTACACAGTCGACGCCGGCGTCGAGCGCTTGGTCCAGCACATCCAGCCAAGGCAGCTTGCAGAGCGACTCGGTCAGCAGCAGGCATACCCGCCACTGCTTGGCGCGTGTGGAAGACAACGCCGCGTTGAGTTGTTGCTCGATCTCGTAGCCGCGGTAACGCAATTGCTCAACCGCGGATGCCACACCCGCCTGATCGGTCGGGAGTGTCTTGGCGAACTCTTCGATCGAACGCAGCGCCTCGCTCAGCCGTTTGCCCGCGGCGAGCGCGACGTCTGCGACCCCGGCCCGCGATTGCTCGGCGGGTGTGGTGATTGTGGTCCCGACATCCCCGGGCGTGTCGCGGTGGGCCTGCAGATTGGGAATCCCCGCCAACGCCTGGGCGAGATCATGCCGCAGCTGCTTGATCGGCTCGGCCAACCCCGCGTCATCCAGCAGGAAACGCACCGCATCCTCCATCACCCGCAAGGCTTCACGGGCACGGTTGGCGTTGGCGTCGAGGATGCGTAACACAGCGGGCATGGCTTGGAAGTGTAAAACAATCGGGTAACCGCTTCGACTTTAGCCCCGGGTCAATGACCCGGGGGCGTGTCATTGAACATTCGCCTCAAGTATCGCAACCCGCGGCACCCCGGGTCATTGACCCGGGGCTAAAGTGTGGTCATCCGTCTCATCCGAGGCGGCCGCCGAACGCGTCACCGTGACCCGGGTCTTGCGCAGCAACGCCACGTTCCGTGCGTAGATGAACCAACCCGTCGACTGGCCCAACACGCCGACGATGTCTTTCCGCCAGATGAAGTAGATCATGAGCATCGTCGCCCCCGCCAGACTCATGTACCAGAAGATCGGCGGAACGATCGATCGCTTTTCTTTCTCGCTGACGATCCACTGCACGACCATCCGCCCGGTGAACAGCACCTGTCCGAGCAGGCCGATGGCGACCCACAGGATTCCGAACGCGGTGGTGATGTTGAACAGCTTGAACAACGGCCCGCCCGCGTCGCGACGCTGCTGCTGCATCTCGATCATCGCCAGGTATTCGTCCGCACTGAGGGTGTGGCCGTTGTGCTGGACGCGCAGCTCGTCGCCCTCACGCACCAATTCCAGGTCGCCGATCCGGCCCTGCAAGTTCAGGGTCTTCACGTCTTCGCTGTCGGCATCGATCGTGGCGGGGGCCTGACCCGACGCGGGCACGATCATCAGCGACAGCGCGAGCAGCAGGGGGGCGAGGAGGTGAGGCATATGGTGGATCGGGGTTGAGTCAGGGCGTGGCGGCGGTTGAAGCCGAGGCGGGGTTGCGCTTGGCTTCACGGATCATGCCGCGGACGGCGAAGCAGTCGCGCAGGCCGGGGATGCCGCGCTTGAGCAGCCCGGTGCCGTACTTGGTCTTGCCCTCGTGGCGGGGGCGGTGGTTGACGGCGGTCTCGACGACCTTGCCGCCGAAGCCCGCGGCGCAGGCGGGGATGAAGCGGTGCATGCCTGGGCGGTGGAGCGGCAGGCGGCGGGCCATCTCGGCCTTGAGGGCGCGGGTGCCGCAGCCGGTGTCGCGGGCGCCGTCGCCGACGATGAGCTTGCGGGCGTATCGGCCGACGATGGAGGCGATCTTGCGGAAGGCGTGGTCCTGGCGGTTGGCCGAGCGGTCGCCCTGCACGAGGTCGGCGTCCTCGGCGATCAGCAGCTCGACCATCCGCGGCAGGTCGGCGGGGTCGTTCTGCAGGTCGGCATCGAGCGTGCAGATAATCGGGGCGCTCGCGGCATGGATCGCGGCCCGCATCGAGGCGGACTGGCCCTGGGGCGTGTCGTGCCGAACGGTGGTGAGCATGGGGAACTCGGTCTTGAGCGACGCGAGCTCGTCGGGCGTGGTATCGGTCGAGCCGTCGTCTACGATGACGATCTGGAACTTCTTGCCGGTGGCGCTGAAGGCCTGGGCGATCTGCTGGACCAGGGGCGTGAGGTTGCCCGCTTCATTGAGCGCGGGTGCGACCACCGCGAGGTCGTACTCGGGTGTATCGGGTGCTGGCGAAGAAGGTTGGGCGTCAGCCATGCGGAGAGTGTAAACCCAGCCGGTGTGCTGTGCTGAGGTCAGACAGAGTTATCCGCGATCGAGTGTTCGAGGTGCTTGAGGTGGGCACGGATCCGGCGTTTGCGGTCGGCGTCAAGCGGGCGGTGGCCGAAGCGGATTTCGTAGAACAGATCGGTGAGGGCGACGACGGGGTCGAACCGCATCGGGTTGGCTTCGGCGAGCTCCTGGGCGAAGCTCGCGGGGGACTGCCAGTCGGGCCGGTGGAAGCCGTGCCGTTCGAGGATGTCGAGCATGATGAGGTAGAAGCGCAGGCGTCGGCTGAGGCCTCGTCGTTGCGGGGCGGGCAGGGTGGTGAGTTGCAGCCGCAGAATCCGTCGCCGCCGTGAGAGGAACAGACGCAACATGATGCCCGAAGCGATCAGCAGGCCGACGATGCACAGCCCGGCGGCGAACAGCTCGAGGTAACCCAGTTGCATCTCACCGGGCAGGTTTTTCATTCGTTGAATGAACTGTTTGAAGCCGGCCAGTCCGTCTCGGCTCGTGGTGCGGACGGTGTCGGTGACCTGGTGGATGACGTCTTCCTGGGTCTGGCGGTCGAACGCGACGACGCTGCGGATCCACGCGAACTCGATGTGCTCGTAGAACTCGCGGACCGAGGCGAAGAAGCCCTCGGGGGCGGAGTGCTCGGCTTCGACCCGGTCCGGCGGGGTGGCGTCGAAGGTGCGCCAGCCGATGCCGGGGCCGCCGTCGACTTCGGTCCAGGCGTGGGCGTTGGATTGGCGGACGACGTAGTACCCGCCGAGGGCGTTGAATTCGCTGGCGCGGAAGCCGGTGATGACCCGGGCGGGGATACCGATAGATCGACACAGCGCCGCCAAGCCCGAGGCGAACAACTCGCAGTGGCCCCGCCGGGTTTCGAAGAGGAACGAGATGAGTGGGTCCTCACCCTTGCGAGCCGGGGGGTTGGCCAGGTCGTAGGCGTACCGGGCACGGAGGTACTCGGCCAGAACCATGGTGATGTTCAGGTCGTCCGGCGTGTGGCGGGCTTCGGGGTCACGGTCGAGACCGGCCTCGCGGATAATCCGCAAAGCCATGTTCCTCACTTTTTCGGTTTCGACTTCCCATAGACGAGAGTAGTTGTCTTTGTTGATCTCCGGCGTGCTGGGGTTGCTTGCGTCTTCACCGCCGTACAGCGAATAACTACGGTGGTCTATCATCTGGTCCAGAGGACGTGGGAGCAGATCCTCGGACAAGTCATCGATGCTGGGAGGCACACCCGGTTCCAATGGTGCTGTTGACTCGCCGTCGAGGGCGGGCAACCGCATGGGGGATGGCCAACTCAGACGATAGGTTGCAGCCCCAACGATCGATTCGGTAGCCCGTAGCTGATGGTCGATCGCGCTGAATGCGACATCGATCAGGCTATCGGAATCGAAGTGGGTGAGGAAGAATCCCTGAGATCCGCGGCGGATCGGAACGGGGACCACGCTGAAAATCGTGCGTTGGCGCGAGTCGCGTAGGGCGATCTCTGCGGTGTATACGCCGGTTTGATTGAGTTCCTTTGCGATTTGCTCGACTTGTTTGTTGAGCGTGGTGATTTTGGTGATGCGGTCACTGGCGATGGCGAATTGCGAGCGGTACCACGTGTGGGTCTCGGTGTTGTAGGCATCCAGGGCCGCGCCGCGTACGAGCCATGGATCATCTTCCCAGCCGATCGACTGGCCGTGCGTTTTGAGCTTGAGGTTGAGCATCGGTTCACGCGAGCCCGTACCGATCGGCCCGCCGCCTAGGCGGACGGTGTTACTGAAGCCGGTCTGTTTGGGGGCATTCAGGCTTTGTGAAGAGCCGATATCGATCGGCGACTTACCGGTACGCGGCATGGTGACAAACACCGCTGACGCGACCAGCCCGCACACCAATCCGATCACCAAACCGAAGTAGCGAAGCTGCCTCCGTGCTCCCGGACCCGCCCAGGTGTTCGGGCGGGGCGGCGCTTGGCCGTCGGGGGCGGCGGCTAGGTTCGCTTGGTGAACACGGTCGGCTGTCGAGGTCAGGTGGAACATCAACACCGTTGCCAGCGCCAACGTGCAGTAAATCGCCAGGAAGATGCCGTAGATCATCGAGACCGACAACACGCTGGCCCCGATCATCTGCAGCAGGCTCAGCACGAGGAGCTGCGAATACTCGCGGTCGTTTTTGTGGGCGTACAACATCAACAGCTGCAGCGCCATGGTGAAGTGGCCCATCGCCGCTACGACGTAGCTTCGCTGCGTCATCAGTTCGACAACCAGCCAGCCCACCGCGACCAGGGCACCGGCGTTGACCAGCCAACGCGGGATCGTCTTGCCCCGCGGCCCCTCGGTGATGTACCAGGACATCGCCCCGATCGCCCCGGTGATCAGCAGCAGCCCGGGGTTGCGCTCGGCCATACACGACGCGACGATGCCCAGAAGCACCTGAGCAAACACCAGCCGACGAAACAACAACGCGGTATTCATCACTCACCCCCCCGGGCAGTGGCCACGGCAGCGGTCGCGAGGGAACCACTCAGCTCCGATCGTTTGGCGGCAAGAGTGTTCCGCGAGGTGGCTTGGTCCAGCGCGGCCAGGTCTGTGGCGTTGGTGACGTAGCGATCGAAATCCGCCGCTCCCAAAACGGTCGGGCCGCCGCCGTTGCCACCGCGTCCGCCGACGGAGGGCGTCGAGCCCCGCCCGGGCCAGATCACCACCGCCGTTCTTTGAAGGGTGTCGGCCCCGGACAGGTTTTGGTCCTTTTGCGCAAGGTCCATCTCCGTTAACGCTTCGAGCAGCTGCGTGCGGTGCAGCAGGCTGTGGCGGGCGCGGAAGGTCGGACACTCCGGGCCCAAGACACGCAGCCCCACCCTGAACCCTCGCAGATACGCGTCGCAGATCAGCGACGCGGCCAGGCTGACCGCGCGTTCTTCGAGCTGCCGCCCGCTCACCGCGTCCTCGACCAGGCCCTGCTTGGTTTGCCGTTTGCCGCCGACACTCATCGGCGGCGTCTCACGCAGGTCCAGCACCAGCGAAAGGCTCGGCGGGCGCGGTGTAGTCAGTTCCCGGGCAACGAGTTCACCCGTTTTGGCGGTACGCTTCCAGTCGATCATCCGGGGGCTGTCCCCGGGTCGGTACTCACGCAGGCCGAAGAATTCTTCGGTACCCCCGGGGCGCTCCTCCACGTGCTTGCCTTCCCCCTCGGTGGTTGCCAGCTGGGTCAGTAGCTGACGCCGGACGCGGTAGAGGTATGGAAACACCAGCACCTCGTCGGTCTGTTCGAAGGTCACCGACTTCCGCAGCACGCTGAACGGGAACGATGTCGAAGCTTCGATGCGTTCAAACGTCAGCTTCCCGCGCCGCCGTGGTCGGCAGGGGGCTTGCGTCTGGGTGACCTGGCCCGCGCCGACGTGTAGCACCCAGGCCTGCGGCGGCCCGCCGAGCATCTGATCGATCCCTGCGCCCGACGCGGGGCCCTCCGACTTCCATCCCGCCAAGCCCGAGCCCCAGCCTTCCTGCAACACGACCGAGAACATCGGCAGCCACGACCGGTTATGCAGTTCGTAACCTAACGGCAGCGCCTCGCCCGCCGCGCAATGCGACGACACCACGCGCGTGACTTCCAATCCCCTCAACGAGATCGCCGCGATGCAGACCGAGATGATCATCCCGCCGACCATCAGCCCGAAGCCCCAGAACAACAGGTTGGCTTGGGTGTAGATCGCCGACGCCAGGATCACGCCCGACACCAGCAGGTACAACACCCCGCCCGAGCCCAGTCGTATGCGTGTCCGCGATGACGCCATGCGAACATTATCCACGTTGCGGGCGTGGGCGAAAGGTTCGGTGTCACAAAAAATGGGGCAGATGGCGTGGGGCTGTTATTCAATTCGAGCCGGTAAGCATTGATCGAAGCACCATCCCGCAACTAGTCTCGCAGGAAAGGCTCCGCTTCCCGCAGCGTGTCCCGCAGGATGTCGTCCGACTCGAACTTCTGGGGGTCATCGCCGCGTAGCACGGTGATAATGACCCGCTGGTTCCCGCCGGGCAGTTGCATCCGTTCTGAGACCGAAAGGTAGCCCGGCCGGCTCGCACGCAACTCGATGTCCAACATCAAAGCGCCCGCGCCGAACGTATCGATCGGCAAAGCGAACCTGCCATCGGCATCGGTGTGGCCCTCGCCGACCCGCTTCGGCGAAAGACGCTCGGGGTCAAGCAGCACCACCAGCGACGCACCCGCCACGCCGCCCCCCGTCCCCGCCAAGCGCGGGTCGTTTTGGTTCACGACCTCAACCCCCGGCATCTCGCCCGCCACGACCACCCCCTGCAACCGATACGGCGAGCACCCCACCAACACGACCAACAACCCCGCCACGAAAAGCATCGCCGCCTTACGGCCCAAATCCGAAATCCCAAATCCCAAATCCACCATCACGCTCCCCCTTGCCGCAGCTCTTCCACCTTCGGTAAATCCTTCAGCGACGCGAGCCCGAAGATCTCCAGGAACTGCTTCGTCGTGCCGTACAGCATCGGCCGGCCGATCTCTTCCGCACGCCCGACGATCTTCACCAGGTGGCGCTCCATCAGCGAACGCAGCGTCTCGCCGCACGCCACGCCGCGGATCGCTTCGAGGTCGACCCGCAGCACCGGCTGCTTGTACGCCACGATCGCCAGCGTCTCCATCGCCGCCGGGCTCAGCTTCGACTGCGCCTTGGTCTTGTGCAGCGCCGCCAACACATCCGCGTACTCGGGCAGCGTCATGACCTGCCACCCGCCCGCGACCTGCTCGATGCGGAACGCCCGGCCGGTCTCTTCGTACTCGCCGTTGAGCCGAGCGATCGCCTCGTTCACGGGCTTGGTCCCGCCGGGGAAGTTCAATCCCAACGCCTCGGCGATCTTGCCCGACGTCATCGCCCGCTCGCTGGTCAGCAGCGCCGCTTCGACCTTCGGCGTGATCTCATCCATGTCCACGTCGATCGGCTCGGCCTGCTCCGCCGCCTCGGCCTCGACCTCCTCCGCAGATTCCTCTGCCGATCCATCCTCACTCGGCGTAGAGGCTTCGGTTTCGACGGCCTCTTCAGACTCCGGCGTAGACGACTCTTCCGTGGTGGCTTGCTCATTTTCTGGCATAGCGGGATTGTACTTCAATCGCCAAGCATGGGCGGATGCGGCGATAGTCCACTTCTCCGCCCCATCGTGCGACGGGGCCATGTTTTCTGCTACGTTTCGGACATGGCCACCCCTGATTCCATGCCGCTCTTTCGGTTCACCTCCGACTTCGACCTGGCCCGTGTCACGACACACGACGCCGCGGTTCAGTTAGCCGACGGCGACGGCCTGCAGATCGACACCGCCAACACCTCCCCCAGCCCGGGCATCACGCTCCATGCCCCAGACGGCCAACCCTGGGACCTCGACCCTTACCAGTGCGTCAAGCTCCACGTCGCCAACCTCGGCGAACACCCCGCAGAACTCATCTTCAAGGTCGGCGATCCCGCCGACGCGATGCAGGCCTGGCAGATGGAGCACCGCGTCCACCTCCCGCCGGGTGAATCCCGGACCATCGCCAAAGACCTCGTGCCCACCCCCTGGCGTTTCACCACGCCCGTCGAGTTCCTCGCGATGCGGGCCGGCCCCGGCCAACCGCGGGCCGACCTCTCGTCCATCCCGCAGCTCCGGCTGACGCTCAACCACCCCGCGCACCCACACAAGCTGGCCATCTCTCACATCCGTGCGACCAACCCGGTGCAGCACCGATCGGCCGAGGGCTTCTTCCCGTTCATCGATCGCTTCGGGCAATACAAACACGACCACTGGCCGGGCAAAACGTTGTCGGTTGATGACCTCCAACAAGCCGCCCGTGAAGAACGGAAGCAACTTGAACAACACCCCGGGCCCGCACATTTCGATGCCTACGGCGGATGGGCCGAGGGACCTCAACTCCAAGCCACCGGACGCTTCCGCGCCGAGAAACGCAACGACGCCTGGTGGCTGGTCGACCCCGAGGGCCGGCTGTTCTGGTCGCACGGTGCCTGCTGTGTCCACGCCGCCACCGCCAACACCGGCATCACCGATCGCGAAGACTACTTCGAGTGGCTCCCGCCCGAAGACTCCGACTTCGCCGAGTTCTACGGCAACGCCGGCCGCGCTTCTCACGGCCATTACCAAACCCTCGACCGCTACCGCACCTACAACTTCACCGGCTCCAACCTCTACCAAAAGCACGGCCCCGGCTGGCGCGAAACTTTCTACGCCACCACCCACGCCCGCATGCGTTCGTGGGGCATGAACACCCTCGCGATCGCTTCGGACCCCGAGCTCTGCCGACAAGGCAAAACCCCCTACACCGAAACCGTCTGGGTCCGAGACACCCGCAAGCTCGAGGCCTCCAAGGGCTACTGGGGCAAGTTCCACGATGTCTTCGACCCCGGCTTCCGCAGCGCTCTCCGTGACGCGCTGGCCAGACACACCCACGCCGCAGCCGATCCGTGGTGCATCGGCTTCTTCATCGAGAACGAGCTCTCCTGGGGCGCGGATGCCTCGCTGGCTCTGGCCACCCTCGCCGGGCCCGCCGACCAACCCGCCAAGCACGTCTTCATTGAAGATCTCTATGCGAAGTACACCACCATCGATGCGCTCAACGCGCAATGGGATACGAATCACGCCTCGTGGGACGCGTTGCGGCAATGCACGCAGCCGCCCGACAGCACCATGGCTTGGGACGACCTCATCGACTTCTACACCAAGACTGTCGAGACGTATTTTGCAACGGTGTACGAAGAGATGAAGGCGGTTGCGCCCGACACGATGTACCTGGGCTGCCGGTTGGCCTGGGCGATCAGCGACATCGTCACGCGCACCGCGGCGCGTTACGCCGATGTGTTGAGTTTCAACAAGTATCAGCCCGATGTCGCCGAGGTTGGTTTGCCCGAAGGCGTGGACAAGCCGATGGTCATCAGCGAGTTCCACTTCGGGGCTCTGGACCGCGGGAGTCTCCACGTCGGCATCCTGGCCGCTGTCTCGCAATCCGAGCGGGCCGAAAAATACAAGACCTACCTCCACTCGGCCCTGCACAACCCGTTCATCGTCGGCACCCACTGGTTCCAGTACGCCGACCAGCCCCCGACGGGCCGCGGCGACGGCGAGAACTACAACGTGGGCCTCATCGACCTCGCCGACAAGCCCTTCCCCGAACTGACCCAGGCCGTGACCGAGGTTGGCCACGCGCTCTATCCGACCCGGCACAGCGCGGCCGTGAAAGACCAATTGCACCAGCCCCCGCCCACGCCCAAGCTCGATCACCAGACGCACGACCACGAGATGTACCAGCGCTCGAACTAGAGCGGCCGATCGTTTTGCGATTCATCGGAGCGACGTCTGCGTGCGCACGGCCGGTCGTGCGGGAGCCGGACGATTTAAAAAAATTTCACCCGTCTATCGCCAGTCGCTGCGGCGAGTTAGCGATTCGCGTGTCGCTGCGGTGCGCACAACCGTGACACGCTGCCCCCTATAGGAGGGAGATGTTTTCGGCACCCCGCGGCGGCGGGACGGTTAAAGGCAAGGACCGTCTCGTGAGATGCGTGGGGAGGGCCGGGCTCGCGTTTTGAAGCGTGGGGGTTTCGGCGTTCGTCGGTGAGTCACCTTGCCGACAACAGACACGATGGACCGTGGCGTAATCGCGCGGCCACCCCCCGCACGCGGGTCGAGGACGTTGGCTTGAAGTGAACCGCGCGACACGGGCCGATGCGTGTGGCGGGGTTGAGCCGGGCGTTCGCTCTTTGGAAATTAGGGGCTTGGGTGTTGGGGGCTTAGGGGCTTGGGTTGCGCAATAGCCGCGTGGCTACGCCACGCTGGTCGTCGTCTTGTAGGTCAGGTCTTCGACCTGACGCCGTCGGGGTTGGTACGGGTTGTGGGTGTCAGGTCGAAGACCTGACCTACTTCGAATGGCGGATTAAGGCTAAAATCTCAGGCCGTTTCGCTGATTCCTTTCCCTATCAGGTCTGTCATCATGAATGCTCTGTCTCGTCTCGCGTGTGTTTTCCGGTTTCGTGGGCTGGCCGCCATGTTCTTGGTGGGGCTGATGGTGACGGCGGCTTCGGCCGCTCCCGAGAAGCGACCCAACATCATCCTGTTCATGCTCGACGACGCGAGCCCCGGCGAGTTTTCGCCTTACGGCACGGCCGAGCGTCCCGCGGCGTTCGACACGCCGAGCGTGCAACGCCTCGCGGACCACGGCATGACGTTTACCACGGGCTGGGCGACCCCGCTTTGCGCCCCCACGCGGGCGCTGCTGATGACCGGCAAGTACGGCATCAACACCGGGCAACTGAGCAACAGCCTGAAGCTGCCAGACGATGACTTCTTCGTGAAGCACCCGTCGATGGCCCAGACGTTGGCGGACAGCGGCTACCGGACCGCGCTCGCGGGCAAGTGGATGCTGCCGGGTTTGCCGGACGAGCCCGGCGCGGGGTTCGACGAACACCTCGGCTACGCGGGTTACTTCGGGCGGACCTACTTCGATGTCTGGACCGGGCCGTGGTTCGGCTGGAAGGATCCCGACAAGCTGTTCCCGTCACGCGAAGAAGTGACCACGGGCGGGTACATCTCGCCGTCGATCTACTGGTACCCCGCGTTGGTGAAAGATGGCAAGATCCAACCCAGCGATGAGAAAACCTTCGGGCCGGACGAGGTGCACGACTACGCCCTCGAGTTCATCACCCGGGACCACGGCGATCAGCCGTTCTTCCTGTACTACGCCGAGTTCCTCCCGCACCGGCCGTGGGTTGGCGTGCCGACGTCGCCGGGATCGGGGCAAGCGACCGAGCCGGGTATCGCGAATCAGATCCACCACATCGATCTGTATGTCGGCAACATGCTGAAAGCTCTGGAAGACGCGGGCATCGCCGACAACACGATCTTCATCTTCACCTCGGATAACCCCACGCAGGGCTACGGCAAGAACGTTGCCTCCGAACTCGGCGCACGCGTACCGTTGATCGTGGCCGGCCCGGGCGTTGAAGCGGGACAGGTCACCCAGGCCTTGGTCGACTTCTCCGACCTGTATCCGACCGTCATGGACCTCGCGGGGCTGGACCCGGCCGACGTCGAAGGACTCGACGGCCAGAGTTTCGTGCCGGTGCTGAGTGGCGAGAGTGACTCGGTCCGCGAGTGGATCTACAGCTACGTCGACGCGTGGCGATTCGTTCGCGATCGCGATTGGTTCCTCGCCGCGGACGGCGTGATGTGGCGGACCGCTGAGTCGGGCGACATGCTCGACTACCAGCGCATCGACACGCCCACGCCCGAGAGCGAAGCGGCGAAGCAGCGTTTGTTGCAACACATCGCCCACCTGCCCGAGCCGACCTTTGAGGAATACGGCGAGAACCTGAACAAGGCGAAACAGAAAACCTGGGTGTTCACCTCAGGCGATCACATGCTCAACATGGGCGACAAGTGGAAAGACGACCCCGAACGCAGTGAGCCGTGAGATGTAGGTCAGGCATGCTTGCCTGACGCGAGGTTTCTGTGGCTTGATGTCAGGCAGGCATGCCTGACCTACAGACTGACGTTTCCCGGAATCGAAAACTCACGTGTCAGGTCGAAGACCTGACCTACCGAGCGATCACGCGATCACGCCGGTGCGGCGGAGGTGGTTGATGTGGGCCTGGAGGGTGCGGCCGGGGCACTGCGTGGGGTTGATTTCGCGGTGGGTGCGGACGGCGTGGGCGGGGACGCCGTGGGTCGCCATCATCTGCTTGGTGAACTCACCGAGCTTCTTGACCTGGGCGTTGCTGGGCTTCTGCTTTTCGAAGTTGCCCAGGACCAGGATGCCGAGGTTGTTTTCGTTGTTGTTGCTGACGTGGGCGCCCTGGTATTTGATGGGGCGGCCTTCGATGACACGGCCAGCGCGGTCGATGATGTAGTGGTAGCCGATGTCGGCCCAGCCGCGGTCGCGGGTGTGGATCTGGCGGATGTTCTCGATGCGGTCGTAGGCGGCGGTCGCGGAGGTGAAGGTCACCGGGGTCCAGCCTTCGTGGTGGATGGTGATCTTCTTGACGCCGTTCATGGCATTGACGTTGCGGCCGGTGCCGTGGCGGGTCCACTGCTTGCGGGCGATGACGCCGGGCACGGCTTGGGTGGCCGACTCCTTGGCGGGGACGGGCGTCGGGCGGGCGGCGGTGTAGTTCGGGTGGGTCTGCGAGACGCGGGTCGGGGACTTGACGCCTTCGGGCCAAATCGGTCCCACACGCTCGGCGGAGCGGCTGCTGGTCGAAGACGTGGTCGCACAGCCGGTGGCCGCGAGGCTGAGGCCGGCGATCAGGATTTCACGTCGGGAAAGATTCATAACAGGTCGCTCAAGAGATTCCCGGGGCAGCCAGGCGTGATCAAGCAAAAAACGCCAACGGTTCATGCTATCGGCGGGCGGGGTCCGCGGGGTCGAGAATCGAACAGATTGACATTATATCGGACCTTGCGCTCTAGGCCGCGACGGGTTTTGCGGTTTGGAATACCGCGGAATCGGCCGCGGCGAGGACCACCGTGGGCTGATCCGGGTTCGTGGTGGCCTGCGGACGGGGCACCGACCAGGAATGGATCGCCCGGACCTGCATCGCCAGCTCGTGGGGCAGGTAGGTGTCGGTCGGGGCGACCACCGCAAACACCGCGTCGTCCCGCATGACCCGCGGGGCCTGGGCGATCACCCGCGTGGGGTTGGGGTGGCGGTCGATGCCCAGCGGCCAGAACACCAGGTCCATCGAATCGTCTTCCCAGGGTAGCACGCCCGGGTCGGTCTGGTGCGTAAACGTGGGCGACTGCCCGGGATAGGTCTTGCCCGCGAGGAATTGTTGCCCGAGCGCCACATGATCTGCGCTCAACTCCACGGCCTGGACCGTCATGCCGAGCTGCGCGAGCAGGTGGGCGAGCAGGCCGTCGTTGGCACCGATGAGGCCGACGCTCAGGGGCTGAGCACGGGTGCCGGCCACCTGCCGAGCGATGGTGACGCGGAAGTCGAGCTGCTGGCGGAACGCGGCGTCTTCGCCGTAGCGTTTCCAGTGCGAGGTCTCGATGGTCGGGCGGGGGCCGGTGGCGAGGGCGTAGGCGTCCTCGCCGGGCAGGCCGAACACCTCGGGGTTCCAGAGCAGGGGGGTGCCGGCGTAACGCTGCCGCACGTAATCGAGGTCGGCCGAGAGGCGGTCGAACCCCCACTTGTCGATGAAGGACTGCCGGGCCGAGTCGATCCCGCCGTCGGTGTCGGCGTGGTTGTTACGCAGGTCGCGAAGCGAGTGGCGGTGGATGAACTCGATGTGCGGGACGGCAAAGCAGCGATAGCCTTCGAGGCGGGCACGCATGCCAAATTCGACGGTTTGTCCACGGAGGATGTTCTCGTCGTAGCCGCCGAGCTTGTCGTGGACTTCACGCTTGCAGCAGTAGAAACAGCCCATCACGTGATCGACCTCGGCGGGTCGCAGCACCTGGCTGCGCTCGGCCCCTTGGTACAGGTGGTGATAGCCCTTGGGGTGGAGCACGAAGTCGCCGAAGCTGTGGACCCACTTGCCGCCGTCGGTGAGTTGCTTGGGGCCGACAACGCCGAGTTCGGCGGGGCCCTGGTCGAACACGGCGCAGAGCTTGGTGACCCAATTCGGCGTGAGCACGGTGATGTCGCCGTCGAGGCGGACGAGGATGTCGCCACGCGAAGCTTCGACGAGCTTGTTCGCCGTCTTGGCCAGCACGCCACAGTGCTCGGCCTCGATGAGTTTCAGGAAGCCGTCATCGCGCCACTGGCGCAGCGTTGCGAGGCTGTCGTCGGTCGAGCCGTCGTCGTAGGCGATGACCTCGAAGCGCGTGGTTTCGTGTTGCAGGGTGTCGCGCAGCGACTCGAGCAGGTCCCCGATGAGGTCCACGGCCCGGTCGCGCGACGACTCCCGGCCGTTGTTGTAATTCGGGATCAGGATCGAGACACGCGGCGCGTTGGACATGTCTCATTTATCGGTGGCCCGCCGCTTGGTTCTGGATTCACGGCGCAGCGGCCCAAACCGCCGCAGAGTGAACCGGATTCGGCGGGTGAAGTAGCGAAAAGCGGGCGTGGAGACCGATAAATCCCGCATGAATACTTCGTTGATCGCCGGTACCGCTGCGCCCGTTGAGTCCACTGAAGCGGGTGAGGCCGCGTCGCTGCGTTGGGAACACCAGCGGGCGGGCGGCGTGGTGGTGATCCGCCACCGCACAGCCGTGGACATGCAGCCCACCGAGACCTGGCCGGACGAACTCGCCGCCTTCCTCGGGATGAGCGGACAGGTCGGCATGGTGGGTGCCAAGCGTCTCGCGCCCGACGGCTCGATCGTCTCGATGGGCGAGTTCGTCATCCACCCCAAGGGCTTCCACCACCACGGAAAGGGCGTGCCCGCTCAGGCCTACCGCTTCCCCGAAGAAGTCGACACGATCGCGGGTGGCGTCGTGGTGATGAACGAAGAAGTCTTCGACGAAGTCGGCGGCGAAGCGCTGCTCGGTTGGGGACAGATCGGCTTGCTCGCTTTGGGTATTGCTGTTCGGCAGACGGGACGCAAAGTGTTGGCCGTGCCGCAGGTGCTGGTGACCGACGCGTTTACCCCCGAGTATCAGGAAGACGAAGCGAAGAAGTTCCAGGAGCGGTTCGGCTTCGATTGGTTCTGTGCGGACATGGACGCGGTGCGTGAACAGCACTTCGAAGACGGGCTGATGTGGAACGTGCGCTACCACGCCGCGGCGATGCCGTTTGAGAAATACGAAGAGCGCGGCGCGCTGGTGTGGGAGAGCTACCAGAAGGCCGACTTCTTCCGCAAGCGGGCACACCACCTCGCGAGTGCCGCCAAGCAGTGCTGCCCCAACGAAGGCGACCTGCTCTTGGATGTCGGTTGCGGCGACGGCTTCTTCTCGCACATGTTTGCTCAGCAGGGCATCGAAGTCCTGGGCATCGACCCCGAGCCCGAGGGTGTCGAGCAGTCCCGCCAGATGACCTCCACCCAGCAATACCCCGGCAAAGCCCCGCGTTTCGAACTGGGTCGCGGCGACGATATCCCCCGCGAAAACGAGAGTGTGGACGCGGTCACGCTGTTCGACGTCATCGAACACCTGGCCAACCCGATCGTCATCCTGCGTGAGATCTCACGCGTGCTCAAGCCCGGCGGCAAGGCGCTGATCGTCACCCCGTCGTGGCAGTTCGGCGGCTCGTCGGATGCCGTGTACCACGGCTTCGAGTACACGATGGAAGAACTCGTCCGCCAGGTCGGCGCGACGCCCGGTTTGACCGTCGTGCATACAGGTCAGATCACCGGCGTCTATCGCGACCTGGTCATCGTGGCGCAAAAGGGTTGAGAGCCGCTTGCGGCTTAGCGGGTTCCCCGCATTCATGATGATTTGGGCTAAGCCGCAAGCGGCTTAAGCGACGTGTTGATTGAAATCAAACGCGGGGGCGGATGCAATGCCGTCCGATGGTGTTGCGTTGAGCTTGGCGATGAATACGCCCTGGTCTTGCGACACCTGAACACCCTGCGTGCCCTGCGGCGTGATCGAGGCGGGTAGGGATTGCAGCGCGTGTTGGATCGTGGCTTGTTCGGAGCCGCTGAACAACGCGACCCAGAGCAGCGTCGTGGGTTGCGAGATTTGAAGTTGAGGCAGTTGGCTCGCGGCTTTCAATCCGAGCAACACTCGTTGGTTGCAGTCGGCATCATCGGTGACGCAATAACCCAACTGCTGAGCGATCCACCCGAAATGACCGTCGTCATCGCCGACGAGGTGCAGTGTGCTGCCCTCGGCGAAGTTGCCCAGCGCCTGGGCGAACCACCGCGACTCGCCGATCGCGGCGGGGCTTTGCTCGCGGTGTGTGGCGTGCCAATGCGTTGTTTTTGAAGTGTTTTCGCTCGGCCAGGCGTTGATGTAGTCGCCGTAGTGCTCCGCCCACTTCGATAGCACCAGGCTGTAGTACACCGGCATGGTCGTTTGCGCCGAGGACTGCCCCGTCTCGAGGAAGGCCTGCCACTGCGGCGCGAACACGCCGGCGATCAGCGGGGCGGTGTCGCGGAAGTGCTGGGCGATCTGTGATTGGTTCTGTTCGAGCCAAAGCCCGAGCGGTGGGGTGAAGCCGCGCTTCGGGCGGTCGTAGGCTTCGCGGGGTAGGTAGCGTTCGCAGAGCTTGAAGAGCGGCCACTTGTTTTGGCCGTCGCGCACCTTCATCTCGGACGGGAGCGAGAGGAGGAAGTTGACCACATCGTGATCGAGCAGCGGGTTGCGTGCTTCGAGGCTGGCCGACATGGTCATGCGCTCTTCGATGGTGACCAGGTAGTCGGGCAGGTTGGTTTTCACGTCGGCGTACAACACGTTGTTGAGCGCATCGCCCGAGGTGCGCCAGAACGGCGCGACGCCGTCGGCGGGGCTGTGCGCTTCGGTCACGGCGTGGCGCAGTTCATCGCTGAACATCGATGCCCGCCCGCCGTTCCAACCCACGAAGCTGGTTCGGCCGAGGTAGGTGTTGAGGTGATCGACGGGCGGCAGGTGTTCGTGACGCGCGGCGTCTTGCGGGGCTTCCAGCACCCAGTTGTATCGCCCGGGGTAGCCCGCGGCGAGTTCGTCTCCGCCCTGACCCGAAAGCACGACGGTGAGGTGTTCGCGGCAGAGCTGGGCGAGCTTGCGTTGGGCGATGACGGTGAAGTTGCCGTAGGGCTCATCGAAGTAGCGCAGCGCATCGTCGAGGTCGCTCAGGAAGTCGCTCCCGGCATCGCCCCCGGAATCACCGCCGCGCACCATGCGCGAAATCCACTGGCATTCGTGGTGTTTCGCCACCATCTCGGCGAAGGGGAGCTCGTTGTGCGCATCGGATTCATCGAAGCCGATGCTGAACGCGCTAATGGGTGAATCGCTGACTTTCGAGGCGATCGCGGTGATGAGCGACGAGTCGATCCCGCCCGACAACAGGCAGCCCAGCGGGACATCGCTGACCATGCGTTTGCTTACCGCGTCGGTCAGCAGTTCGTCGAGCAGTTCGACCGCGTCGTCAGCATCGGTTGGCACGTCGGCAGGGTCGTAGGTTTCGACATCCCAGTAGCGATCGATGTTGATCTGCCAGTCGCGTGCGCTAAGCCGCAAGCGGCAACCGGCGGGGAGTTTGTGGATGCCCCGGAAGATGGTGCGGGGCGAGAGGATGTAGCCGCGGGTGAAGAACTCGTCGAGTGCTGCGGGGTCGATGTCGAACTTGCGGTCGAGGTAACGCAGCAGTGCCTTGAGTTCGCTGGCGAAGACGAGCTGGTTGCCGTCGTCGTGCCAGTAGAGCGGTTTCTGTCCGAGCCGGTCGCGGACGAGCAGGAGCTGGCGGGCGTGTTGGTCCCAGTGCGCAATAGCGAACATGCCCTCGAAGCTCTGCACGGCGTCGGGGCCCTGGGCATTGAGCGCCGCGAAGAGGACTTCGGTGTCGCCGTCGCCCTCGAAGGTATGGCCTTGTTGCTCGAGCGATTGGCGGAGGGTGCGGTAGTTGTAGACCTCGCCGTTGTAGACGAGCGCGTGGCGCGGCTCGGCGGGCTGGTCGAGCATGGGCTGCTGGCCGTGGGTGAGGTCCAACACTTTGAGCCGGCGGTGCGCGAACGCGATTCCCGGCGCGATCCAGTCGCCTGCTTCGTCGGGGCCGCGGTGGGTGAGCGTGTCGCGGGCGGCGATCAGGCGATCACGGTTCGTTTCGAGTTGGGGGTCGCGTTGGACGACGCCGAGGATGCCACACATGGGATGAGTTATCGGCGGTTGCGGGTGGGATGCGAGATAAAAGAAACCCGCAGGAGATCGGAGATCACCTGCGGGCTTTCGGTTGGCGGGTGTGTGGGGTATGAAACGAAAGAAGGGCGGCTTCCGAAGAAGCCGCCCTTCCGCATCAGTGATCGGATGAAGGGTTTGATCCGCTTCATCCACGTTTCGAGTCGCCTCGAAACGCTTTCCGTTGCGTGCTCGGTTTAGCCGAGCAGCGAGAGCACGTTCTGCGGCTGGGAGTTTGCGATTCCCAGCGTGTTGGTCGCGGCCTGAACCAGGATCTGCGACCGGGTCAGCTCGGCGGTTTCCGCGGCGAAGTCGGTGTCGCGGATGGCCGATTCGGCGGCCGAGGTGTTTTCCAAGGCGATGCCCAGCGATCGGATAGTCGCCCCGACGGTGTTCTTCTGGAACGCACCGAGTCGACCGCGGAGGGTGGAGACTTCGGCGACCGCGTCGTTGACGATCTTCTGAGCGACGGTGAGGTCGCCGTCGACCACGTTGGAGTCTTGGCCCGAGGCGAGCTGGTTGAGGAAGCCCGATTCGTTGGAGCCGAGGTTCCGCGAGGCGACGTTGGAGATGCCGATGGAGACCTGGTTGCCGATGTCGACGTTGGGGCCGAGGTTGAAGTTGGCTCCGCCGCCGGTGATGGTCACGGCGTCGATGGCGGCGAGGGCTTGAGCCCCCGCGGTGGTCAGGTCGATTTCAACATCCAGGAAGTCGCTGGACACGCGGGCCGAAGAGCCCTTGGTGGTGGCGGCGACGCCGTTGATGGTGGCGCCGATGTCCTGGCCGGCATCACGCAGCGGGTTGTTGGCGGCGGAGAACGCGGTGCCGCCGGCGGTGGATGCGGTCAGCGAGGCGTTGCTGCTGAGGTTCAGCACCGAACCGGCTTGGCCGGCATCGTCACGGATGTCGATCTGGACGAATTCGTCGCTACCCAGGCCGACGGAGTTGAATTTCACGCCGGTACCGGAGGCCACGGCGGAGACGCCGGTGATCTCGGTGAAGGTGTTGATGGTGGCGGCGATGTCCGCCAGGGCGGTGCCCGAAGCGAAGCTGAACTCGCGGCTGCCGATGGAGCCGGCCAGGTCGAAGCGGAAGGTCGCGTCGGCGGCGGAGAGGTCCAGCGCACCGTTGGTCGAGAGGAAGAAGCCGGCGTTCTGAGCCGACTGGGTGACCAGCACCTTGACGTCACGGCTTTCACCCGCGGGGATCTTGGCCGCGTTGACCTTAACTTCGTCAACGGTGGCGGCCTGCGATTCGAGGTTGAAGTCGTAGGTGCCGTTGAGCAGCTTGGTGCCCTGGAAGCTGGTGGTTTCGGAGATGCGGTCGATCGTTTGGAGGATCGAGTCGATCTGCAGCTGGTTCGCTTCCTTTTCGTCGGCCGAGAGGCCGGCGTCGTTGGCGGATTGGCCGACGAGCGATTGGACTTCGAGGAGAAGGTTGTTGATCTCCTGGAGGCCGCCCTCGGCGATGTTGACGACCTGTTCCGCACGCTCGGCGTTGCTGATGGCCGCCGTGATGGAGGCTTTTTCCGATCGCAGCGATTCGCTGGCGATCAGGCCCGCCGGGTCGTCCGCCCCGCGGTTGATCCGCAGGCCGGTCGAGAGGCGTTCAAGAGAAGTGTTGAGTGAACGGTTTTGTAGTCCGAGGACGCGTTGACCCAACAAAGACGAGACATTGGTATTGATCCGACTCATAACTGTTGTCCTTCCGTGAACACGTGCTTTTAAAAAGTGTCACGTTCGTGGTTGAGGCGTCCTGCCTTGACCGTTAGCAGATCTGTTCATCCGATCTGAAGACTGATGCTGCGTTGAGGCGTTCCCGGTTCCGCGGAGTCGCGGGTCGGCCTCGCTGCATGCATGTTCTCGGCCTTTCCCGCAGATCACCCCCAGTCACTTCCGCATTTCCCCTTATCGGAACCGCGATCCACTCACCGCCGGGTGTCGGCGGGTCGGGTGGGGCCGTGATTGGGTCCGGAAACGGGTTATCGCGGAGTGCGCGCAAAAAAAAGCGGCGACCCGTTGGGGCCGCCGCGTTCGGTATTGAGTTGTCTAAACTGTTCCGGAGAACTTATCGGAGCAGCGAGAGGGCGTTCTGGGGCTGGCTGTTGGCGATGCCCAGAGCGTTGGTCGCGGCCTGCACCAGGATCTGCGAGCGGGTCAGCTCGGCAGTTTCCGCGGCGAAGTCGGTGTCGCGGATGGCGGACTCGGCGGCCGAGGTGTTCTCGAGGGCGACGCCCAGCGAACGGATGGTCGAGCCGACGGTGTTCTTCTGGAACGCACCGAGGCGGCCACGCAGGGTGGAGACTTCGGAGATGGCGTCGTTGACGACCTTCTGGGCGTCGGTCAGGCTGCCGTCGACCACGTTGTTGTCTTGACCCGAGGCCAGCGAGCTGAGGAAGCCGTTGGTTTCGGTGCCGAGGTTACGGGTGGCGACGCTGCCGATGCCGATGGAGACCTGGTTGCCGATGTCGACGTTCGCACCGAGGTTGAAGTTCGCGCCGCCGCCGGTGATGGTGGCTGCGGTGATGGAACCCAGGGCTTGAGCGCCGGCGGTGGTCAGATCGATCTCGACGTCGAGGAAGTCGGTCGAGAGCTTGGCCGTGCCACCGTTGGTGGTGGCGGCGACACCGTTGATGGTGGCGCCGAGGTCTTGGCCTTCGTCACGCAGCGGGTTGCTGGCGGCGGAGTAAGCGGTGGCACCAGCGGTGCTGGCGGCCAGCGAGGAGTCGGCCGAGAGCACGTACACGCCGCCGGCTTGGCCCGCGTCGTCCTTGATGTCCACCGAGACGAACTCGCTGGAGCCCAGGCCGGTGGAGTTGATCTTCACGCCGGTACCCGAAGCGGTCGCCGAGACACCGGTGATGTCGGTGAAGGTGTTGATGGTCGAAGCGATGTCGGCCACCGAGGTGCCCGAAGCGAAGCTGAACTGACGACTACCGCCCGCACCAGCGAGGTCGAACGTGAACGCGGCGTCAGCAGCGGACAGGTCCAGCGCACCGGCGGTGGAGAGGAAGAAGCCGGCGTTCTGAGCCGATTGGGTCACCAGGACCTTGACGTCGCGGGTGTCGCCCTTGGCGAGCTTGGCGGCGTTGATCTGGATGTCGTTGACGGTGGCGGCTTGGCTCTCGACGTTGAAGTCGTAGGTGCCGTTGAGCAGCTTGGTGCCTTGGAAGCTGGTGGTTTCGGAGATACGGTCGATCGTTTGAAGGATCGAGTCGATCTGCAGCTGGTTCGCTTCCTTTTCTTCCAGCGAGAGGCCGGCGTCGTTGGCCGACTGGCCGACGAGCGATTGGACTTCGAGGAGGAGGTTGTTGACTTCTTGGAGGCCGCCCTCGGCGACGTTCACGACTTGCTCGGCACGCTCAGCGTTGCCGATCGCAGCGGTGATCGAAGACTTCTGCGAACGCAGGGCTTCACTGGCGATCAGACCCGCGGGGTCATCACCACCACGGTTGATCCGGAGACCGGTCGACAGGCGTTCAAGCGAAGTGTTGAGCGAGCGGTTTTGTTCACCGAGAACACGCTGGCCCAGCAAAGAAGTGACGTTGGTGTTAATGCGACTCATATCTTAAAGCTCCTGGAACTTATCCTTAGTTTTCCGCGATAAAGACGACGTCATCCTTGGTCGCCCGGCGGTTTGAATGAACTCGGCTTCGAATCTTTTCACTCTCAGCCGGTTGCCACTCTCGGCACGGCCCCACGCCCACACAGCGTGAAGTTTCCTCGTGCCGCCCGGTACCGCCGGGTCTGGCCAACGGATTGCTCATCGTCCCCACGACGAATTCAATTCAGCACGCATAATTCCGCGGACCCGTTTTGCGGGTTGTCGGACCCAGTCAATCGTTACAACCGTTACAGACGGACCTATCTGTCCGGATAACCGGGCGTAGAACCGCCTGAATTCACCGGGAACCGCAAAAATAGTTTTGACTTGCGTAAAACAGTGGTCCGGAAAAATCACGCCGCATGCGCGATCCCCCGCATTCACTTGGGAAGCGATGCGGAGCATAGAAAAAACCTACGACGATCTTAAAGATCGCCGTAATGTGAATTCCACAATAATAGGGTTTACCAGTGACTCAGCCCGCGTCGCTGTCGGTGCTGCGCCGGTTGCGTTCCAGGTCGTCGATGTACGCTTCGGTGCGATCGAGCTCACGCTTGAGGTGACGCACACGCAGCAGGCTCTTGACGCGCGTGATCAGCTCGAGCTTGTTCACGGGCTTGGTGAGGAAGTCGTCGGTGCCGGCCTCGACGCCGCGCTCGATGTCGCCGAGCTCGTTGAGCGCGGTGACCATCATCACCGGGATGGTCCGCGTCTTGGGGTTCTCTTTGATCTTCTGGCAGACCTCGAAGCCCGACATCCGCGGCATCATCACGTCCAGCAACACCAGGTCCGGCGTGGGTTGGCTGTCGTCTTCGATGATCGACATGGCTTCTTCGCCGTCGAACGCCGTCAGCGTCCGGCAGGGCAGCGCTTCGAGGTAGGCCTGAAGCAGTTCCACATTCTGCTCGTTGTCGTCCACCAGTAGCAGGGTCGAATCGGAGAGGTCCATCGGCTCGTCCTGGTCGGCACCAGTGGGCAGCGGGGCGGAGGAGGTCGGCGTGGGGGTGTCGCTCATGGTCGGGGAGGAGTCAGGGGCGAGCGGCGTGAGCCGGTCGCGGAGTGGGGTCAGGTGCGGTTCAGCGGTCGAGGCGAGGCGCTCGACCAGGGCGGCGAGATCGGCCGGGTCATCGACATCGTGCCAGCCGGGCAGCGGCTGCAGGTCGATGCCCGCATCCCGCGCGATCGCTAGCGTCTGATCGTACACGGCAGGCGTCCCCCAGTCGATGCCTGTTAATAGTCCCGGCAGGTAGTCCCGGCAGGCCAGCGTCCAATAACCCCCGTCTTCCACCGGCCCGATGACCGCGGCGGCGTGGTTCAGCGCGTCGCCGATGGATTCGAGGATGTTCGTCGGCACGTCGGGGCTGTCGACCCCGAAAAACACCACCCCGTCGTGCCCGGTCTGCTCGCGTGACCCCTGCCAAACCCGGTCCAGACGCTCTCCGAGGTCGCCCTCGCCCTGCGAGACGACGTGCCAACCCAGGCTTTTCGCGGCCTGCGGAGCCCCCGCGGGGTCATCCATCGCCAGAATCAGCCGGGGCTGACTCCCATCCGGGGCACGCAGGTGGGCCGAGACCCGGGCCAGGACCGTATCGAGCATGGCCGAGTGAACGTCGGACGCCTGAACTTCCGATAACGCGTGTTCGCCCCGCGTCAGGCGGGTTTTGACCCGCCCCGGGACGGCCGCCTTGGCCATGACGACCACCGAAAAAGTGACGTTGTTGTTCGTAACCGTTTTTTCCATATTGACTTAACGGTAGAGTCCGGGGGTGCGTGGCTTGCCCGGGGCGAGAAAAAACGCTAGGATGCTTCGTTCAACACGGCCCAGGGATCCTTTCTGGTGTGTGAACGGGATTCTACCCACCTCGGCCGTGATCATGCTTGATTCAGTTTGATCGATTTGATCCTCCCTCCGCCGGCCTGCACGGCGGACGATGCTGCCGCCCCCCGAACTCCCGGAATTCCGCCATGACCGCCAAACCCGCCGAACCGTTCCGCCTCGCCTGGGAAGACCAGTGGAACCCGCCCACGTTCGAGCAGCTCATGGCCCCGCAGAAAGAGCAGCACCAGGCCCTCCTGAACACCCTCCTCGAACGCCTCGAAGGCTTCGAAGGCGTGGAGAAATCCATCATCTGGCACGGCAGCGCCTGGAAGTGGACCATCGAATTCACCCTCACCACCGAGGACGGCCCGACCTCCGAGCCCATGGCCTACTTCGTGCCCGATCCCGAATCGCCGGTGTTCTGCATGCCGTTCCGCGAAGAGATGATCGCACTGCTCCCGATGAAGCGGCTCAACCGCTACATCCGCGACGGCATCCGCGGCGCGAAGTGTGCGGTCGAGATCCACTGGTGCAAGTGGTCGCCCACCGCGATGACCGAAGTCGAACACCTCACCGACCTGATCAAACGCAAGCACAAGATCCTCACAGGCCAAACCAAGCCCACCAAAAAAGCCGCCAGCTAATCGTTCGCGCTTTTCCAACCGCTCCCCCTCGGGGGAGCTGTCGCCATAGGCGACTGAGGGGGCAGGTGAGTCCTCTATCACAATGAACGTGGAGTTCCCCCTCCGACCCGCTCCGCGGGCCACCTCCCCCGGCGGGGGAGGGGTTATGCCATTGCTTGTTGAGCCAGGCGATCCACTCGCAAACCTCAAAATCTCTTCGCGATTTTCCTTGACCCGCGTCGCCAGCCTCCAAATAATCGAAATGTCGAAGGCAACCTTCCCCGTCATACAGCTTGGCATGCCAAGGATGCGGCGGGCACGGAAGCGTCGGCCGGGCAAGGCTTCACGGTTGAAGCCACCCGATCGTGCCCCGCGAGTCGTCGCGGGGCGGAGAAACTCCGGCGGCCCCAAGTCGTCCGAACCCGCAAGGTCGTGGGACGGAGACACACGGGGCGACGGCTGGAACTATTCGTTTCCGAAAGGAGTGTGATCCAGTGATTGAAGACTGTACCACCTGCCCCAGCGACTGTTGTACTCGTACCCCGTACCACTGCAGCGACTGCTGCGGGCAGAAGCAGAGCGGCCTGCGCTAGGCAGCTCGACGGAGACTGCCGTCGAGCGCAGTCCGAAACGACCCTACGGCTCACCCCGGAATCTCCGCGGGTGAGTCTTTTTTATGCCGCTTACGGCTAGGCGCTCAAGCATGACGGCGCTAAGCCGCAAGCGGCTTTGCGTTACACTTTCTTGATGGATTTCCGGGACCATGAATCTTGTGCGCTGCTTGCGTTGATGCTGACGCCGGGGCTGGGGCAGACGCTGATCGGGCGGTGTGTTGAAGCGTTCGGATCGGCCGAGGCGGTGCTTGGGGTTTCGGGTCAGCAGCTCGGCGGGGTCAAAGGTATCTCGCCGAAACGAAGCGGTGAGCTGAAGCGGAAGCTCGACGAGGTATTGCAGAGTGGGGCGGTGGAGCGGGAGCTTGAAGCTGTGCGGGCGGCGGGGGTGTCGTTGGTGCATCGTGAGAGCGAGGCGTATCCGCGTTTGTTGAAACTCATCCCCGATCCGCCGTTGCTGCTTTGGGTGCGCGGCGAATTGCGCGAGGACGATGCGTTGGCGTTGGGGATTGTTGGGTCGCGGCGGTGTTCGCACTACGGCCGAGAGCAGGCGGATCGGTTTGCAGCGCAGTGCGCCTCGGCGGGGTTGTGCATCGTGTCGGGCGGGGCGTACGGGATCGACATCGCAGCACACCGCGCGGCGATGCGGGTGAAGGGGCGCACCATCGCGGTGATCGGGTCGGGGCTGGGGGTGCCTTATCCGAAGGACCACGTGCCGGTGTTCGACGAGATCGTGGACGAGGGTTTGGGGGCGGTGGTGAGCGAGTTCCCGATGGGCGTCGGGCCCAAGCCGGAGAACTTCCCGCGTCGGAACCGGATCATCAGCGGGATGGCGATGGGGGTGTTGGTGGTCGAGGCGGCCAAGCGGTCCGGGGCGCTCATCACGGCGAGGTTGTGCGTGGAAGACCACTGCCGGGAGTGCATGGCCTTGCCGGGCCGGGTCGATGCGCCGGGCTCGGCGGGGTGCCACAAGATCATCCGCGAAGGCTGGGCGACGCTGGTGACTTCGGCGGCGGATGTGCTGGATCAACTGGGCGACGCGGGGCAGTTGCTGAAAGCGGGGTTGGATAAGAGGGAGCAGAAAGCTAAGCCGCAAGCGGCGTCGGAAGATCAGCCGGGTTCGTTGTTTGACGTGACGCTGACCGAACCGCAGAAAAAACTGGTCGAGGCTTTGTCGGAAGGGCGGTCGTTGGATGAACTGGTGGCGTGGATGGGCGGCGAAGTAGGACCGGTGCAGGCGGACCTGACGATGCTCGAGATCCGCGGGGTGATCCAGCGGCGGGGCGGGCTGTTTGTTCGGCGGCGGTGACTTTAGCCCCGGGTCAATGACCCGGGGTGCCGCGGCTCAACTTCGTGTCTTACGCCTCCAAACCTCCGCTACCCACGGCACCCCGGGCGACTCGCCCGGGGCTAAGTGATGGCCGGGCAAATATCTGTCAAACTACCGAATCCCGACGCGGCGATGCGTATCATCCGCCCCCGGCGTACCCCAAGGATTGTCCCGTGCTACCGATCTACGACCTGCAAACTCCCGACGGCCAGGCGGGCCTCGACGCCTGCCTCGCCCGACTCCGCGACACCGCCTCGGCGACGGGCGACGCCGCCAAGACCGTGGCCGACGTGATGGCGGATGTGCAGGCCCACGGCGACGCGGCGCTGGTCAAGTACATGCAGAAGTGGACCGACCCGGCCTTCGACGCGGCCCGTATCCGTGTCACCGCCGAAGAGTTGGCCGAGGCGGAAGCCACGCTCGCGGAGAACGCCGAGCTGCGCGACGCGATCCAGCGGGCCATCGACAACGTGCGCGAATACCAGCAGCACGTCATGCCCGCCGACACGGGTACGGTCACGATCAACGGGGCCGAGCTCGGTATGCGTTGGACGGCCGTGGACAAGGTCGGGCTCTGCGTGCCCGGCGGGACCGCGGTGTTGTTCTCAACCTTGGTCATGCTCGCGGTCCCCGCGATGGTGGCCGGCGTCGCGCCCGAAAACATCCACGTCATGTCGCCGCCGCCCACGGCCGGCACGGGCATGGGCACGAACGACATCTCGCCGATCGTGCTGGGCACGTGCAAGATGCTGGGCATTACCAACGTCTATCGCATCGGCGGTGCGCAGGGCGTCGCGGCGCTGGGGCACGGCACCGAGTCGGTCCCGCAGGTCGACCTGATCGCGGGCCCCGGCAATATCTTCGTGCAACTCGCCAAAGCGCAACTGGGTGCCGCCTGCGGCACGGACAACGGGTTCTATGGCCCGTCGGAAATCGTCACCGTCGCTGACGCCTCGGCAAACCCAAGGTGTGTCGGTGCGGACCTCATCGCCCAGGCCGAGCACAACCCCGGCAAGTGTTTTCTCGTGGCTTGGGAAGCCGGCGTGATCGACGCGATTGTCGACGAAGTCGAAACGCAGCTCTGGGAGCGGGACCGGACGGAGGCGATCGTCAATGCGTTGCGTGACGAGTCGTGCGCGGTGGTGGCCAACGACGAGGCGCACGCGATCGAGATCGCCAACACGTTTGCCGCCGAGCACGTAAACCTGGCCGTGGCCGACCCGCAGAAGATGCTCGACCAAATCCGTCACGCCGGCGAGGTATTCCTCGGCGACCAAACCCCGGTCGCCGCGGGCGACTACCACGCCGGCCCGTCGCACTGCCTGCCCACCGGCACCACGGCCCGCTTCACCAGCGGCGTGAGCGTGTACACATTCCTGAAGCGCACCGGCACCGTGGCGTACCCCAGCGGGATGAGTTCTCAGACGATCGCCGACATCGCCGCCATGGCCGAGGCCGAGGGTCTCGATGGCCACGCGGCGTCGGCCCGCGTGCGGGGTTGAGTTGAAATCAAGGTGTTTTGCCGCGGCGGCCCCGGGTCATTGACCCGGGGTTAATGCAAGCGTTACCTGCGGTAACGCTTGAGCGTTTCCACGACTTTCGCGTGAACGTCGAGGGGTTGGGCGACCATCACCCAGTAGGACTCGGCGATGGCGGTGCCGGCGGTGAAGAAACCCAGGGAGCCCAACGCGAACAGGCGTTCGCGCAGCGAGAAGAGCAGCTCGCTGTGGGTGATGTTCTGCAGGGTGGTTTCGAAGACGCGGACGCGCAGCACACCCGCGACGGTGATCACCCGCTGGTCGGTCATGACGTACACCCGGCTGAGCCATTCGAGTAGTTGCCAGAAGAGGCGGGCGGTGATGAGCAACACGCCGGCGATGACGATGTTCTGGGCCAGGTCGTACGCCTCGGCGTCGCGCGCGAACAACACGCCCAGCAGCGTGAACAGCGTCATGATCGTCAACGTTTTGAGCGGCCAGAGCAGGATGTAGAGCGGGTGGGGTTTGAGCAGGAGGATGATGACCTCGCCGGGCTGGAGCAGCTGGGCGGGGATCATCGTGGCGGCGCGGACGGCCGAGGCGTCCTGATCGATCGAGCCGTCCATTTCGACGTCGGATGCTGCTGCGTGGGCGGGCTCGTCGGACGCGGGCGCGGCGCTGAGCTTGCGGTCGGGTTGAGGCGGGGGGGTGAGGTTCAAGCGTGTTGCTCGATGACGGATTTCTTGAGGACGCCGATCTCGGGGAGGTTGCGGTAGTAGTCGTCGAAGTCCAGGCCGTAGCCGACGACGAACTCGTCGGGGATGTCGAAGGCGACGTAGTCGATGGGGAAGCTCATGGCTTCGGGGCGTTGCTTACGGAGCAGGGTGCAGGTCTTCAGAGCCAGCGGGTTGCGTTTCTTGAGTTCTTCGGTGACGGCCCGGAAGGTGTTGCCCGAGTCGAGGATGTCGTCCATGAGCAGCACGACCCGGCCGGTGAGGTCCTGGGGCACGGTGTTCAGGGCGTTCTCAATTTTGACACCCTGGCTGGTGGTGGCGGTGCCGGGGTAGGAGCTGACGGACATGAGGTGGATCTGCATCCGCTGGGGCAGGCAGCGGATCATGTCGGCGACGAAGATGATGCTGCCGGTGAGGATAGGGACCAGCGTGACCTCGCCGTCGTGGTCGATTTTGGCCAGATCAGCGGTGACTTCCTGGGCCAGGGCTTCGATCCGCTGGGCGATCTGCTGCCGGGTGATCAGGACTTTTTCGATGTCGTCATTCATGGAAACAGTGTACCCGGTCAAGAATGCTTGACCCCGGGCCGGAGGGTGCAGACAATGTTGAATCCCTCCCACACCCGCGATACCCGGCGGCCCACCTTCGCCGGCGGCGCCGCCCACCCCGATCGATCTTCCGAAAGCCCTGCTTATGTCGCTCATCTCCCGCCACGCTCTGGTTTGTGTTCTGGGTCTGCTCACGGCGGTCACGCTGGTGGGTTGCAAGACCGAAGAGGCCGGCCGTGCCCCCGCCGCGGCCCCCGGCGCCACCTTTACCGGACCGCGTTACCTCTACAACACCGTGGGCTCGCTGGCCCGCCTGAAGAACAACCAGCCCCGCCTGGTCAGCGGCTACGGCGTCGTGGTCGGACTCGACGGCACGGGCACGAGCGAGGTCCCCGCGGCCCTGCGGCAATGGCTCATCAACGAGATGACCAAGCAGGGCGTGGGCAGCCGGCAGTACGACGAGATCCTGCCCATGAGCCCGGCTCAGTTGCTGGCCAGCCCAGACACCGCGGTCGTGCGCATCGCCGGGATCATCCCCCCCGGTTCCGTGGCGGGTAGCCGTTTCGACCTGGTCGTGACCGCCGCCGACACCAGCACCACCAGCCTGGTCGGTGGCCGGCTGTGGACCTGCAGCCTGTCCCAGGGCGGGCTGAACCCGGAGAACTTTTACCTCACACCCCTCGCCGAGGGACGCGGCCCGATCTACCTCAGCCCGACCGACAACGCGAGTCGCGATGCGTTTGAGCTTGACGAGAACCGCCGGACGGCGCTGGTCGTCGCGGGCGGCGAGGTGTTGGAAACCCAGGCGTTCGAGCTGATCCTGAACCAGCCGAGCCACCCGCGTTCCCGGGCGATCGCCGACCGTATCAACGAGCGTTACCCCGCCGCCCCCAGCGACAGGAGCCAGACCGCCAACGCGATATCGCCCCTGGTGATCCAGCTGAACATCCCCGCCCGTTACGCGGAAACGCCCAAGGAATTTATTGATCTGGTCATGCACACGTTCATCGATCGCTCGCCGGGGCTGGTGAAGTTCAAGGGCGAGGAGCTGATCGAGCTGTTGCGTGAAGACCCTACGCAAAGCAACCAGATCGTGATCGCGCTCAAGGCGTTGGGGCCGAATGTGCGGCGGGTGCTACAGGACTACTACACGGTGGACACCACCAAGCCCGAGGCCGAGCGCATCCCGCTGTACCTCCGCTTGGCGGCGCTCGAAGCCGGGGCGTATGTCGGGGACGAGTTGTCCAGCCGGCACCTCCTGGAGCTGGCTGGGCACGAAGAGCCATCGGTCCGCATCCGCGTGGCCGAGGCTTTGGTGAACCTGCCCGACAGCGACTTCGGCGGGCAGGCCCTGCTGACCCTGCTCAACGACCCGGTGATCTCGGTCCGCATCTCGGCGTACGAATCGCTGGCACGCAGCGGGAACCGTCGGCTCATCGAGCGGACCGAAATCAAGGACCGCAACGGCGAGATCAAGCTGGTCATCGACCGCCTGCCCGTGAAAGAGCCGCTGGTCTACATCACCCAGAAGGGCTACCCCCGGCTGGTGATCTTCAACCCGCGTCTGGGTTTTGACGTGCCCACCATGGCGGGCATCTGGGGCGGCCAGCTGATGGTCCGACGCACCGCCGCCAGCGAGCCTGCCGAGCTGTTCTACCAATACTCCGACCGCGATCAGAACAACAAGATGGTCTCGGACCAACACAAGATCGACCCCACGCTCGCGACCCTCGCCTACATCCTCGCCCACAATCCCACCTTCGAAGACCCCCAGCCCGGCTACAACCTGACCTACGGCGAAGTGGTGGATGCGGTCTACCAACTCGCCCAGGCCGGCGCGATCGATGCCGAGGTCGAAGTCGACCGCAGCCTGCTCACCCGCCTGCTCGACCGGACCCGCGACGAACGCGGCGCCCCCGGCCCCGACCGCCCCGAAACCGCCCCCCGAGACACCTCCGGCGACAGCGCCGCCTCGGGCTCGGCCCCCACCACACAGCGTGACGAGAGCTCAGCGGCGCGTTGAGCGCAAGTGATTTTCCACAAATGAGTTCCCCGTGGGGCACGAAACCCGTCATCCCGGACCAGGGCCCGCCGGGCTCAGCAGTTTTGAACGCGATTCGTTATCATGCCCGATAATGAATTGGGAGAAACGTATCGCCCCGGATTCCATCCGTGACACGAAGAGCGTGCCGCCGAGTCCGGATCAACTTCACCAGCACCCGGTCCGACACGGAGGTCGACCCGCATGCGTCTAGCGAAACTCACCCTCGCCGGCTTTAAGTCGTTCGCCGACAAGACCGAGATCCCCTTCGACGAGCCCGTCGTGGGCATCGTCGGCCCCAACGGCTGCGGCAAGTCCAACGTTGTCGACGCCATCAAATGGGTCCTCGGCGATCAATCGCCCAAGAGCCTCCGCGGCGGCGCGATGATGGACGTCATCTTCAACGGCAGTGCCAAACGCAAGCCCGCCGGCATGGCCAGCGTCACGCTCACCTTCGACAACCCCATCAAGCCGGGTGCTGAGGACCGTAGCGACGAAGCCCCGGATCAACCCCCCAAACGCGCTCTCCCCCTGGACACCGATCAGGTCTCCGTCACCCGCCAGCTCTACCGCGACGGCACCAGCGAGTACCTCGTCAACAACCAACGCGCCCGCCTCCGCGACATCAAAGAACTCTTCATGGACACCGGCATCGGCACCGACGCCTACTCCATCATCGAGCAGGGCAAGGTCGCCCGCATGCTCGAAGCCAACGCCGCCGAGCGCCGCCAGATCTTCGAAGAAGCCGCCGGCGTCTCTCGGTTCAAGGCCCGCAAAAAAGAAGCCCTCCGCAAACTCGACCGCACCGAGCAGAACCTCGCCTTGGTCCGCCAACGCCTGGAAGACACCGAGAAGCGCCTGCGCTCCGTGAAGATGCAGGCCGCCCGGGCCCGCTCGTTCCAAGAACACTCGGCAAAGCTGCGCGACCTGCAACTCACCTTCAGCCTCGCCGAGTACCACCGCCTGCAGAAGCAGCTCGGCGAAGTGCAGGAACAACTCGAACAAGCCGAGGCCGACCGCGTCGCGGCGCAGCGCGAACTCGCCAAGCACGAATCAGCCGTATCCGACGCCGAGACCGAGCGCGAGGCCGTCGCCCAGCGCAGCCAGCAGTTGCAGCAGGCCCGCGTGCAGCAGGAGTCCGCCAAGGAGCAGGCCGAGCAGCAGCGCCGCTTCGCCGAGTCAACCCTCGCGGATGTGAAGAAACAGATCGAGCGCGACCAGACGCGTCTCAACGAACTCGACGGCCGGCAGACCCAGCTCGCCGAGGAAGCCGCGCAGCACACCGAGCAGGTCGAAGAACTCACCACCGCCCAAGCCGACGCCAAGCAGCGGCTCGAGGCCGCGCAGACCGAGCACCGCGAACTCCAGCACACGCTCAACGAAAAACGCGCCAACCTCGAAGACGAGAAGAACGGCCTGACTGACCTCTTGCGCAGCGTCTCCAAGCTCCACAACGAGATCACCTCGATCGACGCCTTCGAGAAATCGCTCGTCGGCACGCGTGAAAAACTCGACCAGCGCACCGGCCAGATCGCCGAGCAACTCGAAGCCCTGCTCACCCAGCGTGACGAAGCCGAGGGCCAGCTCGCCGAATCGGTCTCGCTCATTGATGCCGAGAAGACCAAACTCGAAGAGCAGAAAGACCTCGCCGGCAAATTCGGCGAGCAGCAGAAGCAGCTCTCCGCCCGGCTCGCCGACTCGCGTGAGCAGCGGGCCGACCTCGACTCGCGCCGTCGTCTTTTGCAGGAGATGGAAGACAACCTCGAAGGCATCGCCGACCCCGTGAAGGCCGTGCTCTCACAAGCCGCTTGCGGCTTAGCCCCCGAGGACCAAGACGCCGCCGACCCCGCCTTCGACCTCGTCCGCGGCCTCGTGGCCGAGCTGATCGACTGCGACGTCCAGCACGCCGCCATCGTCGAAGCCGCCCTCGGCGAACACCAACAAGCCCTCGTCGTCGACCGCCTTGCCGAGTTGTGCGACCCCGCCACCGGCCAGGCCGCCATCGACGCCCTCGCCGGCCGCGTCACGTTCCTCTCCATCGATCAACCCCCGCTCCCCCCGCTCACTCTCAAGCCGAACGCTGCGGAGCAGAGCGACAAAGCGTCGGATGCCCTCGCGAACCACCTCCGCCCCGTCATCGACCTGGTCCGCTACCCCGAGTGGCTGGGCCCCGTCGCCTGGCGCTTGCTGGGCCGCACCCTCGTCGTCCGTGACCTGGACACCGCGATGATGCTCCGGGCCACGCTGCCCTCGGGCTACCGCTTCGTCACCGAAGAAGGCGAAGTCCTCGACGAGCAGTGTCGCGTGTTGGCCGGCCCCCTGAGCGCGAACGCCAGTGGCGGCTTGATCTCGCGTCGTTCCGAGCTCGCCTCGTTGCAGGCCGAGCTGTCCCAGCTCGACGCGATCATCGCGTCGGACCACACCACCCTGACCGCGATCTCCGACCAGGCGGCCCACATCGAAGAAGTCACCGCCGCGCTGCAGCAGTCGATCTTCGATGCCAACGCCGTGAAGGTCGAGCTCACCAGCCGGCTCGACAGCTTCCGTGGGCAGATCGAGTCGCTCGAGAAAGAGCAGCCCGTGGTCGCCGCCGAGACCGAGAAGCTCCACCGCCAGCTCGCCGAGGCCGACGAGAAGCGAACCGCCCATCGCTCCGAAGCCGAGCAACTCGAAGCGCAGTCCGCCGAGCGTGAAGCCCGCCGTGCGGCGCTTGATGCCGAGATCACCGCAGCCACCGAAGCCGCCGACGCCGCACGCGAGAGCGTGACGTCGCTGCGGATCGACGCGGGCAAGCTGGCCGAGCAGCTCAGCGCCGCCGAGCGCCAGTCGCGTCAGTTCGAAGTCGCCCGGGCCGACGTCACCCGTCAGCACACCAAACTCTCCGAAGAACTCAAGGGCACCCACGCCCGCATCGCCGAGCTCGAAGAAACCCAGGTCAAGGCCGAGGAGGCTGCCGCCGTGGCCAAGCGTAAGCTCGACGAACTCGTCACGCAGTGCGAACTGATCCAACGCAAAGTCACCGCCGCCGACGAGGCGCTGAGCACCCTCAAGGCCGACTTCAGCCAGCGCAGCGGCGCGGTGGGCAAGCTCGAGAAGAGCGTCCATCAGGCCGAGATGAAGCAGCGCGAACTCGAGGTCAAGCTCGACAGCGTCACCCAGCGCACCGCCGACCAGCTCGACCTCGACCTGCCCGACGCCTACCGCAAGCAGAAGCAGCTCGCCCTGTTCCCCAAGGAGCAGCAGCACGTCGCCCAAGCCGGTTCTGAGCGAAGCGAACGGCCGGATCACGCCGATGAGAGCGATCCGGAATCCGGGATCGAGAACCCGGAAGCGCCCGCCCCCATCGCCGCCGCCGCGACCGAAGTCCAGGGCGACCCCTTCAACCTCTCGTCCGAAGACTGGGACCAGATCAAGTCCGACATCGAAGAGCTCAAGGGCAAGATCGCCCGCCTGGGCACCGTGAACATCGACGCCATCGCCGAGGAAGACCAGCTCGCCGGCAAGCAGGACGAGCTCGCCGACCAGGTCAAGGACATCGAAGACGCCGAGAAACAGCTGCACGCCTTGATCGAACAGCTCAACGACGACTCGCGCACCCGCTTCGAGGAAACCTTCAACCAGGTCCGCGAGAACTTCGCGGGCAACGACGGCATGTTCCGCAAGCTCTTCGGCGGCGGTCGGGCCGACGTCTTCCTTGAGCCGGACGAGAATGGCAACGTCGACATCCTCGACTCGGGCATCGCCATCACCGCCAAGCCCCCCGGAAAAGAACCGCGTGCCCTCACGCAGCTGTCCGGCGGCGAGAAGACCATGACCGCCGTGGCCCTGCTCATGGCGATCTTCAAGTCCCGCCCCAGCCCCTACGCGATCCTCGACGAAGTCGACGCCGCGCTTGATGAAGCCAACGTCGAACGCTTCGTCAACGTGATCAACAGCTTCCTCGACCACTCGCACTTCATCGTGATCACCCACCACAAGCGCACCATGCAGGGCTGCAACAAGCTCTACGGCATCACGATGCAGGAACGCGGCGTCTCCAAACGCGTCAGCGTCAACTTCGACCAGATCGGCAGCGACGGCAGCGTCTCCCAGGAGACCCTCAACGCCAACGCCGAAGTCGAAAACCAGGCCGAGCAAGCCAAGCCCTCGTCCCGCGAGCAGCTCGCCGCGATGCTGGCCAGCAAGGAACCGGTCGAAGTCGGTAGTTGAGTGCCAGGCAACTCGTTTAGCGGGAGACGCGAAGCGTCCCACGCGGGGCACTCCGTGCCGCCCACTAAACGATGATGTCGATCGGTTGCGAAAGTTTCACTTGGCGGTGATCAGGATCGCCCAGTCCTGGTCGGACTTCGACGGTGCTTTGCCGAGCGAAGCTTTTTCGCCGCCGGTGAGTGACGTCACGCTGCCGTCTTGCAGGTCACCACCGTTGCGCGGGTCGAACCACTTCACGTCGAACGTGCCGGAGTAAGCGCTCAGGTCCAGCGTCGCGTCGCCGCCTTCGGTGAGGTAGACGACGAGTATGTCGCTGCCGTTGGTCAGGTAGTGGCCGAGCTTGTTGCCGATCAGCGAATCGTCGTTGTGCATGTCCCAGAACGGGATGTCGTGGGCGTAGAAGAAGTCGTGCACCGCGTAGCCGGACCAGATGAGCAGGTCGTGGAAGTGGGCGTAGTCGTCGAGCTTCAGGTCCGAGCCGCCCGAGTAGTACTCAGCCCCGCCGCCGCCGGCCATGATGTTGCCCCAGAGCACATACTTCCGGCTGAGGTCGAAGCCCGCGTTTACACCCTTGTTGCCCGGTCCCTGCTCGTCACACGCCACGACCCAAGGGTGGCCCTTGGCGGCCGAGCGATCCACCCAGATCTTGGTTTCGTTGAACACGTTTTGGGTGGACGTGGCTTCGGGGGTTTGGAGGGAGATGCCGGTGAGGGAAGATTCGCCGAGGTGGGGCTTGTAGAAGTTGCTCTTGTCTTTGGATGGGCCGGTGTGGAAGACGCGGTGGTTCTGCCACGGGTCGATTTCTTCGAGGTAGCTCAGCCAGGCTTTGCGGGTGCCCGCGCCGACGGGGATCTCTTCGGAGATATTCCAGTTGAGCGCCAGGTGGTGGCCGAAGCGGGCGACCATCTCGCGGTAGTAGGTCTTTCGTTCGTCGCCGATGCCGCCGTTGCCGAAATCGAGATCGCGGGCGTTTTCGATTTCGGCGAGCTTGAAGTGCAGGTGCAGGCCCTTGCGCTCGGCGTGGTCAAACACGATCTCCCACTGATCGAGTTTGGAGCAGTCGAAGCGGAGGCGTTCTTGTTTTGAGGTGTATGGAAACGCGCGGTCGCCGTCGCCGGGGCCCGAGAGGGGGCGTTTGTCGTTCTTGGGGTCGGGCACAAGCCGGCCGATGTTGTTGAGCACCATCGAGATCGAGTTGGCGCGGGTGCTTTCGATGTAGTTGACCGCGCCGAGGATGTTCTTGCCCTTGCCGTTCTGCCAGGTCTGGCCGTCGCCCTGGTAGTGCTTGGCGTGGGCGGTGAACGGGTGTCGGATGCCTTTGTGTCCCTTGGCGGGGGTGTTGTCGAACTTGTCGTACTCGAGGAAGTTCTCCGGCGAGTCGGGGCCATACTTCAGGAAGTAGCGTCCGCTGCCTTCGAACTGCAGGTGGTGTTTGCCGACGTAGCGGAGACGACCATCGGCGCGGAGGTCGGGGGCGGTCGCGGGGTTGTCGGCGTCGATCTCAAACGAGCCGGCCAGACCGTCGTAAGGCGCCAACGCTTTGCCGGGGTTGCGCTCGGTGCTGGTCGCCACCATCTTGCCTTCACGGAACGACACCTCGTACTCCCACACGCCCGGCTCGGAAGGGCGGAAGTGGCAATGCCAGGCGTTTCCGGCCGTCGCGCTGCTGTTGGCTGCATCGCCATCCGCCGCGAAGAAGCCCGGCACGGTCAGCGTCTTGCCCGACGCAGCGTGGGTGAAGGTCACGTCGAACCGGTAGTCGGTGAACGGGTTGGGCGTGGCGTCTTCCGCGGTGGCGGGGCCGTCCAGAGCGAGGGTGACTTTGTGCCAGGGGTGCAAGTCGCCGAGGACTTCGATCTCGCCGGAGGAAGCGGAGGCGTTGCTCGCGGCTTCCGCTTCGACGTTGGTGAAGGATGATTCGGGAAGCGATTGGAGGTCTTTGAGTTTCGCGTCGTGTGACTCATGGAAGAACACCATCCGGTCGAGATTGAACCGCGTCGATCGGCCGGACACCGTGAAGGTGTAGGTCTCGCCCGCCTTGAACTCGTACACCGCTTCCTTGAGGTGGGCCTTCTTTTTCTTGTCGAGTCGACGCGCCTGGCCCCACGACTCGGGGGCGCCGCCGAAGAGCTTGGTGTCGGTTTGCAGGACGTCGAGCGGGATCTCGTCGCTGCCGGAGGCGAAATCGCCTTCCATGCGGACGAAGCAGTCGTTGTTCTTGTCGCCGGGGTTGCCGAGCAGGCGTTTGTGGGCGCGGAACATCAGGAAGTACCGGCCGGGCTTGTTGATCGTGAAGCGGTACTCCAGCGGATCGACGGCCTTCTGCCCGCTCCACGGGCCTTGGTACTCGAGGTGCCCCTCGCCCACGGCACCTTTGGGGTAGCCGTCCGCGTTGGCGGGGATCAGCTTCCACTGGCCGAGGAGCGAGTCGGTGCTCTCCATCTCGATGACGAGGTAGCCACCACGTTCCTCGAAGACTTTCTCCGCCAGTGCGCTGGGCACGCAAAACAAGACGACGCAAAACAGCAGGAGCGATCGACGCGGGCAGTGGGGCATGATGTTTTTCCAGGGAGGGGATTCAAGAGCAACAGATTGTGAACCATAAACAGTTTACCGAGCTTCGTGCGGCATTGTGCTTGGCAGAGCGTCGTTCCGGGGTGGTCGGTGGTACGGTGTTGGCCATGGTTGACGATGTTTTCGCCCATCGATGGCGGTTTCTCAGGTGCTCGTCAACGGTTTTGCTGACGGTATGCGGATCGGTTTTGGCGGGTCTGCTGGCGCTTTCGGCAACAAGCCAGGAGCTCCTCGCAACCCCCGTCGAGCGTCACGGCCAACTCCGCGTCCAGGGCACGCAGATCCTCGACCAGCACGATCAGCCCGTGCAGCTCCGCGGCATGTCGCTGTTCTGGAGCCAGTGGGGCGGGGCGTTCTTCAACCCCGATGTCGTCGATACGCTGGTCGACGACTGGGGCGTCACGCTCATCCGTGTGCCCTTGGCGGTGCACCGTGGCGGCTATATGGAGCACCCCGAACGCGAGAAGGCCAAGGTGATGACGGTCGTCGATGCCGCGATCGCCCGCGGCGTGTATGTCATCGTCGACTGGCACGCCCACGAACCCGAGCCCGAGGCGGCCGCCGCGTTCTTCGCCGACCTTGCGCAGACCCACGGCCATCACCCGCACCTGATCTACGAAACCTGGAACGAACCGCTCAACACGCACGGTTGGGCCAAGGTCGTCAAGCCGTACCACGAGCGCGTCGTCGCCGCGATCCGCGAACACGACCCGGACAACCTGATCGTCCTGGGGACGCCCACCTGGTCGCAAGACGTCGACGTCGCCGCGGCCGATCCGGTGGCCGGGACCAACCTCGCCTACACCCTCCACTTCTACGCCGGCTCCCACGGCCAAGCCTTGATAGACAAAGCCCGCCGCGCCATGGAACAAGGCGCCGCGCTCTTCGTTTCCGAGTGGGGCACGAGCATGGCCAACGGCGGCGACGGCGTCTTCCTCGACGAGTCGCGGACTTGGCTTGACTTCCTTGATGAGCATCAGCTGAGCTGGGCCAACTGGTCGCTCTTCGATAAGGATGAATCGTCTTGTGCGCTTCGTCCCGGCTCCTCGCCGCGTGGCCCCTGGCCGGAGGATCGGCTCACCGCTTCGGGCCGATTCGTCCGCGAACAACTTCAGAAGTAGGCTGTTTAGCCGCGCGGCCTGCTGATATTTTTACTTAGGTGTATAGCCGGATGTGAGAAATCGGTTGTATTTGACTCATCAGCACCCGCGTGTCTCATTTCCATCATCTCTATAATCGGGTCCACGTATTCAGCGTTCGCTGACTCGCGGTTTGATCCCTCGCCCTCTACAACGTCTCCCATGAAACATCACGCCTCGATCCTGCTCGGCACCCTGCTCCTGCTGTTGTCGCTGTCCGCCCGCGCCGCCGAGCCGGCCCCGCCCAACATCGTCTTCATCATGATCGACGACCTGGGCCTCTACGACCTGCACTGCTACGGCTTCGAAGCGGTCGACACGCCCAACATCGACGCCCTCGCCGCGCAGGGCATGCTCTTCACCCAAGCCTACGCCGCGTCGCCCGTCTGCTCGCCCGCCCGGGCCGGCACGATCACCGGCCAGTCGCCCGCTCGCCTCCACCTGACCAACCACCTCTCCCGCAAACACTTCGCCCCCGAGAACGCTAAGGTCCTCGACGCTCACACGCTCTTGAACCTGCCGCCCGAAACCGTGACGTATGCCGAGCGTCTCCAGGAAGCGGGCTACGCCTGCGGCTTCTTCGGCAAGTGGCACCTGTCGGTCAACGCCGCCTGGCCCAGCAAACACGCCGAGGACCCGCTCACCCTCCCCGACAACCAGGGCTTCAACAACAACCTCGGCGGCAACGGTTCGGGCGGCCCGCCGAGCTGGTTCTCGCCTTACAACAACCCCTACATCCCCGACGGCCCCGAAGGCGAATACCTGCCGTACCGCCTCGCCGACGAAGCCATCGCGTTTATGAAGGCCCACCGGGATCGACCGTTCCTCATCAACTTCTGGAACTTCACCGTCCACTCCCCGCTGGGCACCACCCCCGAGCTCGAAGCGAAATACAAGGCCAAACGCAAGGCCGGCGCTAAGATGCACAGCCCCGTCTACACCGGCATGATTGAAGCGACCGATCAGGTCGTCGGCAAACTCCTGACCGCGCTCGACGATCTCGGCCTGGCCGACAACACCCTCGTCGTCCTCACCTCCGACAACGGCGGCATCAAAGGCCTCACCCACGTCGGCGACCAGCCGCCCCTGCGCATGGGCAAGGGCTACCTCTATGACGGCGGACTCCGCGTCCCGTTCATCGCCCGCTGGCCCGGGAAGGTCCAGCCCGGCAGCACCAGCGACACCCGCGTCACCCACCTCGACCTCTACCCCACCTTCCTCGAAACCGCGGGCCTCGCCCCCGACCCCGGCCGCCCCCTCGACGGCGACAGCCTCGTCGCCCACCTCACCGAGCAAACCGACCTCGACCGCGACGCGATCTACTTCCACTACCCCAACTACGCCTGGCACAGCAAAAACCGCCTGGGCAGCGCCATCATCCAGGGCGACTACAAACTCCTGCTCCGCTACGACGACGATTCGGTCGAGCTCTACAACCTCGCCCAAGACCCCGGCGAAACCACCGACCTCGCCGCGGACATGTCCGAGCTCGCCGCCGAGTTAACGCAGAACCTCAAGGCCTGGCTCAAAGAAACCAACGCCCGGTTGCCCGTGCCGAACCCGGATTACGTTGCTCCATAACGGAATGGGGCCGAGTGAAAACTTAACGACTGGATATACTGGATTCTCCTTTCAGGAGTGATTCCGGCATGTTCAGGTTGTTTTATGTAATCGTTGTTCTTCTGCTGCTCGTGAGCCTGTCTGCCCGCAGCAATGCGGACAAGGCTCAGTATTATCAGCGCTTTGACGAACGAGTTGAAACTATGCGTGCGGCCATAGAAGCCGGGGCTGCGCCAGAAGAGTTGGCAGATGCCGCACGTCAATTAAGAAATTCTGTGAGTACGTTGGCATCTTTAGGCCATGTCGAACGTATGGACGAGATGTTGGATGCGATGTGTTTAACGCAGGACGCATGGGTGCGGGTCTACGCCGATCCGCAGTCGACCCCCAGGAAGCTGCATCTGGAGCCGGGCGTGATCCGATCGGTCGAGCGTCGGGTTCGCGGTGAGGAGGATCGGCTTAAGCTGGATGAGGTCCGACGAAAGACTTGGGTGGCGTACGAGGCTTACCTTCCTTATGCAAAAAGAAGGGCGGTTTGGGAACCGTTAACGCTTCACGACTTCTTGGCGTCTATGCCCGGCATGGTCCTGTCCGAGGAGGATTATGCAGATAAGACGCTTGAGCTTCTGGATGAATGGTCGAGCATGATCGAGGAGCATGAGAAGGTCGGTCAGCGTGTGAAGAGCTCTTGGAAGAGTATGGCTGCGGCTATTAATAAGCAGTTCCACTGGGAGCGTAGTCAGTCTGGCTTGCTCACTTCGCGTATCGATGCGAAGCAGGTGCAGCCCGTCCTTGATTGGTTGGAAGCGAGGCCGGAGCCGTCTTTCCATTTGTTGGCGCTGCGTCATCGCATGTTGGCATCGGAGTCGGAGCAAGATCGTCTTGCCGCAGCAGAGCAGGCCTTGGAAATACTATTTCCTGAAACTGATATCGGGAGTGAGTACAAGGGCAGCTATCCCACCGAATTCTATAGCACTTATTATTTTATGGGAGCAGTCGTCCGTGACGCGATCGATGTATTGGTGCGGCAAGAGAAGGATCAGGCGTGGTACGAAGGGGTCTTAGGAGGGGTAATCGAAAGCGGAGATGCCTTACCTCTGGTGTATCATCCCGAAGCGACCCACGCTTTGGCGTCGCGATTGGCGAAAATCCAGTCGCGCAACTATGACAGCGCCGTCAAACGAGTGGGGCTTGATCGGTCGGCGGCCCCCGGGGATATCGCGGTGCTTCTGGTGGCGCTGCGTGAAGGGGATGTGCCCGAGGAATTCGAGCAGGTCCACCGCAGACTGATCAAGTCGCTGACCGAGGACTACAACGTTCGGCGGGAAGCTCTTGAGGCGGTACAAGAGGTCAACTCGGGCGAAGCCGAACGCAACCCGTGGTTGTCGGGCGAGTTTGTGGTGGATGAGATCGAATTCGATGCGCCGGTGGCGGACTGGGGGGTGCTCTATGCCGTCCACCCCGATGCACGGCCGGGCGAGGACTTGTCGGCGGCAGCGGTTTTTCTCAAAGGGCTCAATGTTCGCTGGCCGGGTTTGGTTGATCGAGGTCGTTTCCAGGTGACAGTGGCGGCGATGTCTTTGCAGGGGGGCGGAGCTGAGGTGTTGCATCGGTTCGATCTTGAGTGGGATGCAGCGAACAGCAATCCCTACGGAACGAATCTTGAGTATGCGGTGTTCGGCGACATTTTTGTGTGTGTCGGGGCCGAGGATACGATCTATATCTCGACGCCTGAAGGGGTGACCGAGATCCCCTCGGATCAATTTGAACCCGGCAAGGCATATACGCCGCAGCGGCCCATCCGTGTGATGCAGAGTGGTGGCGAGTTTTATCTTGCGGGCTTTAAACGTTTCGCACGCATCGTTGCCGAAACGCAAGAGTTCGAGACTATTTATTCGTTTGCCAACGAGAAAGGAGCCGGCGATCAGCCGGTGCTGCCCGGGCTACGGGACGCGGCGATCCTTGATGCTGCGACCGATCCGGGGAATGGACGCGTATGGGTCTGCGTTGCGGTGCCGCCGTATTTGGGCTCACCACCTAAGTTCTTGGTGCTGAACCCTGATGGCGGGGGGCTGCGGGTGTACGACGCTCCTGTTCTGCCGATGGGGGTGCATGCGTGGTGGGCGACCTTCATGGAAGAGTCGCCGGTGTTCTGGGGCATCGATGGTGGGATGATGCTGACGCTTGAGTGGCCTGAATGGGTGACGCGGTACAACTCGGAAACGGATCTGCTTGAATATCTGGAATATCCCCGCAAAGACCTGGGGGAGTACCGAGGCCCGGATGGGCGTATCCTGAAGACCATGCCGTCTCTGATGTATTCCAATCGCCTAGGGCCCTGGGTCATCATCTTGGCTAGCGATATATATTGGGCGGCCGGGGTAGGGGGGAAGGGGTATGCGCTTGACGATCTCGACGCCTTCGACGGCTCGTGGGGTGTACAGATTGATCTCGAAACGATTTGGATCGTCCCCAGCTCCCCGCGAAATGTGGGGCAGGGGCAATTGGATGAGAAGCGGAATGTGATCCAACGGCTGCGGTATCAGGCAGCGGAGTGAGTTGAAGCTGTCATACATAGCTGATTTCGGTCTTAAATGAAGCGAAGACAGAAACCAATCAGAAGGTTGGTGGCGAAATTGATGACGGCGTATGTAGTCAGGAGAGCGGGCACAAGCCACGCATTGCTAAGCGAACTCTTCTGCACAACATAGATAACGGCCATGATGGCAGCAGCCAACATGTTTAGCTGTCCTAGTGCCATGAGGGGCGCTTCGGTCAAGAGCAGGAGACCCATGGGGAAGATTGCGAAGAAGATGAACTCGACGCCGGGTGGGATCGAGTCAGGCCAGATGAACATGTGGGGTACTACGCCTGTTGGCGGTTACGGTTCATCCGGTTGATCCGCATCGATGCGAGGCTGAGCGGGAATAAGCCTAGGCCTATGATCATCCCGTCGTTAAGGATCATGATGGTGGTTACAAGGAGCGGATCGGGGCCTATGCCGAAGGCGTCTTGAGTAGGTAATCGCAAAGGGGTGCCGGTGGGGATGAACAGCGGGGAGCAGGCGATGGCGAGGGCGGCAGCGGCGAAGACTGGCACCATGACAAAGACACGCCACCCGCGACCCGTGGACTTGGACCAGGCCGAGCGGATGATCACGAGGTAGGGAAGCAACAACACCGCCGCGATGATCACGGCGGTGTTGCTCAGCATGAGGAGTAACACCCAGACCCGGGAAGGCCCAGCGGACACGGTGCCCAGGCTGGGGAGTTTTTTAAGGGGGTTCATGCGGTTAATGGTACTTCGCGACGCGTGGTCTGGAACAGCTGATTCGCTGCCCGAGGGTTTACTTCAGCGCGAAGACCTTCATCGACGCGGCGTATTGGTTGACGTCGTATTTCTCGAAGAGGTCGCCGAGGTCGGCGTGCATGGGTTGGTCGGTGGTTGCGGCGGGGGTGCAGCACGAGTTGGCGACGGCCTCGTCGGAAGGCGGGGCGCAGCAGGCGGCTTGGCCGTCGACTTTGGCGTAGGCGGTGAGGTCGGCTTGGCTGTCGATCAGGGCGACGTCGCGGAAGCCCGCGGCTTTGAGGCCCGACTCGAATTCGTCGATGGGGATGGCCCCGGCGATGCAGCCGACCAGGGCGGCGACGCTGTCGGCGAGCTCCTGGGGGAGTTCTTGCTTGAGCGCGATGTCGGACACGGCGACGCGGCCCCCCGGCTTGAGGACGCGGTACATCTCGGCGAAGACGGCGTTCTTGTCGGCGGCGAGGTTGATCACGCAGTTGGAGATGATCACGTCGACCGAGTCGTCGGCCAGCGGGAGGTTGTCGATGGTGCCGAGCTTGAAGTCGACGTTGGTGTAGGGCTTGCCGCCCGGGCCTTGCAGGGTGTTGCGCTGGGCGAGGGTGATCATGTCGGGGGTCATGTCTACGCCGATGGCGCGGCCCGTGGGGCCGACTTTTTGCGCAGCCAAGAAGACGTCGAGCCCTCCGCCGCTGCCGAGGTCCACGACGACTTCGCCGGGGCTCAGGTTGGCCAGGGCGATGGGGTTGCCACAGGACAGGCCCATGTTGGCCTCGGCGGGGATGGCGGCGAGTTCGTCGGCCGAGTAGCCGAAGGCCTCGGCCACGGCGTGGACGTTGATGTCGGAGCTGGAGAGTCCGCTGCGCGCGGTCTCGCCGTACTTCTCGCGGATAACCTGGGTGAGCGGCTCGGTGTTGGGGGTGGGTGAGCAGCAGCCGCTTGAGGGGTCGCAGCAGGATTCGGAAGTCATGGGGTTTCCTGTGGGTTGGTGGTGAATCGTGGGGTGCAGCGGGGCTGCGGGGTTTAAAGAAATTCAGCAGCAGTCGCCGCCGCACAGACGATCGCGGTCGGCCTGGAGTTCGGGGACCTCGGCGAAACAGCACTGCAGACATTCGAGCATCTTGGCGTGGAACGCACTGCCCGACGGGGCGAGGCGGTAGTACACCCACTGCCCGTCCTTGCGGGTCTCGACCAGCTCGGCCCGCCGGAGATAAGCGAGGTGACGCGACACCTTGGCCTGGGGCAGGTCGAGGGTGTTCATCAGGTCGCAGACGCAGACTTCTTCCTGATCCTGCAGCAGATTCATCAGGCGCAGCCGCGTGGGGTCGGCGAAAGCGCGGAAGATGAGGTCGGCATGGGGAAGGGTGGCGGCTGTCATATTCGTTTATGCGAATATACTGGATCGGAGCTCGACGTCAAGGGGCTGGGCTTCGGTGAGATCGGGGGTCGATTGCAGGACGTGGGTGGCCGGCGGGTGAAACAGCCGGGGCAATACTTCGTATAGCCAAGCGTTCACCGACACGGAGCTCATACGATGAATGATGCGAGACGGATTGGGTGGTTGGGAATCATCGCCATCGCGGCGTGTTTTGGCGTGATCGCCGATGCCGCACCGCCGGCCTACGACCCGTTGGCGGTGGGTGCGGCAGAGCCGGTGGTCGTGGACCTGTCCGTGCACGATGCGGAACGCCAACGAGAGATTCCGTTGCGGGTCTATCTACCGGTGAACGCCGAGGGGGCAGACGAAAACGCGGATGCCATGCCCCGGCCGGTGGTGCTGTTTAGTCACGGGCTGGGCGGGTCGCGTGAGAACAACCCGTATCTGGGTGAGCACTGGGCGAAGCGGGGGTATGTCGCGGTGTTCATGCAGCACTTGGGCAGCGATGAATCGGTGTGGAAGGACGTGCCGGTGGGGCAACGGCTGCGGGAGATGCAGAAGGCGGCCAGCGGGAAGAATGCTCGGCTCCGTCGCGGCGATGTGGTCGCGGTGATCGATGCGTTGGAAGCCTGGAACGCGGACCCGGCGTCGCCCTTGATGGACCGATTAGACCTGGATCACATCGGGATGTCGGGGCATTCGTTCGGGGCGGTGACTACGCAGGCGGTGAGCGGGCAGCGGCCGGGCTGGGGCCGTGAAGTGTGGGGCGATCCGCGGATCAAGGCGGCGGTGGCGATGAGCCCGAGTGTGCAGCGCGGCGTCAACGCGGACCGGGCGTTTAGCGAAGTGACGATGCCCTGGCTGCTGATGACCGGGACGCTGGATGTTGCGATCATCGGCGATGCGGATGTGGAAGCACGCTTGGCCGTTTACCCCGCGCTGCCCGCCGGTGACAAGTACGAACTGGTGTTAGACCGGGCCCAGCACTCGGCGTTTGGTGATCGGGCTTTGCCGAGCGACCGTGAGCCACGTAACCCGAATCATTACCGCGTGATCCTCGCATTGAGCACGGCGTTTTGGGACGCCTACCTCCGCGACGACCCGGCGGCGAAGGCGTGGCTCCGGGGCGATGGGGCCGAGGGGGTGCTGGAGCCGGGCGACCGTTGGCAGCACAAGTGAGCGACCCGCACGCAGGATGCGATAACCGTGGCGACGCATTTCACACTGCATGCGGAAATAAAAACAGCCCTCTGAATCAGAGGGCTGCTGGGGGTGTGGGCCGTGTCGCGAGCTGAAGGGATCAGGCGGCCGACGGGGCTGGCGTGGGGGCGGACGTGCTGGCCGCGGGTTTGTGGAGGCCGACCACGATGGCGACCGCTGCGCCGTTGGCCCAGTAGAACCAGGCGTCGATGCCAGAGAATCCGAACACAAAGGGGGCGGCGAGGAAGGTGATGCCCACCGCGCCGTCGACCGCGAGGTGGATGCGGTAGGACAGGATACGGAAGACGCCCAGCATGTGGTCGGTCAGCAGCGTAAGCACGAAGGCGGCAACGCCTGTGGTGACCGAGAGCCAGAGCGCAAGCGGGTGGGAATCGCCCAATCCGAAAATGAACGGGGCGGTGATCAGCAAGAGCGCGACGGGGTAGTCGAGCAGTGCGTGGATGTTTTTGGTGATGAATCGCATGGTAGGTCCTTGTATGGAGTTTGTAGGTTCAGGGTTGGTTTGAAATAGTCGGGAGTTAGTCGGTGGCGATCGCGCAGGTGTGGTGCCAACACGGCCGCGCGTCTACGAGGCAGACGTACGCAGGCACGGCGATCACACGCTCGAAGGCTGGGGGCCGGAAGTTTCGGGATGTCGTTGAGTAGGGGGCTGCCTTAGAACAAGGCGAGGCCGGTGCCGTTCAGCGCTGCTTGGAGCGGGTCGCGACGGTCACATCGGGGAGATTGGAACTGGGAGGGCAGGGGCCGCATAAATAAACAACCGCGCAGGCCGGCGGATTGTTCCACGGCGGGAGCAGGTATTACTTGGGAATCTAGGTGAAGACGGGACGGGGGTGGCCGATTATTCGGCCACTGGGGACTGGACCTCGGTGACCAGAATCAAGGAACTCACATGGCCGTCGGAGTCGGGGAACGTGAGGGTGACTTCGGTGGTCTCGGTGAGGTGTTCGATGGGCACGGGGATCGGGATCGCGCCGAAGAAGTCCGAGCGGTTGGCCTGGTCGTAGCCGGGCCAGTCGTTGGGGACGTCGACGCGGTGACCGTTGACCTCGAGGACCGGCTGCTTGGACTTGTCGTGTTTCCGCCCCAGGCCCATCCGCAGGATCGCCCGGCCGTCACCCGTCGCCACGTCGTTGAACGTGAACGTGATGGGTTTGTCGGCTTCAATGGGTTGGAGGTAGGTCTTGCTGTAGTGTGTGGTGGATTGCACCTTGGTGGTGGTGGGGATTTCGCTGCCGAACGTGTAGACGAGCATCACCGCTTCGTGCCCCCGCAGGGTCAGTTCGTTGATCAACCCGAAGGCGTTGTCTTCGATGTAGATGGCCGCTTCGCGCTCGGGGACGTGGAGCTGGCGCAACTGGAGCGAAGACTCGGCGGGCAGCTCAGTCTGGTGGTTGAGGTTGACCGTGCGCGGGTTGTCTTCGAGGTTGGTCAGGCCGACGTAGGCGGTGGTGCCGTCCACAAACGCCTGGACGTAGAGGTCCGGGTCGTCGGCAAACGCAACGGCGCGGTCGCCCTTCACATCTTTCCAGAAGTCGTAGAAGTAGAACTTGGGCGTCTTGAGGAAGCCGGTCACCTGGCCGTCGACGATCTTCTCGGGGTCGGGCCGCCAGAGGTCGACGCTGTAGGGTTCGAAGTTTTTGGACGGGTCTTCGTAGTGCCACGGGCTCTTCGTGGTGATGAAGGGGACGGTGATGGCGATGCGGTCTTGCCGGTCGAGGAAGCCGAAGGTCAGGTGGAGGAGGCTGGGCAGGTGGGCGGAGGCGTAGGCGTCGGAGTAATGGTCGCCGAAGCCCTTGGGGATATCGCCGAACTCGGAGATGGCGTGGGGTTTGGGCTGGTCCCAGAGGATGTAGCCGTAGGTTTCGATGAGGTCGAGGATGGCGTCGACGTTGGAGCCGGAGCGGCGGTTGTCCTGGCCGGTGACGTTCGTGCCGTCGTAGGGGTGGACGGAGATGGCGTCCATATACTCGCCCGCCTCGTCCATAAACATCTTCATGCGCTCGTCCCAGTGCTTGAAGTCCCAGAGCTCCTGGGAGGGCCAGGCGCTGGAGTAGCCGATGATCTGGGTGGACAGGCCGCGTCGATCGAACTCTTTGCCGATCGCTTTGAAGTACTCAGTCATCTCCTTGCGGATCGCGGCGTGGTCCGTGCCGAAGCTCTTGGTGTGGACGAACGGCTCGTTCAGCGGCTCGTAAAAATCGGGGCGGTAGTCGTCCTCGAACAGGAACTCGAAATAGTCCGCAGCGAAACGCGCCGCATCGGTCGGGTCTTCGCCGAGGCGGAAGGCGACGTAGGGGTGTTCGGTCACGATGCGGCGGGTGGTGCGCTCGCTGAAGGCGGGGTCGTTCGTGTCACGCCACAACTTGTCCGGCGCCATCGCCTTGACCATGTCGGTCGTGGGGTAGGGCGGCGGGCCTTTGAAGAAGTTGAACGGGCTGTTGAAGAAACGCCCGAAGCCGACGTCGTAGTCTTCGGTGAGGTGGCGGATGTCTTCGGGGGTGAACGCGAGGACGTTGGCCCAGTCGCCGTGAACGTTGATGAACTTGTCGCGCTGCAGGGCGGACTCACCGCCGATGAAACGCTGAGCGCCGAGGTCGAGGGTGACCTGAATCACCTCGTCGGCGGCGTGGTGCTCAGCCACGCTGGCGGCGGAGTAACCCAGCCCGAGGCAGGCCGCGGAGATCGAAAAAAGCGTGGGTAGCTTGAGCATGGTGAATCCCTTGGAGAAGCGAAAAGCAAGAAGACGGGCGGGCCGGGTGAGGGCCGATTGCCCGAAATTATATACTTAATCTTCTCGGAATCCACCCGCGTTGCGAGCGATCTCGGGGGCTTATCCGGCGTTGTCGACGTCGAACGCGTTGATCTGATCGATCATCGCCCGGAGCTTGCCGTAGCCGTGCTTGGTGTGGTGGAACCACAGGCGCGGGAGCTGGAGGTGGCTGCGTTCGGTTTCGAGCGGGCCGCCTTGTTGGATCTTGCCTTCGACGATGAGGTCGGCGTATTCGTCGCTGAGCTGATCGAGCTGTTTCTCGGTGAGCGGCCGACGGATCCGCAGCACCAGATCGTTCCGCACGAAGCGTTGGCTGTGGTAGTTGCGGTAGAACCCGCTGACGTGGCGGGCCGCGGCGGCGGGGTCGTCGGTGACGAAGTAGAGGTTCTTGTCTTCGGGGCTGATCCACCCGTTCTCGAGCAGCGACTTGGTGACGTAGTTGTCCCAGTGCATCCAGTAGCCGGTGCCGGCCGCGTGGGTGCCGGGGGCGTCGATCATGACGATGGGCACGAGCGGGGCCTTGCCGGTCTGGATCAGCGTCAGGGCTTCGAAGCCTTCGTCCTGCGTGCCGAACCCGCCGGGGAACAAGGCCACGGCGTGACTCATCCACATGAACATGAGCTTGCGGGTGAAGAAGTAGCGGAAGGTGACGAGCTTGGGATCGCCGACGATCACGTCGTTCGCATTGGTTTCAAACGGCAGGCGGATGGCGACGCCGAACGCGGACTCTTTACCCGAGCCCGCGTGTCCGGCCCGCATAATGCCGTCGCCCGCGCCGGTGATGACCATCCAACCCGACTCGGCCATCGTGCGGGAGAACCGGACGCAGGCTTGATAGTCGGGGTGGTCTTCGGGGGTGCGGGCGCTGCCGAACACGCTGATCTTGGGGTGGTCGTCGTAGGGGCGGAAGACCTTCAGGGCGTAGCGGAGTTCTTTGAGAGCACGGGAGATGAGCTTGACCTCGCCGAGGTTGGCCTCGTCGGTGATCAGCTTGAGCCCGGTGTGCATGATCTCCCGGACGGACTTGCCCTGGATCGTGTCGGGGTTGCCGCCGAGTTTGGCGACGAGTTGGTTCATTTCAGCGATCATCGATTGATCGACGGGGTTGGGGGATTTGGATTCGGTCATGCAATAACAAGTCTTTCTTTCGAACGGGCCGTGGCGTCATCAGTGTCGCGCGCGGCGGGGTTTAAGCAGGTAGTTTGGGGCCCGTGGATGAGGGCGGTGTAAGCGAAGGGTCGTCGGGTCGCAAGTCCGGCGCGACCTCGGTGGCCGGGTCGCCCTTGCCGGTGCGGAACCCGAGCTTCACGAACAGCCACCGTCGGCCGGCGTGGATCGGGCGGATGAACTTACGCCACAGCCGGATGCTCACGGGGCGGTAGCGGTCCAGGTCCATCTGTTCGGGCGTGAGCTGATCGGGGCGGTGGCGCCGCCAGTTCTTCATGAGGTGGTACAGGTCCGCACGCTTGGCCGAGGGCAGCCACCACGCCCGCGGATCGAACCACGCCCGCCAGCCGCGGCTGGCGAGCAGGCTGATCTGGAAGTCGATGAGGTACGGCTCGCCGTCGTCGCCGACGAGGATGTTGTCGCGCTTGTGCAGGTCGACGATGGCGACGCGTTGGGCGTGGAACCGCCGGATGAGTTTTTCGAGCGTCGGGAAAAACGCGTCGTGCGGTCGTTCACCTTCTTCCAGCGGGTGGCCCTCGATGTACAGCCGGGCCGCCGCACTGGGGTAGATGTATCCATCGACATCGATTTCGCCGAGGACCGTGGGCACGCCGGGCTCGCCTTGCATCCGCCGGTACACTTCTTGTTCCCGTCGGTGGAACAGCTCGCCCAGCCAGGCAAATGGAACGCCGAACGCAGACTGGCGTCGGCTGAATTTGCCCACGGCTTTTTGTGTCGCGTCGTCGGCCCGGGCGTACAACGCCGTCGCAGCGAAGGCGTCGTGTTTATAGATGTGCAGGCGACGCCAGGTGTACCCACCGGCGTCGAACCGAGCGGGCGGGTCATCGGCCCCGAGAGCACGCAGCCAACGGGGCCGGGGCCGAACCGTGGGCGCTGTGCCGTCTGGGTCAGGAGTCGTTGAGGCCGATGGAGGCATTGCGATAGTTTAGCCACAATCGCCATCACGCAAGGGGCGAACCTTGCGAACCGCGCGTTTTAGCCCTCCGAAGCGGGCGTTCCGCCTTCCATCGAAACCAAATCCTTGGCGATCCGTTGGGTGAGGTCTTCGATGCGGCGCATCGATTCTTTAATGTCCGAATCCAGTCTGAACGTGGCCAAATCATTGGATCCACCGTTGGCCAGGATGTCCGCCAGGTGCTGATTGATCCGGTTACGCAGCGACTTCAAGGTTGGGCGCAGCTCCCGCGCCTGCTTGGCCGGCTCCGGGTCGCCGGTGTGCAACGAATCCACGACCAGCTCCAGCGCTCGGCTGTTCGTGGCGTAAAGATCGGCAAAGGTCTCGCGCGAATCGGTCGAAACCGCGAGCGAGGTATTTGCCATGCGGCGGCCGGCCAACGCCAGGAAGTCGGTCTCGATGATGTCGGCGATCAGACGGACGCGGTTGCTGATCGACAGCAACTCTTCGAGGCGCTCGGCCGCGTTGGCGGAGACCTCGCGCTGCGACAACTTGCCGAGGTAGGGCACGACGTGGCCGTAGAGCGTGTCGACTTCTTTGCCGAGTTGCTTGAGCCGCTTCATCCCTTCGCTGTTCTTGGGGTCGAGCGCATCGGGGACCGCGGCGAGCATGTTGCCCACCCGCCGGGCGGCGCGGCCGATCTCCATCCGGGCCAGGTCCATCGCGATCGGCGGGGTGCCCAGGGCGCTCGACGTGATGAACTTGGGCTTCACATCCGGCACATCCGGCTCCTCGGCCGGCATCGGCAGCATCCAATCGACGACCCGGATCATCGGCGTGGCCAGCAGCAGGAAGACCACCCCGTTGATGACATTGAACAACGTGTGGGCGTTGGCGATGGCGCGGGGCGCCTCGGCCGCCAGGCGTTCCAGGCCTTCGAGGTCGGCACGATCGGGGGTGATCATGCGCGTGAGGTCCGCCAGCTGCGGGATGAAGAAGACCCACAGCAAGACACCCAGCACGTTGAACAAGACATGCATGGCCGCCACCCGGACCGCGGCGCGGGACTTGCCGATCGCCGCGAAGATCGCGGTGACACACGTGCCGATGTTCGCGCCCAGCGCCACGGCGATCCCCGCCTCCAGCGTGAGAAAGCCCTGGGCCGCCAACACAATGACCAGGCCGGTCGTGGCCGCCGAGCTCTGCACCACCGCGGTAAACGCTGCGCCGATCAGCACCGCCAGGAACGGGTTCGACATGCGTTTCATCAGGTCCACGAAGGCGGGCTCGTCACGCAGCGGATAGGTCGCGTCGGACATCAGCCCCATCCCCGCGAAGATCAGCCCGAGGCCGAGCACGATGCCGGCGTAGTTCTTCAGCCGCGATCGCCGGGCGATCAACTGCGTGAAGACGCCCGCGGCGATCAGTATCGGGGCGTAGGCCGTGATGTTGAACGCAATGATCTGTGCGGTGAAGGTGGAGCCGACGTTGGCCCCGACGATGACGCCGAACGACCGAGCCGCGTCGATCAGCCCCGCCGAGACAAAGCCGACCAGCAGCACCGTGGTGATGGACGAGGACTGCGTGGCCGCGGTGATGAACACGCCGCTGATGGCCGCGACGACGCGGTTGCCGGTGAGCTTGTGCAGCAACTGCCGCATGCCCTCGCCCGCGGCCGCCTTGAGCCCGTCGGCCATCATGGTCATGCCCAACAGGAACACCGCCAACCCGCCCAGCAGGTTCATGGCGATCATCGGGATGTTGAGATCGGCGAGCGTGGGGCTAAGCAAATCGGCCTCGTTAGACAGGGCAAAACACCGTTAGGAATCGATTCATCATACCGATAATGCATCGCGTTCCCGCATCGGCCGTGAACCGGCGGCCCGCGTTGGACGATACACCCGTGTGGTTGCATCACGACCGGGTGGTGCATGCGCTGCCCCGGTGTTGATGGGGCCATCCTGCCGTGTGTCCGAGAGAGAGACTTTATGCCGCTGCCCAATCGTTACATGCAACTCGCGCCCGGGCCCGACCCGGAGCAGATCCCCCAGATCGTGAATATGATCGTGGAGATCCCCAAGAAGCGGCGGAGCAAGTTCGAAGTCGACAAGACCTCGGGCCTGATCAAGCTCGACCGATATTTGTACAGCTCGGCGATGTACCCCGGCGATTACGGCTTCGTCCCGCGCACCCATGCCGAGGACGGCGACCCGCTGGACGTGCTGGTGATGGTCAACGAACCGACCTTCGCGGGCTGCCTGATCGAATGCCGCCCGCTGGGCCTGTTTCGCATGACCGATAAGGGCGACAACGACTTCAAGGTCCTGGCGGTTCCCAACACCGACCCGATCTTCGCCGACTACCTGGACATCAGCGACGTGCCCAAGCACTTCCTGCGTGAGGTCGAACACTTCTTTGCGACCTATAAAGAACTCGAAGGCGGCAATCAGGTCGTCACCAACGGCTGGGGCGACATCGAAGAAGCCCACGCCGAGATCCTCAGCTGTATCGAGCGTTTTGAAACGATGCAGAAGCGTCGGGATGAAGACATCACCCAGGAAGCTCAGCGTCCGCTGCGGCGATCCAGCGACGCGGCGTGATCTAAGCCAGATTAGAAATCGTCTGTTACGAAGGCAACAGTGCCCTGCTTTATTCTGCGCTATCAAAGGTCTGAGTTGATTAAGTTGAAACAACGATCCGGGTTGCGGTCCGTATGAAATTATGGTTATTCCATCGCTCACGGTGTTTGAGATTATTGGAACTCCCGGTGTGGCGATAAAGGAATTTATGAACTGTCCAAGTTCAACTTTGGAAAACGAATCTGCCGTCGCCTCCCCACACGGTTGGTTCGCTTGGGGATTAGTCGGGGTTTGGTTCGTGTTGGTCGCGTCCGGGTTTACGATCGTGAACGCGTCCGGCGCTGCCGGCCAAGCGCCTCCGTTCTGGCCATCGGGTTCGGGCTTGCAAGCCCCGTTCGACGATTTCGAAGTGATTAGTTTTTGCCCACACCGACTGCCCGTGCACGACCGCTACGCTGGCCAACATCCGCGCGTTATCCGCGAAACACCCCGAAATATTTAACACCCAGATCGTTTTCTTCGATACCGAACGGCGTCGCGACGAATGGGCCGTGACCCGGCTGAAAACGATGGCCCAGGGCATCCCCGGGGCCGAAGTGATCTTGGCCCACGATGGCCAAGAAGCGAAACGCTTCACGGTTGAAGCCAGCGGCCACGTTCTGGTTTACGACACGGATCACGGCTTACTGTTTAGCGGCGGCATCACGCCCTCACGGGAGCACGAAGGCCGGACCCTGGGATTGGACGGGATCGAGTCGTTGATCAAGGAAGACACACAGCTTCCTCTCCTTCAAGACGCGACCGTTTACGGCTGCCCGCTGAACTGCCGATGCCAAAACGCTAATCAAAATTGGGAGCTGTAAATCGAGATTTGTAGTTACAGAAAGTATCGGATCATGATTTCTATTGAACAAGACAAAGCTGATCTCATTAATTCGAAACTCGATCACGCCTACCGCGACCTCTGGCGTGGCAATGACCGCGTATTTGCCGTAGCCCTACTCGTGCAGTGGGGCGTGTTGATTGTGCAGGCCCTGGTAATTTCGTCACGGACCTGGGTCGGCGAAGAGAGCGCGACGCACATCCACGTCTGGGCGGCCTTGCTGCTGGGCGGGGTGATCTGCCTGCCCACCGCGTTGATGGGTTGGTACCGACGTGGAACACGCACTGCCCGGCTGAGCATGACCGTCGCGCACGCGCGCGTGGTCGCGCTGATGATCCACTTCGGCGGCGGCCGGATCGAGTGGCACTTTGCGGTGTTTGTCTCGCTGGCGGTGTTGGCGATTTACCGCGACCCTTGGGTGTTGGTGGTGATGACCGTGCTGGTCGCGGGGGATCACGTGGCCCGCGGCATCTTTGGGCAGCAATCGATCTACGGCTACGTGGGCGCGAGGCAGTGGCTCTGGCTGGAGCACGCGGTCTGGGTGGTGATCGAGGTCGGGCTGTTGATGGGCGGGATCCGTCGCTCGGCCCGCGAGATGATACAGATCGCCGAACGGGAAGCTGAGCTCGAACTAGTCGGCCAAGTCGGCATCGCCCGCTCGGTCGACGGCATGATCCAGTACATCAAGCATATCGAGACCACCTGCGACCTGACCGAGCAGGTCGACTCCCGCTTCGACGGGGTGACCGTCGAGCTGGCGAACACCATGAACGGTTTCATCAAGACCCTGCGTGGCATCATCGAAGAAGTACACGGCGCGGCGCGCGAGGCGTCGTCTTCATCGATGTCGATCTCGGCGGGCACACAGGAGATGGCGCAGACGGCCGAAAGCATGCTCCAGTAAGCCAAGGCGATCAGCGGAAACGCCAGTTAAGCCAGCAGTGTGGCGGAACAGGGCAGCCAAGTGATCGGCGAAACCATTCAGGGCCTGCGTGTGATCGGCGAAGGCGTACAGCAGGGCGGCGAATTGGTGAGCCAACTCGACGGCCGGAGCCAACACATCGGGTCGCTTGTCACGGTGATCCAGGACATCGCCGACCAAACGAACCTCTTGGCGTTGAACGCCGCGATCGAGTCGGCGCGGGGCGGCGAACACGGGCGGGGCTTCGCGGTTGTGGCCGACGAGGTTCGCAAACTCGCGGACCGCACGGCGAGCGTGACCGAGGAAATCCAGAAGGCCATCTCCGAGATCAACATCGAGACGAGCCGGGCCCGTGAGGAGATGGAACGCAACAGCCAGAAGGCCGATGAGTGCGTGGAGCAGAGCGCGACCGCTGCGGAGATCCTCGAGAGCATCCTCTATCGATAGCGGGACGTCGACGCCGACATCCAGAAGCTCAGCGCGGGTTTCTCCGAAGTCGGCGACGCCTCATCGTCCATGAGCGAGTCGGTGACGTTGTTGGCCGAGCGGAACGAGCAGCTCACCAAGCTGGCTGAGCAGTTCAAAATGCGTTAATCGCTCAGGTGTGTATAGACAGCGTTAATATTGTCACTTGGCCGCGCAGGCCTTCCGGCTGTTCTCGTATCCTTGGTGGTATTCCGATTTTTCCACGAGGTAATGCGATGAAGCTGCGGAGCGCAAATGGCAGGACAGGTTTTGTTCTATTGGGCATCATTGGCGCGGTGGCCGGAGCGTTTCCTATTGTGGCGGGCAACGTGACGCTCGATGCACAAGACCGCGAGACGTCGGTGTTGATCCAGGCGCGGACCGGGCCGGCGGACAATGTCGATGTCACGAACGCCGCGCCGGGCTTTGGTTTGTTCGACGACACGATCGACGAGGGCCTGGTCATTGGCGACCCGCCGCCGCAGGTCAGCAACGCGTTTGCGGCCCAGACGTCATCGCAGGGTGTGGACGGCCCCGACTTTGTTTTCGATGCGGCGGGCAATGTGTCGTACGACTCGGTCGAGACGTTCACGCTGACCTTTGCCGACAGCGAGTACGCGGTCACGTTCACGGTCGACATGAGCACGAACTACAGCCTCACCGGCACGGGCACCTACATCGACGGGGCGGGCGGCGCGGGTGGCTACCGGGTCGCGCTGCTCAAGGGGACCGAGACGTTTTCGCCCGATCCGATGGACACGGTTTTCACGTCGTTCGGCTTCGCCGATCAGGGGCCGGACTTTGACGGGCTGGTCGAGGTGGTGCCGTTCGCCGACGCGGGGACGCTGGACCCGGGCACGTACACCATCGTCGGCGACGCGGGGGTGAGCGGCGGGATCAACGCGGGCAACCCGGTGACGGGGTCGTATGACTTCGAGCTGCGGCTGTTCGACACGGTGCCGGAGCCGACGACGGGGCTAGTGCTGGCGGGGTTGGTGGTGGCGATGGCGGGGCGGAGGCGAGGGGCGTTGGTTGGTGCGGTGTGAGTGGGATGTGTTGTGAAAGCCGCGGCGGCCCCGGGTCATTGACCCGGGGCTAAAGTGAAACCGCTCACGGTTTTGGCCGTGGGCGGTTGTGGTTTTGGGAGGGAGGGTGTGCGTTAGCTGCCGAGGGCTGCATTGAAGGTTGCGCTGGGGCGCATCGCGGCGCTGGCCTTGGCGTCGTCGGGCTGGAAGTAGCCGCCGAGGTCGACGGGTTTGCCTTGGGTGGCGTCGATCTCGGCGAGGATCTTTGCTTCGTTGCTCGACAGCGATTCCGCGAGCGGGGCGAACTGGGCTTGTAGCTCGGCGTTCTCGGTCTGGGCGGCGAGGGCCTGGGCCCAGTACAGCGCGAGGTAGAAGTGGCTGCCGCGGTTGTCGAGTTGGCCGACCTTACGCAGCGGGGATTTGTTTTCGTTGAGCAGTTGGGTCGTCGCGGCGTTGAGCGTGTCGGCGAGGACCTGGGCGGCGGCGTTGCCGGTCTTCTGGGCGAGGTCTTCGATGGACACGGCCAATGCGAGGAACTCGCCAAGGCTGTCCCAGCGGAGGTGGGCTTCCTGCACAAACTGCTGGACGTGCTTGGGAGCGCTGCCGCCCGCGCCGGTTTCGAAGAGGCCGCCGCCCGCGAGCAGCGGGACGATGGACAGCATCTTGGCGGAGGTGCCCAGCTCGAGGATGGGGAAGAGGTCGGTCAGGTAGTCCCGCAGCACGTTGCCGGTGACGGCGATGGTGTCCTGCCCGTCCTTGCATCGCTGCAACGCGTGGCGGGTCGCCTCGACGGGGGCGAGGATCTGGATGTCCAGGCCCGTGGTGTCGTGGTCGGGGAGGTAGGCGTTGACCTTTGCGATGAGCTGGGCGTCGTGGGCGCGGTTTTCATCGAGCCAGAAGATCGCGGGGCTGCCGGTGAGCTTGGCGCGGGTGACGGCGAGCTTGACCCAGTCGCGGATCGCGACGTCTTTGGTCTGGCACATCCGGAAAATGTCGCCTGTCTCGACGTCGAAGTTAAAGATGCTTTTGCCGTCCTGATCGACGACCTGCACTTGGCCGGCGGCGGGGAGTTCGAAGGTCTTGTCGTGGCTGCCGTACTCCTCGGCCTTCTTGGCCATGAGCCCGACGTTGGCGACGCTGCCCATGGTCGACGGGTCGAACGCGCCGTGTTCGATGCAGAAGTCGATCGTCTCGCGGTACACCCCGGCGTAGCAGCGGTCGGGGATGACACACTTCGTGTCTTTCTGCTTTCCATCGGGGCCCCACATCTGACCCGACGCGCGGATCATGGCGGGCATCGAGGCGTCGATGATCACGTCGCTGGGCACGTGCAGGTTGGTGATGCCCTTGTCCGAGTCGACCATCGCCAGGGCGGGTTGGCTGTCGTAGACCGCCTGGATATCGGCCTCGATCGCGGCCTTCTGCTCGGCGGGGAGGTCGGCGATCTTCGCCACCACATCGCCGAAGCCGTTCTTGGCGTTCACGCCCAGCTTGGCAAACAGGTCGGCGTACTTCTCGAAGAGATCAGCGAAGTACACCTCGACGCAGTGGCCGAAGATGATCGGGTCGCTGACCTTCATCATCGTGGCCTTCATGTGCAGCGAGAACAACACGTCCTTGGCCTTCGCGTCGGCGACCTGCTCGGCGAGGAAGCTTCGCAGGGCCTTGGCGCTCATGACCTGGGCGTCGATGACTTCACCTTCCAAGAGGGCGAGGCCTTCCTTCAGCGTGGTGGTTTCGCCGTCGCTAACCAGGTTGATGCTGACGGTGGTGGGGCCCGCGCAGGTGTGCGACAGCTCGCTGCCGAAGAAGTCGTGGTCGCTCATGTGGGCGACGTGGGTCTTGGAGTCAGACGACCAAGCGCCCATGGAGTGCGGGTTGGCCTTTGCGTATTCCTTCACCGGGCCAGCGACGCGGCGGTCGGAGTTGCCCTCACGCAGCACGGGGTTCACCGCGCTGCCCAGCACTTTGGCGTAGGCGGCTTTGATGGCTTCTTCTTCGGCGTTGGCGGGGGAGGCGGGGTAGTCGGGGATGTTGTAGCCGTGCTCCTGCAGCTCAGCGATGGCGGCGGTGAGCTGGGGGATGGAGGCGGAGATGTTGGGGAGCTTGATGATGTTGGCCCCGGGCGTCTTGGCGAGTTCGCCGAGCTCCGCCAGGGCGTCGGACTGCTGCTGCTCGGGGTTGAGCCGATCGGGGAACAACGCGATGATCCGCCCGGCCAGCGAGATGTCCTTGATCTCGACGCCGATGCCCGCGGCCTGGGTGAAGGACCGGATGATCGGCAGCAGCGAGTAGGTCGCCAGGGCGGGGGCTTCGTCGGTCTTGGTGTAGATGATCGTGGGCGTGGCGTCGGACATCGGGCGGGCTTCCGGGTGCGGGGAAAAGCGGGCAAATTCTTCTGGGGAGTGAGGAGTATAGTGTCAATGCAATTTCAAGCGGGGGGTCAAGGAGACCTGCGGGATGAGATGGGGTGTGGTGCTGGCTTGGGGGGTGTTGACGGCAGCGGCGTTGTGGCCCGGGTTGGCCGATGCGCCGCTGACGGGGACCGAGGGTCACCGCGCGATGACGGGCTCGCAGATGCTCGAGCGGGGGGAATATGTGGTGCCGACGTTGTTCGGGCAGACTTATCTGCGTAAGCCCCCGGGGCAGTACTGGCTGATCGCGGGGGCCGAGGGGGTGGTGGGGCAGCCGACCGAGTGGGTCTGGCGGCTGCCCGGGGTGCTGTCGATCGCGGGGCTGGTGGCGTTGTTGGCGTGGTGGGGCGGGCGCTGGTTCGGAACGATGGGGGCGTTGGCAGCGGGGGCGGCGGCGGTGTCGTTGTTTTCGTGGTGGACCATGGCGCGATCGGCGGACATCGACGCGGCGAACACGTTGGCGGTCGGGTTGTGTGTGGTGGGCCTGATGGAGGCGGGGGTGTAGGGGAAGCGTTGGCCATGGGTGCGATGGCGATGGTGGTGATCGGGGGTATGGCGATGTGGCTGCTCAAGGGGCCGGCGGTGTTGGGGGCGTGGGTTGGTGTGGCGGTGGCGTCGAATTGGCGAGGCGGCCGGGTGCAGAGTTGGGGGCGGGGGTGGAAAGGGTTCTTCCGCAGCCTGTTCCGCGCCAAGCTGTGGCTGCCGATCGTGTTGGGAGTAGTGGGGTTCGGCGTATGGGCCACGCTGGTGTGGATGCGGATGAGCAGCGCCAGCGACGGGGCGGTCGACACCACGGGGATGAATGAAGTGTCCGGTTACATGGGCGGATCCGGGCTGGCACGCTACGGCCGAGCCATCGGCGCAGCGCTGCTATCGCCAACGTATGCACTTCCCGCATGCCTGCTGGCGATCCCCGTGATCCTCGGGCTTCGACGCGGCACGTGGGAAGAGCGCGAACGGCGACTCCTGATCGGTTTGTTGGCGGCGTTCGTAGCCGGGGCGCTGGTGAGCCTGGTCGTGGGCCTACGGCAGCCGCGTTACTACTACACGTTGCTGGTGATGGTGCCGATGTTCGCCGCGGCGGTGGCGGGGCGGTGGGAGGCGATGGTGGGCGGCGACAAAGGGCGTGAAGCCGTGCGGGCGGGCATGTCGGTGTTTGCGATCGTGCTCGCCGTGGGCTCGGGCGTGCTGGCGAAGACGTCCACTGGAGCGCACGACATGAGCTGGCCGTGGATCACTGCGGGTCTGGCGATCGCGGCGAGCATCTGGGCGCTGGTCGAACTCGTCCGCCACCGTGCGGGCTGGGGTTTGGTGGCGCTGTCATTAACGCTGCTCGCCACGATGAGCACCTTCGGCGGGCGCTGGCTGTCGGACAAACACGACAAAGGCGTGCTCGCCGCCTCGGCTCAGCTCCGCGAGACCGTCGCCGATGCCCCGGCGGTGTACGCCACCAAGACCGTGTTTGACCACCCGGAGATGTACCACCACTCCGGCGTCTGGCCGACGAAGCTCCCCGCGGACTGGCTCACGCTCGGCCATTCGCTGCGGCCCGGCGCGTGGTGCGTGCTGCAGGACTACGAATGGGAACTCATCCGCGACCGTGAAGACATCGGACGCTGGCAGCCGCAGGAGATCGTCCTGGACGGCGACACGATGTGGATGGTCCGCGTGCCGTGATCAACGCCTACTTGCCGTGCACCATCTTGATCAGGTCGTCGACGGTGCGGTGCGCCTCGACGGGGTGACGCAGCGGCTGATTGCGGTGGATGGTGTAGTGGTTGCGCCGGCCTTCTTTCTCCCGGGTCACGATCCCGGCGGCTTCCAGGTCGGCGACGATCTTCTGCACGGCCCGCTCGGTGATGTTCACCTGCGTGGCGAGGTCGCGTAGCCGTAGGTCCGGCTCGAGGGCGAGCAGCAGCAAAACATGCGAGTGGTTGCTGAGAAACGTGAACTGCACGTGGTTATCGGCCTCGTCGGACGGGCGGGAGCTGGGCGCGGATTTTTTTTGGGCCATGGGCTTGACACGATCCTAAAATTGGGATAAAGTTTTCACGAAAATTAATTCGTGCATTTGTTTTCCAGATAGATTTTACCATAAACCTCGTCCGGAGACCCCCCGATGACCGCCGCCCTCAAGCATTCCCTGGCCGATCTCGAAGCCCCCGCCTCCCTGCTGTCCGATCAACCCCAGACCCGGACCCGTATCGCGGTGGCCTACGGCGACGGCATCGGGCCGGAGATCATGGCCGCCACCCTCAGCATCCTCGACCTCGCCGGGGCCGACCTCGGCTACGACACGATCGAGATCGGCGAGAAGGTCTACGAACGCGGCGTCTCGGCCGGCATCGAGCCCGAGTCCTGGGACACCCTCCGCGCCAACAAGGTCTTCCTCAAGGCCCCTATCACCACGCCCCAGGGCGGCGGCTTCAAGTCCCTCAACGTCACCACCCGCAAGACGCTGGGCCTCTACGCCAACGTCCGGCCGTGCGTCGCCTACACCCCGTTTGTCGCCAGCAAACACCCCGGCATGGATGTCGTCATCGTCCGCGAGAACGAAGAAGACACCTACGGCGGTATCGAGCACCGACAGACCTCCGAGGTCACGCAGTGCCTCAAGCTCATCTCCCGGCCCGGCTGCGAGAAGATCGTCCGCTACGCCTTCGAGTACGCCCGGTCCACGGGACGGAAGCGCGTGAGCTGCTTCACCAAAGACAACATCATGAAGGCGACCGACGGGCTGTTCCACCAGGTCTTTGACGAGATCGCCCCCGAATACCCCGAGATCGAACACGACCACTGGATCATCGACATCGGCGCCGCCATGCTCGCCGATCAGCCCGAGCGGTTCGATGTGATCGTCACCCCGAACCTCTACGGCGACATCATCAGCGACATCGCCGCGCAGATCGCCGGCAGCGTCGGCCTCTGCGGCACGTCGAACATCGGCGAAGACTGCGCGATGTTCGAAGCGATCCACGGCAGCGCCCCGGACATCGCCGGCCAAGACGTGGCCAACCCCTCGGGGCTGATCCTGGCCGCGGTGCAGATGCTCGTCCACCTGGGCAAGCCCGACGTGGCCGAGCGCATCCACAACGCCTTGCTCGCTACGATCGAAGACGGCATCCACACGCCCGACCTCTACGACCCGGACGTGAGCCAACTGAAAGTCGGCACCGCCGAGTTCGCCGACGCGGTGATCGATCGCCTCGACCTCAAGCCCCGGCAGCTCAAGGCGGTGCAATACCACACCGCGCCCGAACCCGCCGAGGTCAAGGTGCTCAGCCGTAAGGTTCCGCCCTCCAAGCCGTTCAAGCAATTGGTGGGGGTGGATGTCTTCCTCGACTGGGACGAGCCCCGGCGTGACCCCCAACGGCTCGCGGCCCGCCTGAAATACGTCTCGCAGAGCTCGGGCCTCGAGCTCCAGATGATCACCAACCGTGGGGTGAAGGTTTGGCCATCGGGCTTCCCCGAGACCTTCTGCACCGACCACTGGCGCTGCCGGTTCGTTCCCCGGCAGGCGCACGAAAAGTTTGAGCAAGATGTTTCAACCACGCCCAAGCAGTTGATCCTGCTGCTCACGCACCTGGACAACCACGGGCTGGACGTGATCAAAACCGAGAACCTCTACACCTTCGACGGCAAGCCCGGATACTCCTTGGGGCAAGGCCAATGATGAAAGATCCAGGTGAACGGTCCGCCGACCGCCCGACTTGAAATGAACATCGTCTGGAACATGCCAGACGATATCAATCCCTACCCACGGGCTGGCCGACCACAACCCGGCTTCACAATTGATCTTCCCCGTCTCCCGGACGGCCCGCGTCCCCTCTCCGCGGGCCGTCTTTTATTTCCCATCTCCAAAGATGGTCTACCACTGGCTGTTGCGTTGGCTCTTGGCGGCTTCCATCAGGCCTTGCAGATACATCAGGCCCAGCGAGCGGTCGAACAGGCCGTAGCCCGGTCGGCCTTCTTCGCCCCAGATCATCCGGCCGTGGTCCGGACGCAGCGGGCCGTCGTAGCCGGTGGCGACCAGCGCCTTCATCACCGCGTACATGTCCACGGTGCCGAGGCGGGAGAGGTGGGGGGCTTCGTGGAACTGCTTGTTGCCGGTGACCGCGACGTTGCGCATGTGCACAAAGTTGATGCGGTTACGCTTGCCGAACTTGCTGACGATCTGCGGGAGGTCGTTGCTGAGGCTCGCGCCCAGGGAGCCGGTGCAGACGGTGATGCCGTTGGACGGGCTGTCGACCACGCGGGTGATGCGTTCGTAGGCCGCCTCGCCCGTGACGATGCGCGGCAGGCCCAGGATCGACCACGGCGGATCGTCCGGGTGGATCGCCATCTTCACGCCCGCCTCTTCCGCGACGGGAACCACCCGCTCCAGGAAGTAGGTCAGGTTGTTCCACAGCGTGTCGGTGCCCAGCGCCCGGAACTGCTCGATGAGTTCTTTGAACCGCTCGGGCGTGTACACGGTCGACCAGCCGGGCAGGTTCGCGGCGCCCTCGGCATCAAGATCGATGTCGTTGAGCTCTTCGTAGCAGAAGCTCAGGGCGTGCGATCCGTCGGCGAGGGTGTGCTGGAGATTGGTCCGTGTCCAGTCGAACACGGGCATGAAGTTGTAGCAGAGCGTGGGGATGCCGGCCTTGCCGACATTGCGGATCGATTCGCAGTACGCATCGATGTAGTCGTCGCGTGTGGGCAGGCCGAGCTTGATGTCTTCGTGGACCGAGATCGACTCGATGACGTCGAGCTCGAGGCCTTCCTGGTTGATGATCTGACGCAGGGCCGCGATCTTCTCGAAGGGCCAAACGTCGCCGACCTCGACGTCGTAGATCGCGCTGACGATCCCGGTGACGCCGGGGATTTGACGGATTTTGCTCAGCGGCACGGGGTCATCCGTGCCGAACCATCGCATGGTCATTTTCATGGGTAAAACTCAGGGGGGATTCTGGCGGGTGAATTAAATATATAATCAAGGGGGTTGATGTCAAATCGATCGCGGAAATCTTGCGTGAGCCGCCGAGGCGATCGCGGCGTGAGGTGGCCCGCGGGAACCCAAGCCATCGCTTGCCCGGCGAGAGGTTGTTACAAAAACAAGTGGCGGAAGAGTTTCGGCCAGCCGATATCGGTGAAGGTGAACCTCAATCGTTCATCGATTTCGTCGTTGACATCCCCCACCCGCACGACTACATTTTCGCACATGCACCGCGACTCCCTTATTCTCTCGCTCCTCGGCAACAAGCTAAACGGCTTGCTGCTTATGGATTGGGCTGGATAAGGTTCGCTGCTGCTTAACGCACACACGCCAACCCTGTCCGGCCACGCCCGACAGGGTTTTTTTGTGTACTTATGAACCCCACGCCTCGAACCTCAACCCTTACGCCTCTTTAACCCCGAGCCTGCCATGACCGACATCCGCATCTTCGACACGACCCTCCGTGATGGCGAGCAATCGCCCGGCGCTTCGCTGAACCACGCCGAGAAGCTCGAGATCGCCCGCCAGCTCGAGGCCCTGGGCGTCGATGTCATCGAGGCCGGTTTCCCCATCACCAGCCAGGGCGACTTCGACGCGGTCAGCGCGATCGCCCACGAACTGACCAAGCCGATCGTCTGCGGCCTGGCCCGCTGCGTCCCCCGCGACATCGATCGTGCGGGCGAGGCGGTGAAACACGCCAAGCAGGGCCGTATCCACGTCTTCTGCGCGACGAGCAAGATCCACCGCGAGCACAAGCTGAAAAAAGCCTTCGAGCAGATCATCGAGCTGTCGCAGCACAGCGTCGAGCAGGCCCGCGGCTACGTCGAGGATGTCGAGTTCTCCCCCGAGGACGGCAGCCGGACCGAGCTGAACTACCTGGTCGACATCACCGCCGCCGTGATCGAAGCGGGCGCGACGACGATCAACATCCCCGACACCGTCGGCTACTCGGTCCCCGAAGAGTATGGCCACATCTTTGCCTACGTCCGCGAGCAGCTGCCGATCATCGACGAGAAGGGCATCTACCTGTCCAGCCACTGCCACAACGACCTGGGCTTGGCTGTCGCCAACTCGCTGAGCGCGATGCAGAACGGCGCCCGCCAGATCGAGTGCACCATCAACGGCATCGGCGAGCGTGCGGGCAACGCCGCGCTCGAAGAGATCGTCATGGCCATGCGCACCCGCGCCGACTACTACGAGAAGTACAACACCAACATCGACATCAGCAAGCTCTACCCGACCTCACGCATGGTCTCGACCCTGACCGGCCTGCAGGTCCAGCGCAACAAGGCGTTGGTCGGGCAGAACGCGTTTGCTCACGAGTCGGGCATCCACCAGGACGGCATGCTCAAGAACCGCAACACCTACGAGATCATGGACCCGCAGACCATCGGCGTCCCCGAGTCCAAGCTGGTGCTGGGCAAGCACTCGGGCCGACACGCGCTGGGCGACCGTATCAAACAGCTGGGCTACACCATCGACGACGACACGCTCAACCGCGTGTACGAGACGTTCAAAGCCTTGGCCGACAAGAAGAAAGACGTCTTTGATGAAGACATCGAAGCGATGATCGACACCACGCTGGAGAACGCGGCGCCCCTGTGGGAGCTGGTCAGCTTCCAGGTCAACAGCGGCTCGGGCGTTGCGCCCTCGGCCACAGTCACGATGCGTGACTCGTCCGGCGAAGAACGCGAAGACACCGAGACCGGCGACGGCCCGCTCGACGCGATCTTCTCGGCGGTGCAAAAACTCACCGGCGTTAAGGTCAAGCTCGAGGACTACAACACCCGTGCCGTCACCGGCGGCAAGGACGCCCAGGGCGAAGCCACCGTGCAGGTCAACCACCACGGCCGCAAGGTCCGCGGGCGCGGTGTCTCCACCGACGTCATCGAAGCCGCGGCCAATGCGTACGTCGCCGCGATCAACCGCATCAAAACCGCCGAGGCCCGCAAGGTCGCAGCGACGACGATGGGTGAAGACGACCCCGACGTGAAGGCGGAATCGCCATGAGCCTGCTGATTCCGGTTGACGACGAAGTGAGCCTGCGCCTGGTGCAGCCGCACCACGCCGAGGAGATTTACGCTGCCGCGATGACGAGCCAGGAATCGCTCTATCGGTGGATGCCGTGGTGTAAACCCGACTTGGTGGTCGATGACACGCGGAAGTGGATCGCGACGGTGCTCAAGGAGTTTGGCGAACGTAAGACGATGCCGTTGTCGGTTCTTGAGCATGGCGAGTTGGTCGGCGGATGTGGCTGGTCGTTCTGGGATGAGCACGACAACACCGACTGGAACCTCAGGTCACGCACCGCCGACATCGGCTATTGGCTGATCGACTCGGCACGCGGCCGGGGCATCATGACGCGCGCGGTCCGGGCGCTGGTGGACTACGGCTTCAAAGAGCAGGGCCTGCACCGCATCACGATCCGAGCCGAGCCCGAGAATCATTCGAGCTGGGGTGTGCCCGAGCGTTTGGGCTTTACGCTCGAAGGAACGATGCGTCACGTGCTTGAGTGGAACGGGCGCCGCATCGACCACCGCTGCTACGCCATGATCGCCGAGGATTGGCGAGACGCGCAGGGTTGAGGCCTTTCATCATGTCATCCCCCTGAACCGCCGTCACCAAGCGATTAACCCGCCATTAACCCTCGAAAACCGGTTTTTATCGGCAATCACCGAACCAGCCGATAGGATATATGGTAAGAGAGAAAGACTTTGAGCGGCCCACGCTCACATCCAGGAGACCCCGGCTTTGACTCAAGCCCCCGCCCCCCCGGAACTCACTCCTTCCGAGCCTCAAACCCAGGACGCCCCCAAGGCTCCTTCGAGTACGCAGACCAAACACTTCGTGCTCGACACCAATGTCCTGCTCCACAACCCCGGCTGTCTTTACATGTTTGACGACAACCACGTCGTCATCCCCTTCACGGTTCTCGAAGAGCTCGACAAGTTCAAAAAGAACAACGACGACACCGGCCGCAACTGCCGGGAAGTGATCCGCCAACTCGACAAGCTCCGCGCCAAGGGCCCGCTGGCGGACGGTGTGGAGTGGAACGGCCACGGCGGCACGGTCCGCATCGCCTTCGCCTCCAAAGAACGCCCCCAGGCCTTGCGTGAAGACGCGCCCGACAACCGCATCATCTCCGTTGCTCTTCGTTTGATGGACGAGGGCAAGAACGCGGTGATGATCTCCAAGGACATCAACGTTCGCATCAAGGCCGACTCGCTCGGCCTGCCCGCCGAGGACTTCGAGGCGCAGAAGGTCGACAGCGACCGCCTGTACAAGGGCTACGCCGAGCTCGACGTGCCCGGCGAACTGATCGATCGGCTCTACGAAGAGAAGCAGATCGAATTCGAAGCCATCGAGCCACACCTCACCGTCGAATACGAAGACGGCAGCACCTCGACCATCGAAGTCCTGCCCAACCAGTTCGTCCACCTGCGCAACGCGCTCGACGACTCGCACACCGGTCTCGCCCGTCGCCTGGCCGACACCGACCACCTCATCCCGATCCACGCGCCGCGCAAGCCCGTGTTCGGCATCATGGCCCGCAACGTCCAGCAGACCATGGCCCTGGACCTCCTGCTCGACGACGACATCAAGCTCATCACCCTGCTCGGCACCGCGGGCACGGGCAAAACCCTACTCGCCCTCGCGGCGGGCATGAACAAGGTCTTCACCGAGCAGCGCTACGACAAGCTCCTCGTCGCCCGTCCGATCATGCCTATGGGCCGTGACATCGGCTACCTGCCCGGCGACAAAGATGAGAAGCTCGGCGCCTGGATGCAGCCGATCTTCGACAACCTCGAATACCTCTTGAGCACCCGCGGCGTCGGCCAACAGGTCGCCGACTCCAAGCCGATCGAGCAGCGCATCGAGCAGTTCAAGAGTTCGGGCCAACTCGTGCTCGAGCCGCTCACCTACATCCGCGGCCGATCGATCCCGATGCAGTTCATGATCGTCGACGAAGCCCAGAACCTCACGCCCCACGAAGTGAAGACCATCGTCTCTCGCGTCGGCGAGGGCACCAAGATCATCCTCACCGGTGACGTTGCCCAGATCGACAACCCCTACCTCGACGCGTCGTCCAATGGCATGAGCTACCTGATCGAGCGCCTCAAGGGCAGCGCTCAGGTCGGCCACGTCACCCTGGCCCGCAGCGAACGCAGCGAACTCGCGTCGCTGGCGGCGGACAAGCTGTAGGGGGATAGATGCTGTGGATACTGAGCTACAGTGTAACGGTCATAGGTCCTGAGTATGCCTTTCCCGATTGGCTCGAGAGATTCGCGGAGAGTCTGACCTATCAAGAGTCGATCGTTGGTTGGCTCTGGTTTATCCTCTTTTCACTGCTTTATTCGGCAAGTTTATGGGGGCTGAGGCGATTTGGATTGCCACAGTGGGCCTGCGTAACAGGCTGCGGATGTTTGTTTATTGCATGGATATACAACATTCTCGCCGAGATTTGGATTCGCTCCGAGAACGATGATTTAAAGATTTTGAATTTTCTTTTCGAAAGTACAACTGATGGCTGGAGTATCGCGCATCACAGGAACCATGACTCGATTTGGCTGATTGTGCTTTTGTGGCTGTGGGGGAGTTGTCTTTGGTGTCTTGTGTGCAAGCAGCGTTGGAATCGCACGATATGGGTTCCATGGGGGCTTATGGTTTTGTATATCGTTGCCATGACCGCCCACCGATCCGTTGGCAAGATTGGTGACTTGGTTATTTTGGAATCAGGTTACGACTTGTATTATCTGGCTGCGGCCTCGCAGATGATCGCATGGTGTTTCACCTTGGCGTTTGTATTAATAGTGTTGCGTGGCGGTCGGATGAGTCGGGCTGGGTCAACGCTGGCAGGCATACAGGTTCGATGCCCACGATGTGAAGCAGAACAACTCATTACATCGCCCGAAGCACGTTGCAAGAAATGCCGGATGATCCTGCGCGTCGCGGCAATCGAGCCGCGTTGTCCGCACTGCGATTACATCTTGCATTCGCCGACGACGCCCGAGTGTCCGGAGTGTGGGGAGCGGCTGCCCGATGTGGAAATCGTCCAGCCACAAGAGTCGTAGGGTGGGCACCGCTCACCGGCTTTGAACGTGGCAGCCATGTCGCAATGGTGGGCGATGCCCACCCTACGCGGACGGATCGTGCGGATACAATCTCTCCGTGTCGATCAGACCCCAGGACATCCCGGACGAGGAAGAGATGGACGCCGTGCGTGAGGCGGCCAGCGGTCGGCCGCGACGGGGCGGGGTGCGGCGGGTGGTGCGTTGGGCGGTGCGGCTTAGCGTCGGCGGGGTGTTGCTGATCGCGCTGGTTGTGGCCTTCCTGCCCACGCTCATCAGCACCGGGGCGGGCACGGCTCGGATCGTCGACACGATCAACCAGCAGATCCCCGGGCACGTCGAGATCGACGACATGAAACTCGCCTGGCTCAAGGGCCAGTCGCTGC